>NZ_JBHXJE010000020.1:0-101180 GCF_042723275.1 Streptomyces sp. NPDC058373 | reverse complement strand
GGCATCACGCCCCATTAGGGACAGTGAGGGCATCGACGCCATGTTTCACGTGAAACATCGTGTTTCACGTGAAACCACGGGCCGACGCACCAACGGGTGCGGCGGCCCTCCCGTCGTTCCGGGGGCCATGGGGCAGGATGGCGCCCATGCCCAGCCCAGAGACGACACGTGCCAGCGCACCGCAGCGGGACACCGTGCAGCCGACGCGGCAGGACGAGGTGGCCGCCGCCGGCTCCGAGCTGATCGGCGGCCCCGTGGGCAGACGGGCCCTCACCGGCCGCTCCTGGTGGTCGCCGGTACGGGTGATCGCCCTGGTCATGATCGGCATGTTCGCCCTAGGCATGGTGCAGAAGCTGCCCTGCTACAACGGTGGCTGGTTCTTCGGTGCCGGCGCCCAGTACACCCACGCCTGCTACTCCGACATTCCCCACCTCTTCCAGGGCCGGGGCTTCGCCGACGGCCTGGTCCCCTACTTCGACCGGCTGCCGGGGGACATGGAGTTCCTGGAGTACCCCGTCCTGACCGGCGTGTTCATGGAGGTGGCCTCGTGGGCCACCCCGGGCTCGGGGGCCCTCGTGGAGCGCGAGCAGATCTACTGGCTGATCAACGCCGGGATGCTGATGGTCTGCGCCGCCGTGATCGCCGTCTGCGTCGCGCGCACCCACCGCCGGCGCCCCTGGGACGCCCTGCTCGTCGCCCTCGCCCCCGCCCTGGCGCTGACCGCCACCATCAACTGGGACCTGCTGGCCGTGGCCCTGACCGCCGCCGCGCTGCTCATGTGGGCGCGCGAGCGGCCGCTCGCCTTCGGCGTCCTCCTCGGGCTCGCCACCGCGGCCAAGCTCTACCCGGCCCTGATCCTCGGGCCGCTCTTCCTGCTCTGCTGGCGGGCGGGGAAGTGGCGGGCCTTCGGCACGGCCCTCGGCGGGGCCGCGGGGGCGTGGCTGGTGGTCAACGGGCCCGTGATGATCGGCGCCTTCGAGGGCTGGTCGAAGTTCTACACGTTCAGCGAGGAACGCGGCGTCGACTTCGGCTCCTTCTGGCTGGTGCTCTCCCAGAACTCCGGCCAGCCGCTGGCGACGGAGACCGTCAACACCCTGGCGACCCTGCTGATGGTCCTGGCCTGCGCGCTGATCGCCGTCCTCGTCCTCATGGCGCCCCGCCGCCCCAGGCTGGCCCAGGTGGCCTTCCTGGTCGTCGCGGCCTTCATCCTCACCAACAAGGTGTACTCACCGCAGTACGTGCTCTGGCTGATCCCGCTGGCCGCCCTCGCCCGGCCCCGCTGGCGCGACTTCCTCGTCTGGCAGGCCTGCGAGGTCCTGTACTACTTCGGCATCTGGATGTACCTCGCCTTCACCAGCAGCGGGGACGCCCAGCGCGGCCTGCCGCTGGAGGGGTACCACCTGGCGATCTGCCTCCACCTCGCCGGGACGCTCTACCTCTGCGCCGTCATCGTGCGCGACGCCCTGCTCCCCGAACGGGACGTGGTGCGCCGGGACGGGGACGACGACCCCTCGGGCGGGGTGCTGGACGGTGCTCCGGACAGGTTCGTCCTCGGCTATGCCGCCCGCCCGCCGCAGCACGCCGCACACTTCAGCGGCCCGGTGGTGCGCTGGGGCGCGGGCAAGCGGGCCGGTGAGGGCCTGGGAGCGGGCGGCCCCACGGCCCCTGGCTCGTCCTGACACACCGGCCACATCAGAGGCCCCTAGGGGGCTGCCTTCACAGTCCCCCGCGGTGTCCGGTGCGTGCTCTCACCGCACCGGGCGAACCGAGTACGTCCAGTACGAGGACTTCCGCCCGGCGCGCCGAGAGCACGCACCGGACACCGCGGACACCGCACAGGACTGGAAAGACACCCCCTGGCCGTCCCCGTGCGGGGCGGCCAGGGGGTGTCTTCACGTGCGGGCAGGTCGGCTCAGCGCTCGACGACCCGGTCGTACTGCGTGGTGGTGTGCCGCAGGTGGGCCACCAGCTCGTCGCCGACCTGCGGCGCGGGGGCGTCCGCGGGGACGAAGAGGATCGACACCTGCATGTGCGGGGGCTCGGCGAACCAGCGCTGCTTGCCCGCCCAGACGAACGGCGACAGGTTCCGGTTGACCGTCGCCAGGCCCGCACGGGCCACGCCCTTGGCGCGCGGCATCACGCCGTGCAGGGCCTTCGGCGACTCCAGGCCCACCCCGTGCGAGGTGCCCCCGGCGACCACCACCAGGTAGCCGTCACCGGCCGCCTTCTGCTGGCGGTAGCCGAAGCGGTCGCCCTTGGAGACCTGGGTGACGTCCAGCACCGCGCCGCGGTACTCGGTCGCCTCCTCGTCGCCCAGCCACAGCCGCGTGCCGATCCGCGCGCGGAACCGCGTCTGCGGGAACTGCTGCTGGAGGCGGGCCAGTTCGGAGGCCTTCAGGTGGCTGACGAACATGGTGTGCAACGGCAGCCGGTGGGCGCGCAGGCGGTCCATCCAGGCGATGACCTCCTCGACCGCGTCCGTGCCGTCGGTGCGGTCCAGCGGCAGGTGGATGGCGAAGCCCTCCAGCCGGACGTCCTCTATGGCCGCGTGGAGCTTCGGGAGATCCTCCTCGCTGACGCCGTGGCGCTTCATCGAGGACATCACCTCGATGACCACGCGGGCGCCGACCAGGCCGTGGACGCCGTCCACCGAGGAGACCGAGCGGATGACCCGGTCCGGCAGCGGGACCGGCTCCTCGCCGCGCCGGAACGGCGTCAGGACGAGCAGGTCACCGCTGAACCAGTCCTTGATCCGAGCCGCCTCGTAGGTGGTGCCCACCGCGAGGATGTCGGCGCCGAAGCGGATTGCCTCCTCTGCCAGCCGCTCGTGCCCGAAGCCGTACCCGTTGCCCTTGCAGACGGGGACGATGCCCGGGAACTGCTCGCGCACCTGGTGGTGGTGATCCCGCCAGCGCGCGGTGTCGACGTACAGCGTGAGCGCCATGGCCGGTCCGGAGCCTTCCTGTGTCAGTCGTCGTTGGGCGGTGCGGCCGTTGCGCCCCGCCGGAGGAATTGTGCCGTGCCCGGTGGGGTCAGCGGCGGGACATGTAGATGTCGAGCGCCTTGTGCAGCAGCTTGTTGAGCGGGAAGTCCCACTCGCCGAGGTACTCGGCAGCCTGCCCACCGGTGCCGACCTTGAACTGGATGAGGCCGAAGAGGTGGTCCGACTCGTCCAGGGAGTCGGAGATGCCGCGCAGGTCGTAGACGGTGGCGCCGAGCGCGTAGGCGTCGCGCAGCATCCGCCACTGCATGGCGTTGGAGGGCCGGACCTCGCGCTTGTGGTTGGCGGAGGCGCCGTAGGAGTACCAGACGTGGCCGCCGACGACCAGCATGGTGGCGGCGGCGACGTTCTCCCCCTCGTGGCGGGCGAAGTACAGCCGCATCCGGTTGGGGTCCTCGTTGTTCAGCGCCGTCCACATGCGCTGGAAGTAGCCGAGGGGGCGCGGGCGGAAGCGGTCGCGCTCGGCGGTGACCTCGTAGAGCCGCTGCCACTCCTCCAGGTCCTGGTAGCCGCCCTGGACGACCTCGACGCCGGCCTTCTCGGCCTTCTTGATGTTGCGCCGCCAGAGCTGGTTGAAGCCCTTGTGGACGTCCTCCAGCGAACGGTTGGCCAGCGGGACCTGGAAGACGTACCGGGGCTGGACGTCACCGAAGCCGGCGCCGCCGTCCTCGCCCTGCTGCCACCCCATGCGCCGCAGCCGGTCCGCGACCTCGAAGGCACGCGGCTCGATGAAGTCGGCCTCGACGTCCCGCAGACGCTTGACGTCCGGGTCCTGGATGCCCTTCTTGATGCTGGCGGCCTCCCAGCGCCGGATGATCACCGGCGGGCCCATCTTCACCGAGAAGGCGCCCTGCTGCTTGAGGTGGGCCAGCATCGGCTGGAGCCACTCCTCCAGGTGAGGCGAGAACCAGTTGATGACCGGGCCCTCGGGGAGGTACGCCAGATACCGCTTGATCTTCGGAAGCTGGCGGTACAGGACGAGACCGGCGCCCACCATCTCGCCCGTCCGGTCGTCGAACCAGCCCAGGCTCTCCGAGCGCCACTCGGCCTTGACGTCCGCCCAGGCAGGGACCTGCATGTGGCTGGCCGCGGGCAGGGTCTGGACATACGCCAGATGCTGCTCACGGCTGATGGTCCTGAGGGTCAGACTCATTTCGGGGCGCTCCTCGGGCTGGTGTGTCCCCATGGGGTCAGGGGCTCCGGCTCTCGCGCGAAGCCTACTGCGCCGGTGATCGCCCCGTTCGGGCCGCCACCGAACCGGCCGGGGCGCACCGCCGGCCGAGGGACCGTCCCGTCGCGGAACGGTCCCTCGGCCGGGAGGCGGGCGGGGTCAGGTGACCACGCCGCCGAAAAGGCCACCGTGGGCCATGCCGAGGTAGAAGCCGAGGGCGGAGGCACCGAGTCCCACGATGAGGAGGGTGCGTTCCCTGGTCGTCTCGGAGATGTACTGGCCGTAGGCACCCGTGAGGATGCCCACCAGCCCTGCCCATGAGCTGAGCAGGTGCAGATGGTGGAAACCCGCCGTAATCAGGGCGATCGCCCCGAGGACGAGGGTGACGGCCATCAGGGCGTCCTGGAGCGGATGGGGCTTGCCGTCGGTGGCGAAGAGGGAACCGGCTGTCTTCGGACGCGTCGTCTGGGCCATTGGGGCACCTCCTGCGGAAGCGGCGCTCATCTCGGTGCCGGGCACCGGTGCTGCGCATCCGGTGCCGGAGCACCCGATACACCCAGATTGCGGGCATCGGCGGCCGGATTTCAACCGGAAGCGGTCGTGCGGGTACTCTGTACCGTCTGCACCGGTGTCTGCCCAGATCCTGGATCGCCCGCCCACCCGGCTCCCGCTCGCGGGATCCGTCGTCCGCGGTGGCCGATACCGTTGCGCTCGCATCAAGACCCTCCTGCCACGGAACGACCGTGGCCGCTGAGTCCAAAGGAGGTGGGTTCTACATGCGTCACTACGAGGTGATGGTCATCCTCGACCCCGATCTGGAGGAGCGCTCCGTCGCCCCCCTGATCGAGAACTTCCTCTCCGTCGTCCGTGAGGCCGACGGAAAGGTCGAGAAGGTCGACACCTGGGGCCGTCGTCGTCTGTCGTACGAGATCAAGAAGAAGCCCGAGGGCATCTACTCGGTGATCGACCTCCAGGCCGAGCCTGCGGTCGTCAAGGAACTCGACCGCCAGATGAACCTGAACGAGTCGGTCCTGAGGACGAAGGTCCTCCGCCCCGAGACCCACTGAGCTCTTTCCGCTCAGATCCACTCGGGCTCCGAGTAGCAGCCAGCAGCCAGCAGCAAACCCGCCGAGAGGTACCCCATGGCAGGCGAGACCGTTATCACGGTGGTCGGCAATCTTGTCGACGACCCCGAGCTGCGCTTCACCCCGTCCGGTGCGGCGGTCGCGAAGTTCCGCGTCGCGTCCACTCCCCGCACCTTCGACCGCCAGACCAACGAGTGGAAGGACGGCGACAGCCTCTTCCTCACCTGCTCGGTCTGGCGTCAGGCGGCGGAGAACGTCGCCGAGTCGCTCCAGCGAGGCATGCGCGTCATCGTGCAGGGCCGGCTGAAGCAGCGGTCCTACGAGGACCGTGAGGGCATCAAGCGCACGGTCTACGAGCTGGACGTCGACGAGGTCGGTGCCAGCCTGCGGAACGCCACGGCCAAGGTCACCAAGACCACCGGTCGTGGTGGCCAGGGCGGTTACAGCGGCGGCGGCGGTGGCGGCGGCCAGCAGGGCGGCTGGGGCGGCGGCCCCGGCGGTGGCCAGCAGGGCGGCGGCGGGGCTCCCGCCGACGACCCGTGGGCGACCAGCGCTCCTGCCGGCGGCGGCCAGCAGCAGGGTGGCGGCAGCGGCGGCTGGGGCGGCAGCTCCGGCGGCGGTGGCGGCTACTCGGACGAGCCCCCCTTCTAGGACGCTTCGCGTCCCCGAGGGATCAGGGTTCGCCACCACACTTCTTGATCACACAGGAGAAACACCATGGCTAAGCCGCCTGTGCGCAAGCCGAAGAAAAAGGTCTGCGCATTCTGCAAGGACAAGGTCACGTACGTGGACTACAAGGACACGAACATGCTGCGGAAGTTCATTTCCGACCGTGGCAAGATCCGTGCCCGCCGCGTGACCGGCAACTGCACGCAGCACCAGCGTGACGTCGCCACGGCTGTGAAGAACAGCCGTGAGATGGCGCTGCTGCCCTACACGTCGACCGCGCGATAAGGGAAGGGTGACCGACTGATGAAGATCATCCTCACCCACGAGGTCTCCGGCCTCGGTGCGGCCGGTGACGTCGTCGACGTCAAGGACGGCTACGCCCGTAACTACCTGGTCCCGCGTGGTTTCGCGATCCGCTGGACCAAGGGTGGCGAGAAGGACGTCGAGCAGATCCGTCGTGCTCGCAAGATCCACGAGATCGCCACCATCGAGCAGGCCAACCAGATCAAGGCCGAGCTCGAGGGCGTCAAGGTCAGCCTGAGCACCCGCTCCGGCGAGGCCGGCCGTCTCTTCGGTTCCGTCACGCAGGCCGACATCGCCGCGGCGATCTCGGCCGCCGGCGGCCCGAAGGTCGACAAGCGTCGCATCGAGCTGGACGCGCCGATCAAGTCGCTGGGCGCGCACTCCGCGTCCGTGCGTCTGCACCCCGAGGTTGCCGCCAAGGTGAACGTCGAGGTCGTCGCCGCCTGATCAGCGATCTGGCAGCGTGAAGCAAAGGGCCGCACCCTCACGGGTGCGGCCCTTTGCCGTGCGCGGCCGAGGACCGGGAAGGTACGTACGGGCGTGTGGCGAGTGTGGGGCGTCCCGATGTTTCACGTGAAACATGCCATGGGCCTCTCCGCCCGGTTCGGCGATGTTTCACGTGAAACATCGCCGAACCGAGCCCCCAGGGCTACCGGCTGGCGCCGGTGATCAACCAGCGGCCCGACTTCGTGCGGAGTCCCAGGGTGACCGCCCTGGTGACCATCATCAGCGTCATCGCGCCCCAGACCGCGGTGAGGCCGCCGCCCCAGCTGGGGATCAGCAGGGCGAACGGCGCGAAGATCGCCAGGGTCAGGAGCATGGCCCAGGCGAGGTAGGGGCCGTCGCCCGCTCCCATGAGGACGCCGTCCAGGACGTAGACGATGCCGGAGATCGGCTGGCAGACCGCGACCACCAGGAGTGCGGGGAGTGCCGCGTCCTGAACGGACCCGTCGCTGGTGAACAGGGGGATGAAGAGCGGGCGGGAGACGACCACCAAGACGCCGAGGGCGATGCCGGAGCCGATGCCCCACTCCACCATGCGCCGGCAGACGGCCTTGGCCCCTTCCGTGTCCCCGGCACCGAGGTAGCGCCCGATGATCGCCTGCCCGGCGATGGCGATGGCGTCCATCGCGAAGGCGAGCAGGCTCCACAGCGAGAGGATGATCTGGTGGGCGGCGATGTCCGTGTCACCGAGACGTGCGGCCACGGCCGTCGCGATCATCAGTACGGCCCGCAGCGACAGGGTCCGCACCAGCAGCGGGGCTCCGGCCTGCGCCGAGGCGCGGATCCCCGCCGCGTCCGGCTTGAGCGAGGCACCGTGCTTGCGGGCACCGCGGATGACGACCACCAGGTAGACGGCGGCCATGCCGCACTGGGCGATGACCGTTCCCCAGGCGGAACCGGCGATGCCGAGTCCGGCGCCGTAGACCAGGACGACGTTGAGAACGGCGTTGGCGACGAAGCCGCCGATGGCGACGTACAGGGGGGTGCGGGTGTTCTGGAGTCCGCGGAGGACGCCGGTGGCCGCGAGGACGACGAGCATCGCGGGGATGCCGAGCGAGGAGACGCGGAGGTAGGTGACCGCGTACGGGGCAGCTGTCTCGGAGGCGCCGAGAAGGTCGATCAGGGCGGGGGCGGTCGGCAGGACCACCGCGATGACGGCGGCTCCCAGGAGCAGTGCCAGCCAGATGCCGTCCATGCCCTGGCGGATGGCGGCGGAGAGGTCGCCCGCGCCGACCCGGCGGGCCACGGCGCCGGTGGTGGCGTAGGCGAGGAAGACGAAGACGCTGACGGCGGTGGTCAGCAGGGCGGAGGCGACGGCCAGTCCGGCGAGCTGAGCGGTGCCGAGGTGGCCGACGATCGCGCTGTCGGCCATCACGAAGAGGGGCTCGGCGACGAGGGCTCCGAAGGCGGGTACGGCGAGGGCGACGATCTCGCGGTCATGCTGACGGCGACGGGGTCTGGCCTGCGGAGCTGCCTTGGTCATGGCGCCCAATGTAATCATCCACAGGTAATAGATGCAATGCCCTAGGGATCCTTACTGCATCCCAGGATGCGGGTCGGCGGGCAACGGTTTGGCGACGATCTCGCGCGAGGTGGGGAAGTTTTTCCCCTGCACAGCCTGCGAGCAGCGAAGGCGCAGGTCAGCGGTAGGGTGGCGAAGTTCTTGAGGGGTTGTTCACAGCGCTGTCCACGGGGCCGTGCACAGGTTTCGCCGAGTTCTCCACAGCATTGGGTCGATCATCCACAGGGCCTGTGGATAACCAGATTGGCTGACGGTGCCGACGGGCCTACCGTGGTCCGGCGACCCACCCGCGCGCGGCCTGAGTTCCGACCGAGGAATCTCACGACTTCGACGCGTCAGAGAAGGGGTTGGGCCTCTCGCTTTGTCAGTGTCGGGCCGTACGGAAGCGCGCACGGAGAGGTCCGCTCGGCGGACGGATGGAGGCGGCACGGTGAGTATCTCCGAGCCCTTGGACGAACCGTGGGCCGCGGACACCGGACCCGGCGACCGGCTGCCGGCGTCCCGGCGGCGGGGCAAGGGGAACGACGGGGGCCGGGACCGTGACGGCGAGAGCTGGGACAGCGGTGGGGCGACCGCCTTCGAGCGCGTTCCGCCGCAGGACCTCGACGCCGAGCAGTCCGTCCTCGGCGGCATGCTCCTCTCCAAGGACGCCATCGCCGATGTGGTCGAGGTCCTCAAGGGCAACGACTTCTACCGGCCCGCGCACGAGACGATCTACCTGGCGATCCTCGACCTCTACGCCAAGGGCGAGCCGGCCGACCCCATCACCGTCGCCGCCGAGCTGACCAAGCGCGGCGAGATCACCCGCGTCGGCGGCGCCCCGTACCTCCACACCCTCGTGCAGACGGTGCCCACCGCCGCCAACGCCGAGTACTACGCGGAGATCGTGCACGAGCGGGCGGTGCTCCGCCGCCTCGTGGAGGCGGGCACCAAGATCACGCAGATGGGGTACGCCGCCGACGGCGACGTCGACGAGATCGTCAACAGCGCCCAGGCGGAGATCTACGCCGTCACCGAGCAGCGGACCTCCGAGGACTACCTGCCGCTCGGCGACATCATGGAGGGCGCGCTCGACGAGATCGAGGCGATCGGTTCCCGCAGTGGCGAGATGACTGGTGTCCCCACCGGGTTCACCGACTTCGACTCGCTCACCAACGGCCTGCACCCCGGCCAGATGATCGTCATCGCGGCCCGTCCCGCGATGGGCAAGTCGACGCTCGCCCTCGATTTCGCGCGAGCCGCCTCCATCCAGAACAACCTGCCCAGCGTGGTCTTCTCCCTGGAGATGGGCCGCAACGAGATCGCCATGCGCCTGTTGTCGGCCGAGGCCCGGGTCGCCCTGCACCACATGCGCTCCGGCACGATGACCGACGAGGACTGGACCCGCCTCGCCCGCCGCATGCCCGACGTGTCGGCCGCCCCCCTCTACATCGACGACTCCCCGAACCTGTCGATGATGGAGATCCGCGCCAAGTGCCGCCGTCTCAAGCAGCGCAACGACCTCAAGCTCGTCGTCATCGACTACCTCCAGCTCATGCAGTCCGGCGGCTCGAAGCGGGCCGAGAGCCGCCAGCAGGAGGTCTCGGACATGTCCCGTAACCTCAAGCTGCTCGCCAAGGAGCTGGAGATCCCGGTCATCGCCCTCTCCCAGCTCAACCGTGGCCCGGAGCAGCGCACCGACAAGAAGCCGATGGTCTCCGACCTCCGTGAGTCCGGCTCCATCGAGCAGGACGCCGACATGGTGATCCTGCTGCACCGCGAGGACGCCTACGAGAAGGAGTCCCCCCGCGCCGGCGAGGCCGACCTCATCGTCGCCAAGCACCGTAACGGCCCCACCGCCACCATCACCGTCGCCTTCCAGGGCCACTACAGCCGCTTCGTGGACATGGCGCACGGGTGAGGCTGCCCACGGACGGGCCCCGGTGACGCGCTGCCGCGCACGGCGGTCGTCCGGAGCGCCTCGGCGCCGAAAAGGCGTGGTGACGTACCGGAGGGGCTCGTAGCCTGTCGCGGTCGGACGGGCCGGTGCGGGCCGTGGAGCGCGAGCACAGGAGGTGTGGGCAGTGGGCACGGTCGAGATTGGCGGTTGGGCGGACGAGGGCTTCGGGTCCGTGGCGGACGTCTTCCGGGGAAACTTCGCGGAGTTCGGGGGGCTGGGGACGGCGGTCTCCGTCCGGGTGGGCGGGCGGCCCGTGGTGGAGCTCTGGGGCGGGACCGCATGATCGGTTACGGCGACGAAAGGGCCAACCGGCTCGTCACCGCGCTGCGAGGGTGCCTCCAGGGGTGACCGGCGCCCGGCGGGAGGACGGGGGCGCGGTTGAGGAGTGTCCCGGGTGGCAGACCGTGTCGCTGTCCACTCCACGGCTGCTGCTCAGGCCGGTCGAGAGGGGGGACCTCGACGCCTTCCTGCGTCTGTGGACCGAGCCCGTCGTCCGCCGCCATCTCGGTGGCCCCGTGCCCGCCGACCATCTCGCCGCCTACCGGCAGGCGGTCGTGGGGCGCCCGGGCGTCTTCGCGGTGGTTGCCGGCCAGTCGGGCGCACCTGGCGTCCGGCCCGGCAGCCCGGTGGGATACGTGGAACTCCGGCCCGACACGCGCCGGCCGGGCCGGACGGAACTGTCGTACGGGCTCCTCCCCGAGGCCACCGGGAGAGGGCTGGGACGGGAAGCGGTCGCCGCGGTCCTCGCGTGGTACCGAGGCGAGCGAGCGTCGCACCACGAGGTGATCGCGGTGACCCGGGTCGCCAACGGGCCCTCCCTGCGGCTCCTGCGGGCAGTCGGCCTGCGGGAGAAGGAGCGGTTCGAGGCATGGGGAGCCGCCCAGGTGCTCTACAGCAGCCGGTAGGGCGTGTCGGGGGACGGGCGGGAAAAGTGCTGGACCTCTGCGTGGCGAGCGAGTGGAGTGGGGGCATGACGACGCATGAGATCCCGGCAGAGGCACGCCTCCTGCCCGCCACCCGCCGAGCCCTGGCCCATCGCATCGCCCGTGCGCAGAGCGAGGCCCGGGTGCCGTCGCTGGTGGCCGGTGTGGCGCGGGACGGTGAGCTGGTTTGGGAAGGGGCGCTCTCCGCGCTGGAGGGCGTGGAGGTCGACGGGGACACCCAGTACCGGGTCGGGTCGATCAGCAAGACCTTCACCGCCGTCCTGGTCATGCGGCTACGGGACGAAGGGCTGCTGGAACTGACCGACACCCTGGAGAAGCATCTGCCCGGCACCGATGCCGGCCGGGCCACCATCGCCGAGCTGCTGGCCCACACCGGCGGCCTGGCGGCCGAGGCGCCGGGTGAATGGTGGGAGCGGAGTCCCGGCACGCTCCGCCCCGAGCTGGCCGACGTGCTCGGCGAGGAGCCGCACCGGCATCCCGTGGGCCGGGTCCACCACTACTCCAATCCCGGCTACACCCTGCTGGGCGCGCTGGTCGAGGAGGTGCGGGGCGAGCCGTGGGAGAAGGTGCTGCGGGCCGAGGTGCTGGAGCCGCTGGGGCTGACCCGCACCAGTTACGCGCCGCAGGCACCGTACGCCGAGGGCTGGGCGGTGCACCCCTGGGCCGACGCCCTGCTCCCGGAGCCCGCGCACGACCTGGGCCGCATGGCCCCGGCGGGGCAGCTGTGGTCGACCACGCGGGACCTGCTGCGCTTCGCCGCCTTCCTGATCCAGGGCGACGACGCGGTGCTGAGCGCCGCGTCCGTCCGGGAGATGCGGACGCCGGCGGCCCCGAGCCTTCCGGGGGCCCAGGAGAGCGCCTACGGACTGGGCACGCAGATTCTGAGCGTCGCCGGAGGGACGCTGACCGGTCACATGGGTTCGCTTCCCGGCTTCCTCGCCGCGGTGCTGGCCGGCGAGGACGAGCGGCTGGCGGCGGTGGTCCTCGCCAACACCACCTCGGGGCTCCTCATCGGGACGCTCGCCGCCGAGCTCATCGGCATCGTCGCCGAGGCGGAACCGTCGATGCCGCGGCTCTGGCGGCCGATGCGGGAGACCGACCCGGCGGTGCTGGAACTGGCGGGGCCCTGGTACTGGGGCGTGACGCCGTACGGACTGCACTGCGGGGCCGACGGCGGGGTGAAGCTGCGGCCGCTGCGGGGGGCGGGGCGTGCGGCGCGGTTCGTGGCGGTCGGCGACGGGACGTGGCGGGGGCTGGACGGCTACTTCCTCGGCGAGGTCCTGCGGCCGGTGCGGGACGCCGAAGGGGCCTTGACCCACCTGGACTTGGGATCGTTCGTCTTCACGCGGGAGCCGTACGCGCCGGATTCCGTGGTTCCCGGAGGTGTGGACCCCAAGGGGTGGCGTGGCCAGGGCGAGTGGGGCTGAGTGGAGCCGTCGGGAGGAATGTTTCACGTGAAACGTCCACTCCGGGCGCGGTGATGGCGTGATGTTTCACGTGAAACGTCGCCTGTCCGGTGTTTCACGTAAAACACCGTGTGTCGGCAGATCTGCGGGGACGCCACGAGGCTACGCCGTAGCGCCGGTTCAGAGCTGGAGCTTGAACCCCACGTGGGAGGCGGCGAAGCCGAGGCGCTCGTAGAACCGGTGGGCGTCCTCGCGGGTGGCGTCGGAGGTCAGCTGCACGAGCCGGCACCCCTCGGCGCGGGACTGCTCGACGGCCCACTCGATGAGGCGGGTGCCGAGCCCGCTTCCCCGTTCGTCCGCGTGGACGCGTACCCCCTCGATCAGGGAGCGGGTGGCCGCCCGCCGGGAGAGGCCGGGGATGAGGGTCAGCTGAAGTGTTCCGACGACCTTCCCCGCGCGCTCGGCCACGACCAGGTGCTGGTTCGGGTCGGCGGCCAGCCGGGCCTGCGCCGCCCTGTAGGGGGCGAGGTCGTCGGGGGACTCCCGCGTGGCTCCCAGCGGGTCGTCGGCGAGCATGGCGACGATGGCGGCCACGTCGGAGGCCTCGGCGCGACGGATCAGCAGCCCGTCGGCGGAAGGGCTGCCCGGGAGGTCGGAGGCGTCGTCTGTGGGTTGGCGGGAGGCCGACCCGGGGGAAGCGCCGGGCGTGGCACCGTGCGGACTGACCTGCTGAGGCGCGTTCGTGAGGTGATCCATGAGCGGCACAGTAGACCAGCCCGCGAGGGCCGTCCGGTGTGGTCCGGAGCCGTCAGGCGGGGGTGCGCAGCGTCTCGACCGCCTGGACGAGCGGGGCGAGCTCGGGGTCCTGGGCGGCGGCGTCGAGAGCTTCCCGCAGGGCCTCGTCATTGGTGGGGCGGGCCTCGGTGAGGAGCTCGTTCCCTGCCGGGGTCACGTCGGTGTAGATGCCGCGCCGGTCGGTGGGGCAGAGGTACCGGGAGAGGAGGCCGCGGTCCTCCAGCCGGCTCACCAGCCGGGTGGTGGCGCTCTGGCTGAGGACGACGGCGTCGGCGACCTGCTTCATCTGCAGGTGGCCTCCCTCGCCCTCGTGCTGGCGGCTGAGCACGTCCAGCAGCGAGTACTCGCGGGAGCTGAGCCCGTGCCCCGACTGAAGCGCCCGCTCCACGTGCGCCTCGATGCGGCCGTGCAGCAGCGAGAGTGCGCACCAGCTCTGCGCCAGTGCGGTCAGTGCGGGGTCCGTGGCGGTCATGGCTCCTCGCTCCTCCTTGTCGGGGCCCTCCGGGCCTGTCGGGGCGCCGAAAGCCCGGGTTGTGTCCAGCTTAAGACATGAATGCAATATCCGGCGTATGCATGTAACGAGCGTACGCAAGAGAATAATCCCGACGCTGGACGCTCCGACGGTGACGAGTATCCGCCGCCCGGCGTTGAGGGAAGCCTTCCTGACGGCGGCGGCGGTGCCCCGCCGTCAGGCCGCGGCCACGGTGAGGGGCGCGAACCGCCTGGTCCAGTCGCCGGGCAGGGCGGGCAGGGTGCGCGTCATCACCTCGTTGGTGGAGACGACCGGCATGCCCCGTTCCCGCAGCCAGCCCAGCAGCGACGCGTGCCGCACGTCGATGTCGGTGCGCAGGGGGCGGTGGGCGCCGTCGGCCAAGGCGGTGATGAGGGCCTGTGCGGTGCCGCTGTCCCGGGCGACGAGCGGACCGATCACCTCGGTGTCGGTGGAGGGCCAGCGCGCCGCGAAGCCGGTCAGCTCCCCGTCCTCCTCCGCCACCAGGAACCGGTCGGCGAATGCCGGGAGCCTGGCGATCAGCGGCGTCCGGTCGGTGCCGAAGACCTCGGCGTCGAGCTGGAGGATGCGGGGCAGGTCGCCCGCCCTCGCGCGGGAGAGGGAGAGCGCCGGCGAGCCGGGGAGGGCGGTGGGGGCGGAGAAGCGGCCGGTGACGGTGGCCGCCTGGCCCACGGACGTGAACCCCAGCTTCCGGTAGAGCGGAAGCCCGCTGCTGGTCGCATACAGGGTGAGAGGGACCGAGCCGCTGTACTCGATCACGTGCTCCATCAGGCGGCGGCCGAAGCCTCGCCCCGCGTACCGGTCGGCGATCAGTACCATGCCGACTGCGGTGAAGGCGGGGGCCTCCTGCGGGCCGAAGTCGGTGAGGGTGCAGGCGCCCAGCAGCCCGCGTCCGTCCGGAGCGTCGATGCCGACGCCGTGCCCCGCCGCGAGCAGCAGGCGCCATTTGTGCTCCTCCGGGGACCACCCCCGGTCATACGCGAGGCTCGTGCAGGCCGGGAGGTCCCGGAGGGTGAGCGGGCGGACGGGTAGAGCGGAGAGCGCAGGTGTCGACACGCGGCTCAGGTTGACCGACGCGGGCGCCTCGCGTCCACCGCCTTTTCAGCCGGGGATTCTGAGACCCGCCGTCGGTCACGGGGCAGCGCGAGGTGCCCGTTCCCGCAGCTCACGCGGTACGCCGCCGACCGGAGGGTGAGCAGGGCGCCGGAGGTGCCCTGTTTCACGTGAAACATCGTCGCCCGCGACGGTGCCACCCCGTGACGCCCCGGGTGGAAGCCCGCAAGGGGCGCTGTCCGGACTCGTCCGCTCCTGCTCAGCCGAGATCGGCGGCGAGCAGCGCCTGGACGCCCTCGATGTTGCCGTCCAGGTAGTGCCGCAGCGAGAGGGGGACCAGGTGGACGGAGGCGATGCCGAGCCGGGTGAACGGGATGCGCACGATCTCGTACTCCCCGCAGGGGTCCTCGACCTCCGGACCGTGGCGCAGGGACGGGTCCATGGTGCCCAGGCGGCAGACGAAGAAGTGCTGCACCTTCACGCCGGTGGTCTCGGCGTCCTCGCCGATGTGTTCGACCGTGTCGACGAAGCAGGGCACGACATCGGTGACCTTGGCGCCCAGCTCCTCCAGGACCTCGCGGTGCAGGGCGGTGACGACGCTGTCGTCCTCGGGCTCGACGCCACCGCCCGGAGTCACCCAGTACGGATCGACGCCGGGCTTGGTGCGCTTGATCAGGACGAGCTGGTCACCGTCGAGGAGCACGGCACGGGCGGTGCGCTTGACCACGGAGCGAACGGTCATGGGGGAAATCTGGCCCCGCATGTTCCACGTGAAACATCGGCCGCGACTCACCCCCAGGCGGCGGACGCCCGCAGCAGCCACTCGTGGGCCACGGCGATGTGCGGCAGAGCCTGGGTGCCGGCCCGCACGGCGAGGAAGTACGTCCGCAGCGGCGGAACCGGCGGATCCAGCAGGGTGACCAGCTCACCGCTGGCCAGCGCGTTCTCGCAGAGGTACCGGGGAAGCACGGCCAGCCCGGCGCCCGCGACGACGCACGACAGCACCGCCCGTAGATCCGGGGCGATCAGCGCGGCGTGGCCGGGAGGGGGTGCGTCGAAGACCGTGGCCCAGTACCGCTTGGCGAAAGGCAGGCCCTCATGGACATCGACGACCGGCACCTTGTCGAGCACCCCGGCGCCACCGTGCCGCACCGCGCCAGGTGCGAACCGTCCGGCCCAGCGGGGTGCCGCCACGAGGAGGTGTTCCTCGTCGCAGAGCGTTCCGGCGCTGAGCAGGGTTCCGCGCGGGCGGCGGCTGGTGACCGCGAGGTCGTGGTGTCCGGCGGCTAGCCCTTCCAGGACCTCGTCGGCGGAGCCGAAGGCGGTACGGAGCCGGACCGACGGCCCGTCCCTGCCGGTGAGGCCGACCAGGGCGGGCAGGACCCGCTCCGCCATGAATTCGGGTGGGCCCGCGAGATGCAGCGTGCGCAGCGGCGCCTCCAGGTCCAGGCCGCCCTCCGCGATCTCCACCAGAGCGTCGAGGTGTGGCGCCGCCCGGTGGGCCAGCTCGTCGCCGACCGAGGTGGGTGTCACGCCGCGGGCCTTGCGGAGGAAGAGCGGTCGGCCGAGCTGGCGCTCCAGGGTGCGTATCTGCGAGGTGACCGCGGGCTGGGAGAGGCCCAGCAGGGCGGCGGCGCGGGTGAAGGAACCGGCTCGGTGGACCGTGACGAACGTACGCAGCAGCGCAAGATCCACGCCCTCAACCCCTTCGTCGCAGGCCGTCGCTCGCTGTTCAACTATAAATATGTCGATAGGTCGCTGCCGCCACAGTGATTGGACACTGACGCTGAGTCAACTAGCCTTGGTGAGGCGGCTCTTCGAAAGAGAGTCCGGGACGGCCCGAGCCACGAGGGGGGAGGCTCGGGCCGTCTTCACGCGTGCGGCCTCCGGGCAGCACAGCGGTGCTTCGGGCGGCACGTTCGCCGGCCCGGCGGCTCAGCGGGCGTCGAGGGAGAGGTCGAGAGCGCGTGTCACGTCGGCCACCAGGTCCTCCGCGTCCTCGGCACCGACGGAGAAGCGGACGAACCCTTCCCCGACCGCGTCCCCGCCCCAGCGGCCCCGGCGTTCGGCGGTCGAGCGCACACTGCCGAAGCTGGTGGCGTCCTCGACCAGCCGCAGCTCGGCCAGGAACCGCTCCGCCCGCGCCTTCGAGTCGAGGTCGAACGAGACGACGGAGCCGAAGCGGCGCATCTGGGCGGCGGCGATCGCGTGCGAGGGGTCGTCGGAGAGCCCGGGGTAGCGCAGCCCGGCCACGTCCGCGCGGTCGCGGAGAGCTTCGGCGAGCGTCAGCGCGTTGGCGGTCTGGCGCTCGACGCGGAGTTGGAGTGTGGCGAGGGAACGGTGGGCGAGCCACGCCTCCATGGGGCCGGGGATGGCGCCCACGATCTTGCGCCAGCGCTTGACGCCCGCGGCCAGTTCGGCGTCGCGGCAGGTCACATGGCCGAGCAGGATGTCGCCGTGGCCGGTCATGCCCTTGGTGTCCGACGCAACCGAGAAGTCCGCCCCCAGTTCCAGGGGCCGCTGGCCGAGCGGGGTCGCCAGAGTGTTGTCCACCGCGACCAGTGTCGACCGGGCGTGGGCCGCCGCGACCAGGCGGCGGATGTCGCAGACGTCGAGGCCGGGGTTGGACGGCGACTCGATCCACAGCAGCTTGGCCCCCTCCAGGACCTCCAGCTGCCCGTCGCCGCCGGTCGGCGCGGTGCGCACCTCCACCCCGTACGCGGTGAGCTGCTCGCGGACCAGCGGCAGCACCTGGTAGCCGTCGTCCGGCAGCACCACCACGTCCCCGGCGCTGACCTGCGAAAACAGTACGGCCGAGATGGCCGCCATACCGGAGGCGAAGACCAGCGTGTGGGCCTCCTCGCCCGGCGCGTCCAGCTCGGCGATGGCGCGTTCCAGATGGGTCCAGGTGGGATTCTCGTCCCGGCCGTAGGCGTACGGCCCGCTCACCTCGCCCGGGAGGTGAAAGTGGGCGGCGAAGACCGGGCCGGGGAGAGTTGGCTCGTTCTTCACCACCTCGGGCAGGCCTGCTCGTACTGCCCTCGTACCGTCGCCCGTCATCGTGTCCGCCTTTCTCGCGTGCTTCAGGCCCCCGTCGGGCGGACGCCCACCGAAGGGGCGCCCGCCCACAGCATCGGACACGGCTTCGCACCGCCGCACGGCAGGTCCACGACCTGGACAGACGCGGTCCGGCGGCCCGGGATGGCGGGGCGGGCCGCAGGGTGGCCCGCCTCGGCGCGGAGCGTTCCGGGCTGAGCGGTCAGTCCTTGCGGTCCGGCAGGGCGACGTTCAGAGCCCAGGAGACGACCGAAATGATCAGGCCACCGAGGACGGCGGTCCAGAAGCCGTCGACGTGGAAACTCAGATCGAACTGCCCGGCGAGCCAGGAGGTCAGCATCAGCATCAGCGCGTTGACCACCAGCGTGATCAGGCCGAGGGTGAGCACGAACAACGGGAAGGTCAGGACCTTCACCACCGGCTTCACGAGGAAGTTGACCAGACCGAAGATCAGGGCGACGACAACGAGCGTGAGCGCCTTGTTGCCGGTGCTGTCGCCGGTGAGGGTGATGTCCTTGAGCAGCCACACGGCGACCAGGAGGGCGGCCGCGTTCGCCAGCGTCTTGACTAGGAAATTGGTCATGTGTCTGATCGTGACAGACAAGATCGGCGCCGGCAGGGCGTAGACCGCGCGGCCGCACGGGCGGCGGCGGGCCGGGCCGAAGGCGCACAGCGACAAGCGAACAGAGAGGCCAGCGGCTGATGAAGGCTTTCCGGCTCGACGAACTGGAGGCGGAACGCGCCTCCAACGACGGCGCGTACCTCCAGTTCCTGCATGAGCGGAACATGTCCGTGGGCCTGTACGCCCTCAACGCCGGCGAGCTCGACCCGCAGCAGCCGCACCGCCAGGACGAGGTGTACCTGGTCGTCAGCGGCCGGGCGGCCATCACCGTCGGCGAGGAGACCACCGAGGTGGGGCGCGGCAGCGTCGTCTACGTCCCGGCCGGGGTGCCGCACAAGTTCCACCACATCAGCGAGGACCTGCGGGTGATGGTGGTCTTCTCCCCGCCGGAGAGCTGAAGCCTCCCCGCGCCCCCGCGCACCACGTCCGGGTGGACCGGGCCAGGGCGGGAACCCTGGCGGCACCCCGAAGGTTCCCTAGGGGGAGGGTCAGGGAGAGACGGGGGGCGCGGGCGGCCCACCGGGTCCTGCGGCCGCCTAGCATCGAGGAAGACACGGCAGCGCGAGGGCCTACCCGGGCCCGGGCCGCACCGTCGGCCGCGCCACCCGGGCGCGACAGGCAGAGAGGGGACAGGTCATGGGCGCACGCGAGGTATTCGTCGGACTTCCGTGGTGGGTGAAGTGGATCGCCATACCGGTCCTCGCCCTTTTCATCTTCGGTGGCCTCATCGCCTCCGTCGTCGGCTTCGTCGTCGGGCTGCTCTTCAAGATCCTGGTCTTCGTCGCCCTCGTCGGCGGACTCATCTACGTGGTCAGGAAGTTCTTCCCGTCCTCGGACCGGGGAAGCTGGTAGCCGCCAGCACAGAGGCGCGGCGGTTCCTCCACCCGGGGGAATGGCACCCCAAGCGCCGAACCCGCCGCGAGGCCACCCACTACAGTCCGGAATCCGGCGCGAAGGCCCCGTCTTCGCACCGCTCCGGGCGGCCACGCCCGGGGGTTCACGCTCTCCGGGGGTGACCAGACCATGGCCCACGCCACGCCCGCGGACCGACCGGCTGAGTGGTCCACGGGTAGACACCAGGACGACGGCCACGCCGCGCCCACGCTCATCGGCTCCGTCCAGCGGGCGCTGCGGCTGCTGGAAGCCGCCGCCGTCCACGAATGCGGCGCCCCCGCCAAGCAGTTGGCCCGCGAGGCGGGCGTGGCGCTGCCCACCGCCTACCACCTGCTGCGCACCCTGACCCACGAGCGGTACCTCCGCCGGGTCGACGGGGTCTACGTGCTGGGCCCGGCCGTCGGCCGGCTGGACGAGGCGTACGCGCAGCAGAGCCGCCGCCACCTCGTCGACGACGTCTTACGCCACTGGCGCGACCGCCTGGGCGCCCCCGTCTACTTCGCCATGTACCGCGACGGCGAGATCGACCTGGTGGCGACGGCGGACACGCCCGGGAATCCCGCGGTCGCGGAATGGGCCGACTTCCGCGAGACCGCCCACGCCCACGCCATAGGCCAGTGCCTCCTCGCGCAGCTCGACGAGGAAGGCCGCCGGGACCACCTCTCCCGCCACCCCGTCCAGCCGCTCACCCCGTACTCGGTCCCCGACAGCCAGCGGTTACTGCGCCGCCTGGCCGCGACCGAGCGCATGCAGCCGGTCGTGGAATACCAGCAGTACGCGCTCGGCGTGGCCTGTGCGGCGGTGCCGATCACCGTCGGGTCCACCGCCGCCGTCATGGCCGTCTCCCTCCCCGCGGCTCAGACCGACCGCCTGCGGGTCACCACGCAACTCCTGCACCGGGACGTCGGCAGCATCCTGCGGCGACTCCGATTCTCTATCAGCATCTGAAAACTCACTCCTTGTGATCCAATGATGGCGTTCTGCAAGATGCCATGAAGGGCCGGGACGGATTTCGGCCACGTGGCGGCAACTGGCGGGGTAGTCCATGCGCGAGTCAGTACAGGCAGAGGTCATGATGAGCTTCCTCGTCTCCGAGGAGCTCGCCTTCCGCATCCCGGTGGAGCTGCGGTACGAGACCGTCGATCCGTACGCGGTGCGGCTGACGTTCCACCTCCCCGGGGACGCCCCTGTCACCTGGGTCTTCGGCCGTGAGCTGCTGGTCGACGGGGTCCTGGACGCCGCCGGCGACGGCGACGTGCGGGTCTCCCCGGTCGGACAGGAGGCCACCAGAGAGGTGCACATCACCCTCCAGGTCGGCTCCGAGCAGGCGCTCTTCCGGGCCGGGAAGGCGCCGCTGCTCGCCTTCCTCGACCGCACCGACCGGCTGGTCCCGCTCGGCAGCGAGCGGGCGCACGCGGACTTCGACACGCACCTCGACGACGCCCTGAGCCGCATCCTCACCGAGGAGCAGAGCGCCGGCTGAACGGCCGGGCCGGGCCGGACCGAGCCCGGCTCCCGGCCCCCGCCTCAGCGCTTCCTCCGGCGCCCCCTGCCGCCGCGCGCCGCCGGAGCGTTGCCCACGGGCCCCCCTGTGTCCTTGTCCGCCGACACCACCAGCGCCGCCAGCGCCGTCGTCACCGGGACCGAGGCCACCAGGCCGATCGAGCCCACCAGCGTCCGTACGATCTCCTCCGCCACCAGCTCGCTGTTGGCGACCATGCCCACGCTGCTCTGCGCGATGGAGAAGAGCAGCAGCAGCGGCAGCGCCGCGCCCGCGTAGGCCAGCACCAGGGTGTTGACCACGGAGGCGATGTGGTCCCGGCCGATGCGGATCCCGGCCCGGTAGAGCTTGCGCCAGCCCATCGTCGGGTCGGCCTGGTGCAGCTCCCACACAGCCGAGGTCTGGGTGACCGTCACGTCGTCGAGGACGCCGAGGGAGCCGATGATGACGCCCGCCAGCAGCAGGCCGCTCATGTCGATCTCCGGGTAGAGCCCGTGGATCAGCCCGGTGTTGTCGTCCGTGTTGCCCGTCAGGGCCGCCCAGCCGATGAAGAGCGAGCCGAGCACGCCGATCAGGAGCAGCGACACCAGCGTGCCGAGTACCGCCACCGAGGTTCTCGCCGTCAGCCCGTGGCAGAGGTACAGGGCGATCAGCATGATGGCGCTGGCGCCGATCACCGCCACCACCAGCGGGTTCGAGCCCTGCAGGATCGCCGGCAGGATGAAGAGCGTCAGCAGCGCGAAGCTCGCGGCGAGAGCGACCAGCGCCATCAGCCCCCGCATCCGGCCCACCAGCACCACGGCCACGGCGAAGATCGCGGCCAGCAGGGCCAGGGGGAACTTCCGGTCCACGTCGGTCACGGAGTACTGGAGCTCCTCCGGCGCGTCCGGAGCGTAGGCGACCACCACGCCCTGCCCCTGGCTCAGCTTCCGGGAGGCGTCGGGCTGCACGATCTCGGTGAAGGTCCGGCCCGCGTGCGGCCCGGAGGTCACCTCGACGGTGGCCTTCTCGCACTGCCCGGTCGCCTGCTCCTGCGCGGACCGGCCCTCCGGAGTGGAGGTGTCGCCGTTGGGCGGGGGCTGGGAGACGTTCACATCGGCGCAGTCGACCTGTTCCACCTGGGTGACCGAGCCCTGCTCCGTCTGCCGGTCCATGCCGACACCGGTCCGCTCATGCGCGGGAGCGCCACCGGGCCAGAGGACGAGCAACCCCACCACAACGGCGGCGGCGAACGGGATCAGGACGGCCGCGATCACCTTTCGCAGGTGTTTGGAGACCGGGGCGGCCGGGCCGTGGCTGTGGGAGTGCCCGTGGCCGCCCGTCGGCGGCTCCCCGTCGTGCCCCCCGGGGCCGGACGGCGGGCCGCCCGAGGGGGGCTGCGAGGGCGGCGGAGGCGGTGGCGTCGTCGAGGTCACGGGTCGATCATCGCAAGAGTCGGCGAGGCCCACTGTTCAGCACGGCCGACAGGGCGTTAGCGTGGGGCCACCTTTGTACACGCGGGAGCTCGGAGCACCGGGCTGAGAGGGCGCTGACCTCCGCTGGGCGACCGGTCGTCAAAACCGGTCGTCACCAGGGACATCGCTGCGTCGACCGCCGAACCTGTTACCGGGTAATGCCGGCGTAGGGAGTAGGTCTCATGACCACACAGGACGCACGCACGCCTGCCTCGGAACCGAAGAACGAGGCCGGGAAGTCCATCGGCTGGCACAAGGCGTACATCGAGGGCTCCCGGCCCGATCTGCGCGTGCCGGTCCGCCAGGTGCACCTCACCAACGGAAACGCCGTCACCCTGTACGACACCTCCGGGCCGTACACCGATCCGGCGGTGGAGACCGACGTCCGGCGGGGTCTGTCGCCGCTCCGCGAGCACTGGATCACCGCTCGCGGCGACACCGAGGAGTACGCCGGGCGCCCCGTCCGTCCCGAGGACGACGGCATCAAGCACACCAGCCCGCGCGGTGGGCTGCGCAACCTCGACGCGGTCTTCCCCGGCCGACCCCGCAAGCCCCGCCGGGCCGTCCCCGGCCGCACGGTGACGCAACTCGCCTACGCGCGGCGCGGCGAGGTGACCCCCGAGATGGAGTACGTGGCCATCCGGGAGAACCTCGACCCCCGGACCGTCCGGGACGAGATCGCCGCGGGCCGGGCCGTCCTCCCGGCCAACATCAACCACCCGGAGATCGAGCCGATGATCATCGGCAAGCGGTTCCTGGTGAAGGTCAACGCCAACATCGGCAACTCGGCGGTCACCTCCTCGATCGAGGAGGAGGTGGAGAAGATGACGTGGGCGACCCGCTGGGGCGCGGACACCGTCATGGACCTCTCGACCGGCCGGAACATCCACACCACCCGCGAGTGGGTGCTGCGCAACTCCCCCGTGCCGATCGGCACCGTGCCGCTCTACCAGGCGCTGGAGAAGGTCGACGGCAAGGCCGAGGAGCTCACCTGGGAGGTGTACAAGGACACCGTCATCGAGCAGGCCGAGCAGGGCGTCGACTACATGACGGTCCACGCGGGGGTCCGGCTCGCCTACGTGCCGCTGACCGCGCGGCGCAAGACCGGCATCGTCTCGCGCGGCGGGTCGATCATGGCTGCCTGGTGCCTCGCTCACCACCAGGAGAGCTTCCTGTACACGCACTTCGAGGAGCTCTGCGAGATCCTCGCGGCCTACGACGTCACCTACTCGCTCGGTGACGGCCTGCGGCCCGGATCGATCGCGGACGCCAACGACGAGGCGCAGTTCGCCGAACTCCGCACGCTCGGGGAGCTGAACACGATCGCCAAGCGGCACGGCGTGCAGACCATGATCGAGGGCCCGGGCCATGTGCCCATGCACAAGATCAAGGAGAACATCGACCTCCAGCAGGAGATCTGTGAGGAGGCGCCGTTCTACACGCTCGGCCCGCTCACCACGGACATCGCCCCCGCCTACGACCACATCACATCGGGCATCGGCGCGGCGATGATCGGCTGGTGGGGCACGGCGATGCTCTGCTACGTCACCCCCAAGGAGCACCTCGGCCTGCCCAACCGGGACGACGTGAAGACCGGCGTCATCACCTACAAGATCGCGGCCCACGCGGCCGACCTCGCCAAGGGCCATCCGGGCGCGCAGGACTGGGACGACGCCCTCTCGGACGCGCGCTTCGAGTTCCGCTGGGAGGACCAGTTCAACCTGGCGCTCGACCCGGACACCGCGCGGGAGTTCCACGACGAGACGCTCCCGGCCGAGCCGGCCAAGACGGCCCACTTCTGCTCCATGTGCGGGCCGAAGTTCTGCTCGATGAAGATCAGCCAGGACATCGCGACCCGTTTCGGTGACGCGGCCGACCCGGGAGCCTCGCAGGAGGAGATCGAGGCCGGGATGCTCCAGAAGTCGAAGGAGTTCGCGGAGTCCGGCAACCGGGTCTATCTGCCCCTGGCGGACTGAGGCGCGCGGGAGACCCGCGAGGATGTTTCACGTGAAACACCCCAGCGGTCGATGTTTCACGTGAAACATCACCCATGCCGATGTTTCACGTGAAACAGGCGAGCGGCCGGTCGGGCGCGAGGCCCCCGACCGGCCGCTCCGGCCGTCGCCGGTTCACCCGTGCCCAGGACCCTCGCCATCCTGCCCACGGAAGTCGGGGCTGCCGAACCGCGGGCTCTGGTAGGAGGGTCGGGAGTCGGGTCGCTCGGTGCCGCTCTCCGCCGGGCTGCTGAAGCTGGGCCGGCCATAGCCGAGGTGGGGCATGCGGTCCGGGTCCGCCTCGCCGGGCGACCTGCGTCCCGGAACCTCCACCTCGCTCCCGGGCGTCGGCCCGGGCTTCGCCGCCGACGCCTCGGCGAGCGTGGTGTGGAGGAAGGGCAGGATGCCCCGCTCGGTGAGCGCCCGCTCCCAGGCGTCGGAGGCACGCTGCACCTCGCGCCGGAGCGGGTCGGCGGGAACCGGAGCCGTCGGGAAGAGCGCCTTGTGCCGGTGGGCGGTCAGCAGGAGGGCGAGCCCTGCGGCGAACAGGGCGGCCGCCGCGAACGCGGCGAACACCCAGCCCGTCGTGAGCAGGGTCTGCGACAGCGCGGGAGCGGGGTCCAGCATCCGCAGGGCGTAGCCGACCAGCAGGAAGATCAACGCCGCGGTGCCCGCGAGGAGCGGTGCGAGGACCGCCAGGACGGCCAGGGCGCCGGCGCCGGCGGCCTCGGTCATCTGGCTGACGGCGGTGGTGAGCCCGGTGCCGCCGGGGCGCGTGGAGGAAGGATCGTCGCCGGTGGTGGAGCCGGCCGCGCTGGTGGCCTCTCCCAGTTCCTCGCGCAGGGAGAGGAGATGGCGGTACTCGGTCGCCGCGGCCGCGGTGATCACGGCGGTGCCGCCCAGCGCGAGGCGGCGCAGTTCGGGGACGGGGATCCGTCCTCCGGGCCCGGCGGCTGTCGTCCGGCCGCCGTTGCCGTGGGTGATGGTGCGCAGGGCGTCGTCGAGGAGCCGCTCGTACGCGGCGCGGTCCTCGTTCAGCAGGTGCGGAGCGCTGTTCATGTGCATCCCCCGAGGTGTCCGTAGGGCATCGCCGCCCGCGACGTCGCGGGCGGGTCGGTGGAAACGGAGGAGAGCCTGCTACGGATATTCCGATGGTAGAGCGGTAACGGCCTGCGATGACAGGGACTTTGCGGAATTCAGGGACGCGGGCGCCGTCGCCCGGCGCGTCCGCCCGGTGCGCGCGGGGTGGGCGGCGCGGTGGCCGGTGGCGGCGGGTGGCGCGGCTCTCGGCGGGGGGAGCGGCGCCGCGGGAGGCCGGAAACCGGGCGGGTCAGGCCGGTTCACCAGGAGCGCGCGGGCGTAGGCCGCGGGGCGCCCAGGAGCAATCCCGGAAGCGGACCGACCGGGCACCGGGCCTGTCCCGCGGGCGGAGCGTCGCGTACCCGGGGACCGGCCCCGTCGGCTCAGTCCGCGAGCGGCAGGCCGCTGACCAGGAGCTTCCCGGCCATGGTGACGCCGCCGTCGAGGGCGACGGCCAGCCCGTCGGCGTAGACGTGCGGACCGTCGATCTGCGGGCCGCTGTCGGGGGACCCGTCCTCGGAGCCGGATTCCCCGAGCAGGTAGGGGATGGGGCTGTGGCCGTGGACGACGCGGCGGCCACCGTAGACGCCGAGCAGTTCGCGGGCGGCCGAGGCGCCCTCGTCGCGGAAGGCGAACCGCTTGGTGAACTTGCGGAAGAGGTCCCAGCACTCGTCGGCGTCGTTGCGGGTGAGGATGGAGTGGACGGTGTCGTTGACCGCCTCGATGGAGTCGCCGTAGTCCAGGTAGGCCGTGGTGTCCGAGTGGAGGAGCAGGTGGTCGTCCTCCTCCACGATGGCGTCCAGGCGGGACATCCACTGGAGGTGGTGGTCCTCCAGCCGCTCCATGTCGCTCTTCTGCCCGCCGTTGAGGAGCCAGGCGGCCTGGAAGGTGGCCGTGCCGGCGCCGGAGTCGATCGGGGTGTCGCCGAACCGCTTGGCGCCCAGCAGCAGGAGCTCGTGGTTGCCCATCAGGGCCTTGCAGTAGCCCCCGGCGGCCGCGGCCTCCGCGGAGAGCCGCATGACCAGCTCGATCACGCCGATCCCGTCGGGACCGCGGTCGGTGAAGTCACCCAGGAACCAGACCCGGGCGTTGCCCGCCGACCAGTTGCCGTCGGCGTCGACCAGCCCTTGGGCCTGGAGCGCGGCGAGCAGCTCGTCGAGGTAACCGTGGACGTCGCCCACCGCGTAGAGCGGTCCGAGCCCGTCGGCGGTCGCGCGCGGGGCGGTCTCCTCGGGGGCGACGACCACCTGCACGGTGTCGCCCCGGTTGATGACCGGCAGGTCTCGCTGGGTCGGGGTGTAGCCGTCCGGCGGCTCCGCGTCGGAGGGCGTGGACGCGGCCGGAGGCCCCGCCTGCTGGACGTATGCCGGTACCCGGAAGTCACGCAGTGTCGCCGTGCGCACCGTGGGTCCCTGACTGGCCCCCTGAGTCATCGACCCCTCCACCACCATCGCGCCGCCTCTGCACCGGTTCGGACTGCCTGGTCGCAGCGGCCCGCGGTGTCGTCCGCCCATCATAGGAATGAGGATCGCGCTGTGTGGTGCACCAGGGGTGGTGAATAACGCCGAGACCGCTGTTCACCGGGGATTCCTTCCGAATTGGGAGGACTTTTCCCCGGCGCCTGGCCGTGTCGCTCACCCCTGTCCGGAGGAGCGGGGCGGATTGACGGTGATGCTCGGAGAGCGCCGCATCGAGGAGGTGCGGACGATCAGCTCGGTCGGTATCACCTGTTCCACGGGCTGATCCTGGTTGATTCCCTCGATGGCGTCGATGAGGAGCTGGACCACCGCGGTGCCGATCCGGCGCGGTTTGAGGGAGAGCGTGGTGACGGGCGGCTCGGTGCTGGCGTAGACGGTGGACTCGCTGCAGCAGACCAGGAGGAGGTCGTCGGGGACGCGCAGCCCGTAGCGGCGGGCGGCGGCGAGGAGGTCGGTGCCGTTGGGGTCGAAGAGCCCGTAGACCGCGTCGGGCCGGTCGGGGCGGGCGAGCAGCCGGTCGGCGGCGACGGCGCCGGCGCACGGGTCGTGCGCGGGGTACGCCTCCAGCACCGGGTCCTGGCCGATCCGGGCGCACCAGCGCAGGTAGGCGGAGGTCGAGAGGCGGGTGTACATGTCCGTGGTGGTGCCGGTGAGCAGCCCGATACGGCGGGCCCCCGCCGCGGCGAGGTGGTCGAGGATGTCGAGGACGGCGGCCTCGTGGTCGTTGTCGACCCACGCGGTGACGGGAAGGGAGCCCGCCGGCCGTCCGTCGGAGACGACGGGCAGGCCCTGGCGGGCGAGTTCGCGTACCACCGGGTCGTCGTCGGCGGGGTCGACCACCACGGTGCCGTCGAGCGCCACGTTGGACCAGACGTCGACGGGGCTGAGGCGGGAGGTCGCGGGGAGGATCACCAGGGCGTAGCCGCGGGCGAGCGCGGCGGAGGTGGCGGCTCTGGCCATTTCCGCGAAGTAGGCGAACTCCGTGAAGGTGAAAGGTTCATCCCCGTACGTGGTTACGGTCAGACCGATGAGGCCGGACTTGCCCGTACGGAGGGTGCGGGCCGCCGCCGAGGGACGGTAGCCCAGTCGTTCGGCCACCTCCCGGACGTGGCGGCGGGTGGCATCCGGCAGTCTCCCCTTGCCGTTGAGGGCGTCGGACACGGTCGTGATGGAGACGCCGGCGGCGGCGGCCACATCTCTGATGCCGGCTCGCACTGGCCGGCTCCCCCGGCGGGTCGTATCCGCTCGGCTCACCTGGTGCTCCCCTGCTGCTGTCATGGCGAGCCGATAGTAGGGCTCATGGAGGCGGGTGGCCCGGGTGCATATGCAGACGTTGACGGTGACGTTTCTGCATGGTCATCACGGGCCAACGCTGATGTATTGCCAGGTAGTTGGCGGATTCGACCCGATGGTTCGGATGCCCGGAAGGAATGGTCCCGCTTATCGGAAGAGGCAGCGGCCGACCTCCAACTCACCTTCACGAGGGATGCGCGCCACGGCGCAGGCCACCGGCGTGCGACGGATTTTCGCGCGCCCCCTCAGGTCGCTCCGCTCGGTGTGCGGCAGACCACGGACCGTGGTCCTGTGCCCGAGGCCCTGCGCCGGGAAGCCCAATCCTCATAAGGTGAGAAGTATTCGAACCGATGATCATGAGGAGGACCGCGGTGAGCGAGTCGACCCCCACGTTGCGTGCGGAGATGGCGGGCATTCCGGCCTACAAGCCCGGGAAGCCCGCCTCCGCCTCGGAGGGCCCGGCGGCCTACAAGCTGTCCTCCAACGAGAACCCGTACCCGCCGCTCCCCGGTGTCCTGGAAAGCACGCTGGCGGCGGCCGCCCAGATCAACCGGTACCCGGACATGGCGTGCACCACACTGACGGCTGAGCTGGCTGATCGGTTCGGTGTGCCGCGGGAGCACGTGGCGACCGGTACGGGATCGGTCGGTGTGGCGCAGCAGCTGCTCCAGGCCACCTCGGGCCCGGGCGACGAAGTGATCTACGCATGGCGGTCGTTCGAGGCGTACCCGATCATCACGCAGATCAGCGGGGCGAAGTCGGTTCAGGTGCCGCTGGACTCCGGCGAGGTGCACGACCTGGACGCGATGGCGGCGGCGATCACCGACCGCACCCGGCTCATCTTCGTCTGCAACCCCAACAACCCCACGGGCACCGTGGTCCGCCGGGCCGAGCTGGAGCGCTTCCTCGACCGGGTCCCCAGCGATGTGCTGGTCGTGCTGGACGAGGCGTACCGCGAGTTCATCCGCGACGCCGAGGTGCCGGACGGCATCGAGCTCTACCGCGACCGCCCGAACGTCGCGGTGCTGCGGACCTTCTCGAAGGCGTACGGGCTGGCCGGCCTGCGGGTCGGGTTCGCCGTCGCCCACGAGCCGGTGGCGGCGGCCCTGCGGAAGACGGCGGTCCCCTTCGGTGTGAGCCAGCTCGCGCAGGACGCGGCGGTGGCCTCGCTGCGCGCGGAGGACGAGCTGCTGGGGCGGGTCGGCGCGCTGGTCGGCGAGCGGACCCGGGTGGTCGCCGACCTCCAGGAGCAGGGGTGGACGGTGCCGGAGACGCACGCAAACTTCGTGTGGCTGCGGCTGGGGGAGCGGACGGTCGACTTCGCCCACGCCTGCGAGCAGGCCGGGGTCGTGGTCCGGCCGTTCGCGGGGGAGGGCGTGCGCGTGACCATCGGCGAGACCGAGGCGAACGATCTGTTCCTGAAGGCGGCCGAGGGCTTCCGCAAGAACGGCTGACGCGAGCGGCCGACCGGCTGCCTGGAGGCGGGGTTCCCGATAAGGGGGCCCCGCCTCTTTCGCTTGTCAGGTGGTAGGACATAATGCTTGTGAATGTGAACGCGTTCACAAGCGCATCCCGTTTTCCGCCTCTTTGCGGTGGATCAAGGGGGCGAAGTGGACGCCGTTCGCGGGTGATCCAAGGAGGAGACGTGGATCTTGCACTGGCGCCGGAAACCCTGTCGCGTTGGCAGTTCGGCATCACGACCGTCTACCACTTCCTTTTCGTCCCCCTGACGATCTCGCTCGCCGGACTGACCGCCGGGCTCCAGACCGCATGGGTGCGGACAGGCAAGGAGAAGTACCTCAAGGCGACCAAGTTCTGGGGCAAGCTTTTCCTGATCAACATCGCCCTGGGAGTCGTCACCGGCATCGTCCAGGAGTTCCAGTTCGGCATGAACTGGTCGGACTACTCGCGCTTCGTCGGGGACGTCTTCGGTGCCCCGCTGGCGTTCGAGGCGCTGATCGCCTTCTTCTTCGAGTCGACCTTCATCGGCCTGTGGATCTTCGGCTGGGACAAGCTGCCGCCCAAGATCCACCTCGCCTGCATCTGGATGGTCTCGATCGGCACCATCCTCTCCGCGTACTTCATCCTGGCCGCCAACTCCTGGATGCAGCACCCCGTCGGCTACCGCATCGACGAGGTCACCGGCCGCGCCGAACTCACCGACTTCTGGCTCGTGCTGACCCAGAACACCGCGCTGGCGCAGTTCTTCCACACCATCGCCGCGGCCGTCCTCACCGGCGGCGCGTTCATGGCGGGCATCGCGGCCTACCACCTGATGCGGAAGAAGCACATCGACTCGATGCGGCTCTCGCTCCGCCTCGGCCTGGTCACCATCGCCGTCGGCGGACTGCTCACCGCGGTCAGCGGCGACACCCTCGGCAAGATCATGTACGAGCAGCAGCCGATGAAGATGGCCGCCGCCGAGGCGCTCTGGGAGGGCGAGGGGCCGGCTCCCTTCTCCCTCTTCGCCGTCGGCGACGTCGACAAGGGACACAACGTGGTCGCCGTCGAGGTACCCGGCCTCCTCTCCTTCCTCGCCCACAACAACTTCACCGACCACGTGCCCGGCATCAAGGACATGAACGCCGAGTACCAGGAGAAGTACGGACCCGGCGACTACCGGCCCAACATCCCGGTCGCCTACTGGGGCTTCCGCTGGATGATCGGGTTCGGCATGGCCTCCTTCGGCGTCGGGCTGCTCGGGCTCTGGCTCACCCGGAAGAGGTTCCTTCTCCCCCCTCACCTGCGGACCGGCGAGGACGAGGTACCGAACCTCGTGCTCTTCCGCAACAAGGTGCTCGGCCCCCGGCTCAGCCGCCTCTACTGGCGCCTGACCCTCTGGACGCTCGCGTTCCCACTGATCGCCAGCGCCTGGGGATGGATCTTCACCGAGACGGGCCGCCAGCCCTGGGCCGTCTACGGCGTCCTGCGCACCTCCGCCGCCGTCTCCCCCGGCGTCTCCCAGGGCGAAGTCCTCACCTCGATGCTCATCTTCACCCTGCTCTACGCGGTCCTCGCCGTCATCGAGGTCAGGCTGCTCGTGAAGTACGTCAAGGCCGGACCGCCCGAGCTGACGGAGGCCGACCTCAATCCGCCCAAGCAGATCGGCGGCGACGCGTCCGACGCCGACCGCCCCATGGCCTTCTCGTACTGAGGGAGCGCTGAGGTATGGAACTCCACGACGTCTGGTTCGTCCTGATCGCCGTCCTGTGGACCGGCTACTTCTTCCTGGAAGGCTTCGACTTCGGAGTCGGGGTCCTCACCAGACTGCTCGCCCGCGACCGGCGGGAGAAGCGGGTCCTCATCAACACCATCGGACCCGTCTGGGACGGCAACGAGGTGTGGCTGCTGAGCGCCGGCGGCGCGACCTTCGCCGCCTTCCCCGACTGGTACGCCACCCTCTTCTCCGGCTTCTACCTGCCGCTGCTGCTCATCCTGGTCTGCCTCATCGTCCGTGGGGTCGCCTTCGAGTACCGGGCCAAGCGGAGCGATGAGCGCTGGCAGACCAACTGGGAGCACGCCATCTTCTGGTGCTCCCTGCTCCCGGCCTTCCTCTGGGGCGTCGCCTTCGGCAACATCGTGCACGGCGTGGCGATCGACGCCGACAAGGAGTACGTCGGCGGCGTGCTCGACCTGCTCAACCCGTACGCGCTGCTCGGCGGCCTTCTCACCCTCACTCTCTTCACCTTCCACGGCACGGTGTTCGCCGGGCTCAAGACGGTCGGGGAGATACGGGAGCGGGCACGCAAGCTGGCGCTGCGGCTCGGCGTGGTCACCGCGGCGGTCGCCGTGGGCTTCCTCCTCTGGACCCAGGCCGACCACGGGAAGCCCGCCGGGGCCGTCCTGCTGGTGATCGCCGTCGGCGCGCTGCTCGCGGCTCTCGTCGCCGTGGCCAGGAGCCGGGAAGGGTGGGCCTTCGCCCTCTCGGGGCTGACCATCGTCGCCGGGGTGGCGATGCTCTTCGTCTCGCTCTTCCCCGACGTGATGCCCTCCACCCTGGACCCGGCGTGGAGCCTGACCGCGGCCAACTCCGCCTCAAGCCCGTACACGTTGACGATCATGACCTGGTGTGCGGGCATCGCGACCCCTGTGGTCCTCCTCTACCAGGGGTGGACGTACTGGGTCTTCCGCAAGCGCATCGGCACGCACCACATAGCCGAGGCCCACTGACCGCTCACGCGGAGGCCGGAGCGTCCGGCTCCAGCCTCCGCGCCGGGCGGCGTCCCCGCCGTCCGGCCGCCCCCGGAGGGTGTTTCACGTGAAACCGATCGACCCGCGACTCCTCAGGTACGCCCGCGCCACCAAGTTCTTCCTCGTCGCCGTGGTGGTCCTCGGCGCGGTCGGCGCCGGGCTGGTCATCGCGCAGGCCATGCTCCTCGCCGAGCTGATCGTCTCCTCCTTCGAGCAGCGCTACGACACCGGTGACCTGACCGCACCGCTCCTGGCCCTGGCCGCTGTCGCCCTCGGGCGCGCCCTGGTCTCCTGGCTGACCGAACTCGCCGCTCACCGGGCCAGCGCCGCCGTCACCTCGGAGCTGCGGATGCGGCTGGTGGAGCGGGCCGGGCGGCTCGGTCCCGGCTGGCTCGGGGGGCAGCGGACCGGTTCCCTCATCGCCCTCGCCACCCGGGGCGTGGACGCTCTCGACGACTACTTCGCCCGGTACCTGCCGCAGTTGGGCCTCGCCGTCGTCGTACCGGTGGCGGTGCTGGCCCGGATCGTCACCGAGGACTGGGTCTCCGCGGCCATCATCGTCGCCACCCTCCCTCTCATCCCGATCTTCATGGCGCTCATCGGCTGGGCGACCCAGTCGCGGATGGACCGGCAGTGGGGACTGCTGTCCCGGCTCTCCGGCCACTTCCTGGACGTGGTCGCGGGACTGCCCACCCTCAAGGTCTTCGGGCGCGCCAAGGCGCAGGCGGAGTCGATCCGCCGCATCACCCACGACTACCGCAGGGCGACCCTGCGGACCCTGCGGATCGCCTTCCTCTCCTCCTTCGCCCTGGAACTGCTCGCCACGCTCTCGGTGGCCCTGGTGGCCGTCACCATCGGCATGCGGCTCGTCCACGGAGACATGGAGCTCTACGCCGCGCTCGTCATCCTGGTGCTGGCCCCCGAGGCGTACCTGCCGCTGCGACAGGTCGGCGCGCAGTACCACGCGGCGGCGGAGGGGCTGGCCGCGGCCGAGGAGGTCTTCGCCGTACTGGAGACGCCTCTGCCGGACACCGGGAAGCGGGCCGCACCCGCGGGCGCCCTCTCCTTCGAGGGAGTGACCGTCCGCCACCCGGGCCGGAGCGCCCCTGCCGTACGGGAGGTCGACTTCACGGTGGCGCCGGGGGAGACGGTGGCCCTCGTCGGCCCCAGCGGCTGCGGCAAGACGACGCTGCTCCAGGCCGTCCTGGGGTTCGTCACCCCGTCGGAGGGCCGGATCACCGTCGGCGGGACCGACCTGGCGGAGATCGACCGGGAGCAGTGGCACCAGCGCATCGCCTGGGTCCCGCAGCGTCCGCAGCTCTTCGCCGGGACCGTCGCGGAGAACGTACGGCTGGCCCGGCCCGACGCTTCCGACGCGGAAGTGGCGCGCGCCCTCCGGCAGGCGGGTGCGGAGAGCTTCGTCGCCGGACTGCCCCGGGGTGCGCAGACCGAGTTGGGAGAGGACGGCGCCGGTCTCTCGGCCGGGCAGCGCCAACGCGTCGCGCTGGCACGGGCCTTCCTCGCCGACCGGCCGGTCCTGCTGCTCGACGAGCCCACGGCGTCGCTCGACGGCACGAGCGAGGAGGGCATCGTCGAGGCGGTACGGCGGCTCGCCGTAGGACGGACGGTGCTGCTGGTGGTGCACCGGCCCGCGCTGCTCGCCGCCGCCGACCGCGTGGTGCGGCTGGACGAGGTGACGAAGCCCGCGGTCGAGGGGGCGGAGCACGCCATGCCGGTGCAGCGCGTCGGCTCGGCGAGCGCCCCTGTGGCCCCGGCGGCCGACTCCATGACGGTGGCGGTCAGTCCTCGGGGGCCGGCCGGGGCTGAAGCCCGCGTTGTCGGCGAGGAAAGGGCCCATGTTTCACGTGAAACATCGCCCGAGGAGTGGGAGTGGTGCTTCTCGGATGTTTCATGTGAAACCACGCCACGGTCTCCGGAGGCTCAGCGCGATGTTTCACGTGAAACATCGGCGGCGGACACCGACTCGGCCCCGGAACCGCCCATGCGGCGCTCCGCACTGGCCCGGGTACGCGCCGCCGGACGCCCCCAGCGTGGACGCCTCCTCCTCTCCCTCCTCCTGGGCGGCCTGGCGCTCGGCAGCGCGGTCGGGCTCATGGCCACCTCCGGCTACCTGATCTCCCGGGCCTCCCAACAGCCGCCGGTGCTCTACCTGATGATGGCGGTGACGGCGACGCGGGCCTTCGGCATCGGCCGGGCCGTCTTCCGCTACGCCGAACGCCTCGTCTCCCACGACGTGGTTCTGCGGATGCTGGCGGACACCAGGGTCGCCGTGTACCGGAGGCTGGAGCGTCTCGCCCCCTCCGGGCTGCGGGGCACGCGCCGGGGCGACCTGCTCTCCCGTCTGGTCGCCGATGTGGACGCCCTCCAGGACTACTGGCTGCGGTGGCTGCTCCCGGCGGGCTGGGCCGCCCTGGTCTCCGCCGCCTCCGTCCTCTTCATGACATGGCTGCTGCCGCCTGCCGGGGCCTTCCTGGCCGTCGGCCTTCTGGCGGCGGGCGTCGGGGCGCCTCTGATCAGCGGCGCCTTCGCCCGGCGTGCCGAGCTGCGGCTGGCGCCGGCCCGGGGCGTGCTCGCCACCCGGGTCGCCGAGGTCCTGACCGGCACCGGTGAGCTCACCGTCGCCGGCGCCCTCGCCCACCGCACCGCACGGACCGGCGACGCCGACCGCGAGCTGACCGGGATCCGGGCCCGTGGCGCCGCCGCCAACGCCCTCGGCTCCGGCCTGACCGCGGCGATCACCGGCCTGACGACGGCGGCCGCGGCGTACGTCGGTGTCCAGGGGGTCAGCGCGGGGACCCTGGGCGGAGTGGCGCTGGCCGTCGTGGTGCTGACGCCGCTCGCCGCCTTCGAGGCGGTGACGGCGCTCCCGCTCGCCGTCCAGTTCCGGCAGCGGGTCCGCCGCAGCGCCGAGCGGGTGCACGACGTGCTCGACGCACCCGCACCCGTCACCGAGCCGGAGGCGGCAGGGACGGCGCCGGAGAACCCGTTCCCCGTGAAGCTGCGGGAGGTGGGAGCCCGCTACCCCGGGCAGACGCGCGACGCCCTCAGCGGCATCGACCTGACCGTGGCCGAGGGGTGCCGGATCGCCGTGGTGGGGCCCTCCGGCTCCGGCAAGACCACGCTGGCCCAGCTCCTCCTGCGGTTCCTCGACCCCGGGAGCGGCAGCTACACGCTGGCCGGCACCGCCGCCACGGAGCTGGACGGGGACGCCGTACGACGCCTGGTCGGCCTCTGCGCGCAGGACGCCCACGTCTTCGACAGCACCCTCCGGGAGAACCTCCTCCTCGCCGACCGTTCCGCGACGCAGGCCCAACTCCGCGAGGCGCTGGCGCGGGCCCGCCTGCTGGAGTGGGCCGACACGTTGCCCGACGGGCTGGACACCCCGGTCGGGGAGCACGGGGCGCGCCTCTCCGGCGGGCAGCGCCAGCGGCTCGCCCTGGCCCGGGCGCTGCTGGCCCGCTTCCCGCTCCTCGTACTCGACGAGCCCGCCGAACACCTCGACCTGGAGACGGCCGACCGCCTCACCGCCGACCTGCTGGCCGCGACCCGAGGGCGGACCACCGTCCTCATCACCCACCGGCTCACCGGGCTGGAGGCGGTCGACGAGGTCGTCGTCCTGGACGCCGGGCGGATCGTGCAGCGCGGTACGTACGAGGAGCTGAGCTCGGGCGACGGGCCCTTCCGCCGCATGCTGGAGAGGGAGCGGGCGACCGACGGCCTGCTGCTGGGCCGGGAGGAGGTTCCGGCGTGAACGGCCGCGCCCGGGGCGTGGAACGGGAGGGAGCCAACACGGCCGAGTGCCGCCCATCCGTCACCAACCGGACAAATTAGGCTCCCTCCATGGAGCCCACCGCCGAGAACCGCTCCGGCCATGCCCCGGACGACACCGCCGACGACGCCCCGGGGCTGCACGGGATCTCCGCCGAGCCGGCCGCCCGTATCACGCAACTGCTCGACGCGATGCGCTCGGTGGGGTCGGGCACCGAGCTCCACCACACGCTCGACAGGATCTGCGAGACCGCGGCCGAGCTGGGCGACGCCCGGTACGCGGCGATCGGGGTCATCGCCGAGGACGGCCAAGGGCTGTCGGACTTCGTGTACCACGGGGTCGACGACGCCACGGCCCGCGCCATCGGCCACCTCCCCGACGGCCACCGGGGGCTGCTCGGCGCGCTGATCCACGACCCCCGCCCGCTGCGCCTCGCTCCGACCTCGCCACCGACCCCCGCTCCTGCGGGTTCCCGGCCCACCACCCGGCGATGCGGGCGTTTCTGGGCGTCCCCATCAGGGTCCACGACGAGGTCTTCGGCAACCTCTACCTGACGGAGAAACAGGGCGGCGCCGACTTCACCGACGAGGACCTCCAGATCCTCAGGGTGCTGGCCACCGAGGCCGGGATCGCCATCGGCAACGCCCGGCTGCACGAGGCGTCGAAACAGCGCGAGCGATGGATCGACGGCTCCGTCGCCGTCACCACCGCACTGCTCTCCGGCAGCGACGCCGACGAGGCCCTCACCGTCGTGGCCGAGCAGGCCCGCCACCTCGCCGACGCCAAGGCCGGCATCGTCCTGCTGCCCACCGAGGACGGCGGCATGGAGGTCGTCGCCGCCTCCTCGCGCGCCGACGAACCGGTCGGTGCCCTGGGCCTCCTCGTCCCCGCCGACAGCCAACTCGTCCGCGAACTGCTCGAAGGCCGGCCCGTCCTCGTGGACGACGCCAGAACCGACCCGCGGGTACGCACCGAGGTCGGCACCGGATTCGGCCCGAGCATGATGCTGCCGCTGGTCAGCGACGATCGGGTGCTGGGCGCCCTGGTCACCCCGCGCTCCATCGGCGCCCGGCACTTCACCGAGGCCGAACGGACCCTGGCCACCCAGTTCGCCACCCAGGCCGCGCTGGCCCTGCGCATGGCCGAGGCCCAGCGCGACCGCGAACGCCTCGCCGTCCTGGAGGACCGCGACCGGATCGCCCGCGACCTGCACGACCTGGTGATCCAGCGCCTCTTCGCCACTGGCATGGTGCTGGAGACGGCCCAGCGCCGCTCCGTCGTCCCCGCCGTCCAGGAGGGCCTGGACAAGGCGGTGGAGGAACTCGACGTCACCATCCAGGAGATCCGCACCGCGATCTTCGCCCTCCAGCAGGGTCGGCCGACGCCCCGACCGGGCTGCGCACCCGCATCCTGCGCGAGATCAACCTGGCCGCCGTACCGCTCGGTTTCACCCCCGCGCACCGCTTCCTCGGGCCCGTGGACACGCTGGTGGGCGAGACGACCGGCAAGAACCTCGTCGCCGCACTCCGCGAAGCGCTCTCCAACGCCTTCCGCCACGCCGATGCCCACCGCATCGAGGTGGTCGTCGACGCCGGACACACCCTCCCCGACGGCACACCCGGGGTCCGCCTCACCGTCGCCGACGACGGGGTCGGCATCTCCGACGGAGGGCGCCGCAGCGGCCTGCGCAACCTCAAGCGGCGCGCCGAGTCCCTGGGCGGCGACAGCTGGTACGGCCCCGGCGTCGGCGAGGGGGGCGGTGGCACCTCCGTCGTCTGGGAGGCCGCGCTGTGACCGCCGCCGCGCCCCGCCCGCCACCACCCTGTTCAGCGGTACGCGCCTGCTCCGTACGGGGCACGCAGTCCCTCGCCCGTACGAGTCCGGCGAGAACGTCCCCGCTCCCGCGGGCAACGATCCGGGCATGAGCCCCCGAGACCGCCGCCACCTGTTCCTCCCGGTCCTGTGCGCGCTGCTCGCCCTCGGGTACCTCTCCCCTGACAACGCGAGCGGCGACACGCCCCCCGACCCCGGAGCCGAGGTGGCGCGCCTCTACGAGGAGGCGTCCGCCGCCACCCAGCGGTACGAGACCGGGCTCCGGGCCTCACGTGCCCAACGCCAGGAGGCGGAACGGCTGGAGAAGCGCCTCACCAAGGAGCGCCGCGTCCTCGCCACCTACCGGGCCGACCTCGGGCGGATCGCCAGCGCCCAGTACCGCGCGGGCGCCGGGCTGCCCTACACCGCCCGGCTGCTCCTGGCGGACGACCCCGAAGCCCTCATCCGCAGTCAGCACGCCGCCTCCCAGGCCGACCTGGCCGTCACCAACGCCATCGGCCGCACCCAGCGCGCCGAGAGACGCCTCGCCGAGGGCGAGCGGAGCGCCGCCAAGGTCTCCCGCGCACTGGCCCGCCGGGCCGACGAACTCGGCAAGCTCAAGGCGAGCATCGAGAACCGGCTGCGCGACGCCCAGGAACGCCTGGAGCGGCAGGCCGAAGCCTCGGTCACCGCCGGCAAGTGCCGGGGCGCCGTCCGCCTCGACAACGCGCGCCAGGCCAGCACCGGGCGGCCGTGGATGACCCCGGTCCGCTCCTACTCGCTCTCGGCGGGCTTCGGCGGCCAGGGCGACCGGTGGGCCAACCGGCACAGCGGTCAGGACTTCGCCATCGACACGGGGACGCCGGTACGCGCGATCGGCGCCGGGCGCGTCATCAGGGTCGCCTGCGGCGGCGCGTACGGCATCGAGGTGGTGGTGCAGCACGAGGGCGGCTACTACTCGCAGTACGCGCACCTCTCGGCGCCCGCCGTCGACCAGGGGGAGCGCGTCCAGGCGGGGGGCTGGATCGGCCAGTCCGGCAGCACCGGTAACTCGACCGGCCCGCACCTGCACTTCGAGATCCGCCTCACCCCGTACTACGGGTCGGCCGTCGACCCCGGGCCGTGGTTCGCGGAGCGCGGCGTGACCCTGTGAGCCGCGGCCCGGCGGATCAGCCGGCCGCGAGGAGGCGTTCGACCACGACGGCGACGCCGTCGTCGTTGTTGCCCAGCGTGGAGCCGGTGGCGGCGGCCAGGACGTCCGGGTGGGCGTTGCCCATGGCGTAGGAGGAACCGGCCCAGCTCAGCATCTCGATGTCGTTCGGCATGTCGCCGAAGGCGGCGACCTCCTCCGGGCCGATGCCGCGCTCGGCGCAGGCCAGCGCCAGCGTGCTCGCCTTGGAGACGCCGTACGCGCTGATCTCCAGCAGCGCGGTCGGGCTGGACCGCGTCACCGAGACCAGGTTGCCGAGGAGTGCCCGCGCCCGGGCCAGGAAGTCGTCCGGCGCCACCTCGCTGTGGTGGGCGAGGAGCTTGAGGACCGGCTGGGGCGTGGTGCCGGTGGACTCGGCCAGCAGCTTCTCGGCCGGGGCGATGCCCTGGGCGGGGTCCAGGTGCAGCGGCGGGTAGCTGAGCTCGTGGAAGAGGCCGCTGGTGCGTTCGACGGCGAAGCTGGTCCCTGGCGCGTCGGCACGCAGTGCCGCCACCACCCTGAGCGCGGTCTCCTCCAGGAGCGGGCGGATCCGGACGAAGCGCGGGCGGCCGCTCGCGTCGTCGGCGCCGAGATCGACCACGGCGGCGCCGTTCCCGCAGATGGCGAGGGCGTCGCCCTGCGCGTGGTCCCGGACCACCTCCATCCACCGGGCCGGCCGCCCGGTCACGAACAGGACGACGACCCCGGCCCGCTCCGCGGCGGTCAGCGCCGCGCGGGTGCGTGGGGAGATCGTCTTGTCGTCGCGGAGCAGTGTGCCGTCGAGGTCCGTGGCGATCAGGCGGATCGGAACGGACGGGGCGGCCGGGGTCCGGGGCAACGGCGTCACTGAGGTCACCCTTCGATTGTGACGCATATGCCAGCACGCGTGTGCGGGTCTTCGCACAGATGAGTACTTTCCATCGGTCGGGCACCCGGATGGCTGAAACCCGGCCTGGCGCCGCGACCGCCTCATCCAGGCCCCGGCGCAGCTCCCCTGGCGCCGGGAGGAGTCTGCTGAGCCGCACGTAGGCTCGGGACCATGAGCCTGCGACTGAGCACCGTCATCCTCCCCGTCGACCGCTGGCACGACGGCGGCCGCGCCAAGTGGCGGCGCGCCGAGGAGCTGGGCTTCCACACCGCGTACACCTACGACCACCTGTCGTGGCGGTCGTTCCGGGACGGGCCCTGGTTCGGCGCGCTCCCCACGCTGACGGCCGCCGCGACCGCCACCGAGCGACTGCGGCTGGGGACGCTGGTGACCTCGCCCAACTTCCGGCACCCGGTGACCCTCGCCAAGGAGCTGATCTCCCTGGACGACGTCTCCGGCGGCCGGGTCACCCTCGGCATCGGCGCGGGTGGCAACGGCTTCGACGCCACCGCCCTGGGGCAGGAACCGTGGACGCCCCGGGAGCGTGCGGACCGGCTGGCCGAGTTCGTGCCGCTCCTCGACCGGCTGCTCACCGAGGACGCCGTCTCCGAGCGCGGCACCTTCTACTCCGCCGAGGAGGCCCGGAACATCCCCGGCTGCGTCCAGCGGCCCCGGCTGCCGTTCGCGGTCGCCGCGACCGGGCCGCGGGGGCTGCGGCTGGCGGCGCGGTACGGGCAGGCGTGGGTGACGACGGGCGACCCGAAGCTGTTCGAGGCGGGGACGCCCGCCCAGTCGGACGCGGCGCTGCGCGGGCAGGTCGCCAAGCTCGGGGTGGCCTGCGAGGAGGCCGGGCGGGACGTGGCCGAGCTGGAGAAGACCCTGCTCACCGGGTTCACGCCGGAGCGGGCCCGGCCGCTGGACTCCGTCGACGCCTTCGTGGAGTTCGCCGGGCGCCACCAGGAGATGGGGTTCACCGAGATCGTGGTGCACTGGCCGATCGCCGACTCGGACTTCGCCGCCGATCAGGGCGTCTTCGAGAGGATCGCCACCGAGGCGGCCGGGCAGCTTTCCTGAGGCCGGACCGCACGGCGTGCGCGCCTCAGCCGCCCCTGCGCCCCAGCAGCCAGCCGGTCAGCTCCAGCGGCGACACGTACGCGCGGTGTTCGGCCCCGCAGGGGAGCGGGACGACGAGGTGGCAACTGGGCGGGAAGGCCCGGAGCCGGAGACGGACCAGGCCGCTGTATACCGAGGCGAGGAAGGCGGGGACCACCTCCCGGTCGAGGTCGTGGCACTCGACCCCCTCCACGCAGACCGACGCGTCCCCGTCCGCGAAGAGCCGCACCTGCACGGCGGGCGTCCCGCTCAGCTCGACGTACGCCTCGTGCGGGAGCGGCCGCTCCTCGTCCCCGACCGGCGGGTACGGGGCGACCGCGGCCCCGCGCGAGACCCGGTCGGCGCCGATGTCGTCAGTCACCTTGCACGTGCGGTGGAAGCCCTCGGCGACCTCGCGGACCGCTGTGACGGCCGCCCGCGTGGTGGGCAGGTGCGGGTAGCTCACTCGCCGAGTCTGCCGGGCGCCGAAGGGGTCGGCACCTCGGGTCCGCTGCATGGGGAAGGCGTGTGCGGGCGGTGCACGAGGGGCGTACGGGCCTGGGGCGATCGGCGCGGGTGTGGTCAGCGGGCGGCGGTCGGGGCCTTGGCGACGAGCGGGGAGGTGGCTTCGCGCACGGAACGGCCCGCACGGCTGGTTAGCCTCTGCAACTGTGCGTAATTCAACGATGTATTGAGGTTTGATCCACAGCAGGGGTGCGTTATCCACAGCGACCAGGGCTGCGTCTGTGGATAACTGCCGTCGGGTGTGGGCAACTTCGTACCCAGTCGGAGGTGATGGCGCATCAGTCGCGCGCGTAGACAACCGGGTTGAGGGCGGGGACCGCGCCGGTCAGGCACAGGCAGCGGCCCGCAGCGCCACATTCTCCGAGCTGCTCTGCCCCTGCTCAGGGAGAGAGCAATCGAATCCCCTCCCCGCCCTCACACAGGCGGGTTGAGCCGTGCGAAAGCGCGGGCCCCCTTCGGGGAGAGACGGGCGAGCAGGCGGCTTCCGCGGGCCTCCGGGGTGACCGGGACGACGGCGCTGTTGTCGAGCACCGACCGGAGGATGGCGTCGGCGACCTTCTCCGGCGGGTAGTTGCGCATGCCGTACAGCTTGGCGGCGCGCCGCTGACGCTTCGCCTCCTCGTCCTTGTCCGCGCCGGCGAAGCGGGAGGTGCGGGTGATGCCGGTGTTGACGAGGCCGGGGCATATCGCGGTCACTCCGATGGACTGCGGGGCGAGTTCGGCCCGCAGGCACTCGCTCAGCATGAGCACGGCGGCCTTGGACGTGCTGTAGGCGGGGAGCGTCTTGGAGGGGAGGTAGGCCGCGGCGGAGGCGAGGTTGACGATGTGGCCGCCCTGTCCCCGGTCGGCCATGTGGCGGCCGAAAAGGCGGCAGCCGTGGATGACGCCCCAGAGGTTGACGTCCAGGACGCGCCGCCAGTCCTCGGGGGTGGTGTCGAGGAGCGGGCCGGAGAGCCCTGTTCCGGCGTTGTTGACGAGGATGTCCACGGTGCCGTACTCGGCGCCGACCTTGGCGGCGAACTCCTCCATGGCCTGCTCGTCGGCGACGTCCACGGTCTCGGCCCAGGCGCGGGGAGCGCCCGCCGCGAGGGCCGCGCGGGCCGTACCGGCCGCCCCGGCACCGTCCCGGTCGGCCGCGACCACGCGCGCGCCGGCCGCGGCGAAGGCGAGCGCGGTGGCCCGGCCGATGCCCCCGGCCGCGCCGGTGACCAGCACCAGCTGCCCGGCGAACCGCTCCGCGTAGCGCGCGAGTGCCGCCCGCCGACGGGCGCTCCCCCGCGGGCGGCCCCCTTCGACCAGGGTGAGGGAGGTGGCGCGGCCGCTCTGGCGCAGGGCCTCCCGGCTGTCGACGAACTCGCCGATCCAGGCGGTGAGCTGGTCGGGCCGGGTGCGGGGGACCCAGTGCTTGGCCGGGATCGTGCGGCGGACGAGCTGCGGAACCCAGGACTCCAGCTCGTCGTAGAGCCGCTCCGACAGGAAGATGTCCCCGGTCGGCGTGATCAGCTGCACCGGGGCGTGGGCGTACGGGTCGGGGCGGGGGCGGCGCAGGCGGGTGCGGACGTTGTCCCGGTAGAGCCAGGCGCCGTGGGCGGCGTCGTTCCCCAGGGAGGGCGTCGGGTAGTCGCCCGCGGGGACCTTCTCCAGCCGCTCCAGGATGCGCGGCCAGCGCTTGCCGAGCGGGCCGCGCCAGGCCAGCTCCGGCAGGACCGGGGTGTGCAGCATGTAGACGTACCAGGACTTGGCGCCCTGGTTGACGAGCTGGGCCAGGCGGCGCGGGGTGGGGCGGGTGGCGCGCTTCTTGATCCAGTGCCCGAAGTGGTCGAGGGAGGGACCGGAGAGGGAGGTGAAGGAGGCGACGCGGCCGCGGGTGCGCTCGACGGTGGCGAACTCCCAGGACTGCACCGAGCCCCAGTCGTGCCCGACCAGGTGGACCGGCGCGTCGGGGCTGACCGCGTCGGCGACGGCGAGGAAGTCGTCGGTGAGCTTCTCCAGGGTGAAGCCCCCGCGCAGTGGCCGGGGCGCGGTCGAGCGGCCGTGGCCGCGGACGTCGTAGAGGACGACGTGGTAGCGGTCGGCGAGGCGGGCGGCGACGTCGGACCAGACCTCCTTGGAGTCCGGGTAGCCGTGGACCAGGACGACGGTGGGCCTGCTCGTGTCGCCCAGCTCCGCGACGCGCAGCTCCACCCCGCCTGTGTGCACCCAGCGCTCACGTGCGCCGCGCAGACCCCCCATGCCCCTGTACTCCGTCTCTCTCGTCGTTCGCGAGGGGTGCGGCCGGACCACGTCGGGCCCGCTCCGCACTTCCTTGCCGTGTCCTGGCGGGCGCCGCTCGCACCCGCCGGGCCGGCCGGTGCGTCTCCAGGGCCGACGGGCGTGGTTCCGCACCGTGGCACCGACGAATCTGGCAACCCCCGGCGGCTCCGTCAATAGGTGTGCACCAGCCTTGTGGACAGCTCTTCCAATAGCGGTCGGCGTTCAAACACGTGTGCTCCGCGCCCCGTTCCGCGACCCCGACGCGCTCCCGTACCCGGGTAGGGCCTCCCTTACGGGCTCGTAGTACCGGAGTCTGATGTGAGGACACCCCCGTGGTCTGACGACCTCTGTGGCACACGCCACTACGTTCGAGGTGTGACTGTGATCGCGACCGAAAGCCTGAGCAAGCGGTTCCCCAAGGTGACCGCGCTTGACCGGCTGACCATGGACGTCGGGCCCGGAGTGACCGGCCTCGTGGGGTCCAACGGTGCCGGGAAGTCGACGCTCATCAAGATTCTGCTGGGCCTGTCCCCGGCCTCCGAGGGACGAGCGGAGGTGCTCGGGCTCGACGTCTCCACCCACGGCGGCGCCATCCGCGAGCGCGTCGGGTACATGCCGGAGCACGACTGCCTGCCACCCGACGTCTCCGCCACGGAGTTCGTCGTGCACATGGCGCGCATGTCCGGCCTGCCTCCCACCGCCGCCCGGGAGCGCACCGCCGACACCCTGCGCCACGTCGGCCTCTACGAAGAGCGATACCGCCCGATGGGCGGCTACTCCACCGGCATGAAGCAGCGGGTGAAGCTGGCCCAGGCGCTGGTCCACGACCCGGACCTGGTCTTCCTGGACGAGCCGACCAACGGCCTCGACCCGGTCGGCCGGGACGACATGCTGGAGCTGATCCGGCGCATCCACGCCGACTTCGGCATCTCGGTCCTGGTCACCTCCCACCTCCTCGGCGAGCTGGAGCGCACCTGCGACCACGTCGTCGTCATCGACGGCGGCAGCCTGCTGCGCTCCAGCTCCACCGGCGACTTCACCGGGGCCACCACCACGCTGGCGGTGGAGGTCACCGACACCGAGGCACACCCGGACGGCACGGCCGCGCTGCTGGCGGCGCTGCACGACCGGGGCGTCACCGCCGGCCCGGGCGGCGTCCTCCCCGGCGCCGGCCACAGCCTGCTGCTGGAGGAGGCCGACGAGGAGACCCGCGACCTGGTGCGGGATCTCGTCGTCGACCTCGGCCTCGGCCTGGTCCGCATGGAGCAGCGCCGCCGCCACATCGCCGACGTCTTCCACGCGGACGCGGACGCGACCGGAGCCGGGCAGACCCCGGCCGCGAGCACGCGGCACGACCGATCAGGGCCTCCGCCGGCCGCCGCCGTCCCGGCGCCACCGGCCGCGAAGTCCCTCCGAGGCACGGCGGGAGGCGGTCGGTCATGACCGTGGACAGCACACAGATCCACAACATCGGCTACCGGAAGTACGACGGCCCACGCCTGGGCCGCGCCCACGCCCGGCGCGCCCTCTACTCGCAGAGCCTGCGCGGCGCCTACGGCCTGGGCCGGTCGGCCAAGTCCAAGGTGCTGCCGATGCTGCTGTTCGCCGTGATGTGCCTTCCCGCGGCCGTCATGGTCGCGGTGACGGTCACCACCGGCCTCAAGAGCCTCCCGGTCGACTACACCCGCTACGCCGTCGTCATGCAGGCCGTCATCGGTCTCTACATCGCCTCCCAGGCACCCCAGTCGGTCTCCCGGGACCTGCGCTTCAAGACGGTGCCGCTCTACTTCTCCCGCCCCATCGAGCGCGCCGACTACGTCCTCGCCAAGTACGCGGCGATGGCCTCGGCGCTCTTCCTCCTCACCGCCGTCCCGCTTCTGGTGCTGTACGCGGGCGCTCTTCTCGCCGAGCTCGACTTCGCCGACCAGACGGCGGGATTCGGACAGGGCATGGTCTCGGTGGCACTGCTCTCGCTGCTCTTCGCCGGGATCGGGCTGGTGGTGTCGGCGGTCACGCCGCGCCGCGGTTTCGGGATCGCCGCGGTCATCGCCGTCTTCACCATCACCTACGGCGCGGTCTCCACCGTCCAGGCCATCGCCTTCCAGCAGGGCAGCACCGACGCGGTCGGCTGGATCGGCCTGTTCTCCCCCATCACCCTGATCGACGGCGTGCAGACGGCCTTCCTCGGCGCCACCTCGGCGTACCCGGGCGGGGCCGGGCCCTCCACGGCCGGCGGGGCCGTGCACCTCCTCGTCGTCCTCGGCGTCATCGCCGGCTGCTACGGCCTGCTGATGCGCCGCTACCGGAAGGCCGGACTGTGACCACCCTGAGCATCGACCACGCCTCCCGCTGGTTCGGGAACGTCGTCGCGGTCAACGACATCACCATGACGATCGGCCCCGGCGTCACCGGCCTCCTCGGGCCCAACGGCGCGGGCAAGTCCACGCTGATCAACATGATGGGCGGCTTCCTCGCCCCCTCCACCGGCACCGTCACCCTCGACGGCCGCCCGGTCTGGCGGAACGAGTCGGTCTACCACCACATCGGGATCGTCCCCGAGCGCGAAGCCATGTACGACTTCCTCACCGGCCGCGAGTTCGTCGTCGCCAACGCCGAACTCCACGGCCTGGACGCCGCTTCCGCCGCCCGGGCCCTGGCCACGGTCGACATGGAGTACGCCCAGGACCGCAAGATCGCCACGTACAGCAAGGGGATGCGGCAGCGGGTCAAGATGGCCTCGGCGCTGGTGCACGAGCCCTCGGTGCTCCTGCTGGACGAACCGTTCAACGGCATGGACCCGCGTCAGCGGATGCAGCTCATGGAGCTGCTGCGGCGGATGGGGGACGAGGGCCGGACGGTGCTGTTCTCCTCGCACATCCTGGAGGAGGTCGAGCAGCTCGCCTCGCACATCGAGGTGGTCGTCGCGGGCCGGCACGCCGCCTCCGGGGACTTCCGCCGCATCCGGCGCCTGATGACCGACCGCCCCCATCAGTACGTGGTGCGCTCCAGCGACGACCGGGCGCTGGCCGCCGCGCTGATAGCGGACCCGTCCACCTCCGGCATCGAGGTGGACACCCGGGAGGGGATGCTGCGCATCCAGGCGGTCGACTTCGCGCGGTTCACCGAGCTGCTGCCCCGGGTGGCACGCGACCACGGCATCCGGCTCTCCTCGGTGTCGCCGTCCGACGAGTCCCTCGAATCGGTCTTCTCCTATCTCGTCGCGGCGTAAGGAGCCTTCAGCGATGTACGACCCCACGGTCGCCCGGCTCACCTACCGGGCACTGCTCGGCCGCCGCCGGGCCCTCATCCTCTTCGTCCTCCCCGCCCTGCTCATCGTCATCGCGGGCGCGGTGCGGCTCCTCACCGGAGCCGACGACAGCACGGCGGAGGCGGTCCTCGGCGGGTTCTCGCTCGCCGTCATGGTGCCGATCATCGGCGTCATCGCGGGCACCGGCGCCATCGCGCCCGAGATCGACGACGGCTCGGTGGTGTATCTACTGGCGAAGCCGATCAAGCGGCCCACGATCATCCTGACCAAGCTGATCGTCGCCATCGGCGTGACGATGGCGTTCTCCGCCATACCCACCCTGGTCGCGGGCTTCATCCTCAACGGCAACGGAGGACAGCTCGCCGTCGCCTACACGGTGGCGGCGCTGGTCGCCTCCATCGCCTACGCGGCGCTCTTCCTCCTGCTGGGCACCGTCACCCGGCACGCCGTGGTCTTCGGCCTGGTCTACGCCCTGATATGGGAGGGCCTCTTCGCCTCGCTCATCAGCGGAGCCCGCACTCTCAGCGTGCAGCAATGGGCCCTGGCGATCGCCGAGAAGGTGACCGGCGGCGACGCCGTCACCTCCGACGTGGCGCTGCCGACGGCGGTGATCCTGCTGGTCGCGGCGACCGTACTGGCCACCTGGTACGCGGGCCAGAAGCTGCGGAGCCTGACGGTGGCCGGGGAGGAGTGACCGGAGCGGGGCGCGGGGCAGGAGCCCCGTTCCTCGTCCGGGCACGGGCCCGGACGAGGGCAGGGGATCTGAGCCGCGGGCGACCGGCTCCCCTCGTGGCCAAGGTCAGCCGGTGAGCAGGCGCTCCAGGACCACGGCGATGCCGTCCTCCGCGTTGGAGGTGGTCAGCTCGTCGGCGACGGCCTTCAGCTCGCGGTGGGCGTTGGCCATGGCGACGCCGTGGCCGGCCCACCCGAACATCGGGATGTCGTTCGGCATGTCGCCGAAGGCGATGGTCTCCGGGCCCTTGGTGCCGAGGCGCCGGGCCGCCAGCGAGAGCCCGGTGGCCTTGGAGAGGCCCAGTGGCAGCAGCTCGACCACGCCCGGCCCGGCCATCACGACGCCGACCAGGTCACCCGCGATCCGCAGCGCGGCCGCGGCCAGCTCGTCGTCGTCCAGCGTGGCGTGCTGGAGGTAGACCTTGCTGATCGGGGCGGCCCACAGGTCGGCCCGGTCGGTGGAGGGGATCGAGGCGAGGGGGCCGTCCTGGACCCGGTAGCCGGGGCCGATGAGCACCTCGCCGTCCAGCCCGTCGCGGGCGGCGGCGAGCAGCAGCGGCCCGATCTCCGCCTCGATCTTGTCGACGGCGAGACCGGCGAGGCGGCGGTCCATCGTCAGGGAGGTGAGGAGCCGGTGCTCCCCCGCGTGGTAGACCTGCGCTCCCTGGCCGCAGACGGCGATGCCGTCGTAGCCGAGGTCGTCGAGGACGTGGCGGGTCCAGGCGACGGAGCGGCCGGTCACCACGATGTGCGCGGCACCCGCCGCGGTGGCCGCGGCGAGTGCCTCACGGGTGCGTTCGGAGACCGTGTCGTCGGGCCGCAGCAGCGTTCCGTCCAGGTCGGTGGCGACGAGCTTGTACGGGAACACGGGTGCGGAACGGACGGGGTTCACGTGGCGAACGGCTCCAGACTGGGTGGCTACTGCGGGTCGAGGGTGGCGCGTCCGCCGAGGTACGGGCGGAGAACCTCCGGCACCCGCACGGAGCCGTCGGCCTGCTGGTGATTCTCCAGGATCGCGACGATGGTGCGGGGGACGGCGCACAGCGTGCCGTTGAGCGTCGCCAGCGGCTGGACCTTCTTGCCCTCGCGCATCCGCACGGACAGGCGGCGGGCCTGGAACTCCGTGCAGTTGGAGGCGGAGGTCAGCTCGCGGTACTTGCCCTGGGTCGGGATCCACGCCTCGCAGTCGAACTTCCGCGAGGCCGACGAGCCGAGGTCGGCGCTGGCCACGTCGATCACCTGGAAGGGCAGTTCCAGGCTCTGCAGCCACTGGATCTCCCAGTCGAGGAGCCGCTGGTGCTCGGCCTCGGCCTCCTCCGGCGCGACGTACGAGAACATCTCGACCTTGTCGAACTGGTGGACGCGGAAGATGCCCCGGGTGTCCTTGCCGTACGTGCCCGCCTCGCGGCGGAAGCACGGGGAGAAGCCCGCGTACCGCAGGGGCAGCTTGTCGGCCTCGACGATCTCGTCCATGTGGTACGCGGCGAGCGGGACCTCGGAGGTGCCGACCAGGTAGAAGTCGTCCTTCTCCAGGTGGTAGACGTCCTCGGAGGCCTGGCCGAGGAAGCCGGTGCCCTCCATGGCGCGCGGGCGGACGAGCGCCGGGGTCAGCATCGGGGTGAAGCCGGCGGCGGTGGCCTGGGCGATGGCGGCGTTGACCAGGGCCAGCTCCAGCAGGGCGCCGACGCCGGTCAGGTAGTAGAAGCGCGAGCCGGAGACCTTCGCGGCGCGCTCGACGTCGATGGCGCCGAGCGCCTCGCCGAGCTCCAGGTGGTCGCGGGGCTCGAAGCCCTCGGCGGCGAAGTCGCGGATGGTGCCGTGCTCGGCGAGGACGGCGAAGTCCTCCTCGCCGCCGACCGGCACGTCGGGGTGGACGACGTTGCCCAGGCGGAGCAGGAGCTGCTTGGCCTCCTGGTCGGCGTCGTCCTTCTCGGCGTCGGCGGCCTTGACGGCGGCGGAGAGTTCGCCGGCCTTCTTCAGCAGCTCGGCCTTCTCGTCACCGGTGGCCTTGGGGATGAGCTTGCCGAGCGACTTCTGCTCGGAGCGCAGCTCGTCGAAGCGGACGCCGGACGACCTGCGCCGTTCGTCGGCGGAGAGCAGGGCGTCGACGAGCGCGACGTCCTCTCCACGGGCGCGCTGGGAGGCGCGCACACGGTCGGGGTCCTCACGAAGCAGGCGAAGGTCAATCACGTCCTCCAGGCTACCGGTGCCGCCTCGCGCCCTACGACTCGATATCGAACCCGGTGCGAAACGTCCTCTTCGCCCGGCGCGGCAGGCGGCCCCGGCCCGGCGGGCGCGAGCGTGGGGGCGTAGGGGACCATGCGGACCACCTCCGTCCGGTGGGTGGCCCGCAGCCCGTTCTGTCAGGATTCCCGGCTCCGGAGCGCATGGATTCCGGTCCGGATTTCACGAGTGCCGAAACGGGCGGAACTCCGGAAACAGGGCGGGCGGCGCTGAAGGATTCCGGGCGGGAGGGGCGCCGTGGCAGTGGTGAAGAAGGCCGTGGCAGCCGTGAGAAAGCCGCACGCGGGCCGGGCCTCTCCCCTTCCCACCAGCGAGATCCGTCCCGGAACGATCCGACTCCCGCTCGAAAGCGCCTACTTGGGGCCTCCTCTCCCTGTTGTTGTCCACAGGAAAGGCGTGTCGCCGAAAGTTATCCACAGGCTGTGGGGTTGATCTGTGGATGCCGGAACGTGGGCTTCCGGAAGGGGTGTCCCGGTCGCGGGATTCCCGGATCAAACCCCGTGCACCCGCGCTTTCGAGTGGAAATGGTTCACCTCAAAGGGTTGATCACGAGAATTAAGGTGACGGGACCCCTTTTGGAGCAGTGTGCAGCCGTTGGAGCCAGTTCGCCGATTTGTCGATGATGCCGCCCTCACGTGTCGACTTGTCCCCAGGTCGAGAGCCGTGCCTGTGGATAACTCTGTGGACAAGAGGAACCGGCAGGTGGGGCCCGTCATGAGGGGGCGTTTCGAGGGCGCCCCGCCCCGGAAGAGCCCGCTCAGAAACGTTCAGAACCGTCCGTCCTGGCACCGGTTCAGCCAGTCGGCCGCCGATACGTACTCCCCGTCCGAGGTCCCCGGGCGCAGCGGCGCCAGGTCCTCAGGGCGGGCGTCGGCGCGCGGGTAGGAGCCGAGGAAGCGGACGTCGGGGCTGAGCCGCTTGAGCCCCATCAGCGCCTCGGCCACGCGGCGGTCGGCGATGTGCCCCTCGGCATCGACGGCGAACCAGTAGTTGCCGATGCCCGCGCCGGTCGGCCGGGACTGGATCAGCATCAGGTTGACCCCGCGCACCGCGAACTCCTGGAGCAGCTCCAGCAGAGCGCCGGGCCGGTCGGGACCGAGCCAGATGACGACCGAGGTCTTGTCGGCGCCCGTCGGCGCGGAGGGCCGGGCCGGGCGGCCCACCAGGATGAACCGGGTCTGCGCGTTCTCCGCGTCGTGGATCTCGGTGACCAGCGGCTCCAGCCCGTAGGTGGCGGCCGCGAACTCTCCGGCGAAGGCCGCGTCGTACCGGCCCTCCTGCACCAGGCGCGCGCCGTCGGCGTTGGAGGCGGCAGATTCCCACTGGACCTCGGGGAGGTGGGCGGCGAGCCAGTTGCGGACCTGGGCCTGGGCCGCCGGGTGCGCGGTCACCGTCTTGATGTCGCTCAGCTGGGTGCCGGGGCGTACCAGCAGGGCGAAGGAGATCGACAGCAGCACCTCGCGGTAGATCATCAGCGGCTGTCCGACCGCCAGCTCGTCGAGCGTGGTGGTGATGCCGCCCTCCACCGAGTTCTCGATCGGCACCAGGGCCGCCGCCGCCTTGCCCGCGCGGACCGCGTCGAGGGCGGCGGGCACGGAGACCATCGGGGCGAGTTCCCGGGTGGCGGCCTCGGGGAGCTGACGGAGCGCGGCCTCGGTGAAGGTGCCTTCGGGGCCCAGATACGCGTAGCGGGTGGCTGACATGACGGAAACCCTAGTCTCCCCGTGGCCGTCCGCCGTCTCCCCGACCAACCACCGGACGGAGCCTTTCGCTCTGCGGATCGCACCGCAGGTCACGGGTCGGCCCCCATCCCGAAGTCCCGGCCGCGCCCGGCCGCGTCACCCCTCCAGCAGCTCCTGCCCCACGTACCCGCCCTCCGCCGCCCCGCCCGGGACCGCGTACAGCCCGCTCGCCTCGTGCCGGATGAACGCGGAGAGGGCGTCGCCCCGGTCGAGCTTGCGCTGGACGGGGACGAAGCCGCGCAGCGGGTCGGCCTGCCAGCAGAGGAAGAGCAGCCCCGCGTCGGGCACGCCCTTGTCGTCGATGCCGTCGTGGTACGAGAAGGGGCGCCGCACCATGGCGGCCCCGCCGTTCTGGTCGGGGCGGGCGATGCGGGCGTGCGCGTTGAGCGGGATGACCAGGTCGCCGTCCCTGCCGACGCGCTCCAGGTCCGGCTCGGTGGTCTCGTCACCGCCGGTGAGCGGCGCGCCGTCGGCCTTGCGCCGCCCCATCACCGCCTCCTGTTCGCGGACCGGGAGCTGCTCCCAGTCGTCGAGGAGCATCCGGATACGGCGGAAGACGACGTACGAGCCACCCGCCATCCAGGCCGGATCGCCGTCGGCGGGCACCCGGACCCGGGCCTCGAAGTCCTCGTCGGAGGGGGCCGGGTTGTTGGTGCCGTCGATCTGGCCCATCAGGTTGCGGGTGGTCATCGGCCGTTCGGTGGCGCCGGGGGAGCGGTTGAAGCCGTCCATCTGCCAGCGGACCCTGGCGGCCTGGCCGGCGTCCTTCTGCACGGCTCGCAGCGCGTGGAAGGCGACGAGCGCGTCGTCCGCGCCGATCTGCACCCACAGGTCGCCGTTGCTGCGTCGGGCGTCGAGCCGGTCCGAGGAGAACTCCGGCAGCGGATCCAGCGCGGCCGGCCGCTGCTTCTCCAGGCCGGTACGGGCGAAGAAGCTGTGCCCGAACCCGAAGGTCACCGTCAGCGCGGACGGCCCCGCGTCCAGGGCGATCCCGGTGTCGTGGCCGCCCGCCGGCGCGGGCTCCCCCGCCATCAGCCGGGCCGCCGTCTGCGACCAGCGGCGCAGCAGCGCAGCCGCCTCCTTGCGGCCCGCCCCCGGCGCCAGGTCGAAGGCGATCAGATGGCCCCGGGCGTGCAGCGGCGTGGTGATGCCCGGCTGATGTTTCACGTGAAACATCTCCCGCCGGGAGCCCACCTCGGTCAGCGGCGTCACGCTGTCGGAGGGAGCCGCCGCCGTGTAACCGGCGGCGGCGCCCGTCACGCCGAGGGCGAGGCCGGTCGCCCCGGCGGTGCCGAGCAGGCGCCGCCGGGTCACCGGCCGCTGGAGGGGGGTGTCCGCCATGGTGGTTCAGCCGATCCTTGCGTTCTTGCTCACGGTCACCTGATCGATGTCGGAGGTCCGGACGGTGACCGCGACCGTCCACCGACCCGCCAGCGGAATCTGCACCCCGGCGGCACTCCAGTGTCCTTCGGAGATGCGGTCCAGCGGAGCGGTGAGCGGACCGAGCTCCTGCGCCTTCAGCGTCAGCGCCACCTTCACCTCCGGAACGTCCAGCGGCTCCTTGCCGGGCCCCTGGACGTAGACGTGCAGCGCGTTGTCGCCGCTCCGCCCGGGGTCGACGTCGAGGAGCACGGTGCCCTTGCCGTCCTTGCCGCCCGTGTCGAACGGCACGTTGAGGGAGACGGGACCCTGCTGCTGGGCGGCGGCCGCCGAGGTACCGGCTGCCGCCTCCTCCTCGGTACGGCCCGGCTCCGTCGTCGTCAGCACCGTGGTGACCGCCAGGACGACCACCGCGATCCCCGCCTCCAGCAGCACCGAGCGCCGCAGCCCGGACCGCTCCGGGTCGCCGTCCCGCCGCTTCTTGCGGGCGGCGGCCGAGGTGGCCTCCTGCTGGCGCCGCAACTGGGCCTCCCGCGCCGGGTCGGCCTGCGCCGGGACCCGGGCGCCCGCCACGGGCTCCGCCTCTGACGCGCCGTCCTCCTCGTCCCCGGCCCGCGCGACGGCCACCTGGCCCTCGGCACGCGGGACCGCCTCGGCCCGGGCCACCCCGACCTCCGTACGCTCCCCGCCGTCGGTGTCCGACCGCGACCCGTCGGCGTCCGCGTCCGAAGCCGGGCGGGCAGCGGCGTCCGCGACCGGAGGCGTCGCATCCAGCTCCTCGTCCCCGGCCCCCTGCTCCTGGGCCTCGGCGCCCGCCGGCGCCTCCCCCAGCCGCCCCGTCCACCGTCGCGACAGCCCGGCCACCGCCACCAGTACCGCGACCAGCCCGATCTTGACCAGCAGCAACTGCCCGTACGAGGTGCCGGTCAGCGCCGACCAGGAGCCGACCTGACGCCACGACTGGTAGAGCCCGGTCAGCGCCAGCACCACCACGGAGCCGAACGCCACCCGGGAGAACCGCCGCACGGCGGAACGCTCCACGGACGGGCCCCGGTACAGCGCGACCAGCAGCGCTGTGAGCCCGCCGAGCCATGCCGCGACGGCGAGCAGGTGCAGCACGTCCACCGGCATGGCGATGCCCGCCTGGAGCCCGGTCGAGGCGTGCTCGGACATCGCCCAGGTCGCCGCGAGCCCCGCCGCGACCACGGCCCCGCCGATCGCCAGCCCGAAGGTCAGATCACGCCGCTCCTTCGGGTCCTCGCGCCGCGCGTACGTACCGAAGAGGACGGCGACGAAGAGGGCTGCTGCGGCCAGCAACAGCAACCGGGAGACGAGCGCCGCCCCGGTCTTCGTCTCCAGCACGCCGCCGAGCACAGCCAGGTCGAAGAGGTCCGCCAGCTTGCCGGAGCCCGTGTAGGGCCCGCGCAGCAGCAGCATCGCGAGGGTGGCCGCGGTCAGCCCGACCCAGCTGAACGCCACCAGCCGCTGCATCGGCCGCGCCCCGGCCCCGCGCGGCCAGCAGGTCAGCACGAAGGCGGCCCCGCCGACCAGCAGGGTGAACCCGGCGTACGAGAGGTAGCGGGCGATGCCGTAGAGCGCGCCGACGGCGCCGCCGCCCGCGGCCTGGTCGGGGACGGCCGCGCTGGTCTCGGAGGGCGCGCCGATGGAGAAGGTGAACGCGCCCACGACCGGGTGGCTGTCGGCCGAGACGACCTGGTAGGCGACGGTGAAGGTGCCGTCGGGGAGTCCGGCGTGCAGCTTCACCGCGTACTGGGCGCCGCCCGAGCCGAGCGACCGCGGTGCCTCCTCGGTGTCGACGCGCTTGCCCGACGGGTCCAGGACGCGGATCGCGTCCTCGTCGACCGCGATCTGCTCGGAGAAGGTGAGCGAGACCTCGGTCGGTGCCTGCTCGACCACCGAGTCCTGCTGCGGGTCGCTTCCGGTCAGCGCCGCGTGCGCCCCCGCACTCCCGGCCCCGGCCAGCACTACGAGCCCGGCCATGACCACGGCGAGGAGTACGGCCAGCAGCCGTACGGCGGCCTGGCCCCCTGGTGCCGTGCCACCTCTGCGGAGGCCGGTTTCCGTGCTGGTCATCAGCGGTCAGCTCCTCACTGTGCCGTGGTGCGCCTCCGCAGTCCGGCGGTCCGCCGGGTGCGCCGTGCCGTGCCCGGGCCCCGACGCCTTGGCCGGGTTGTAGGTGGCCTCCTTCACCGGGAGGGAGACCTCGATCTCGCCCGACTCGCTGAAGTGCAGGGTGACCTCGACCGAGTCGCCGACCGCCGGACGCTCGGGGAGCTCCTCGAACATCAGGTGGTTGCCGCCTCGGCTGAAGTCGAGGGTGCCGTCCGCGGGCACCTCGAACGCGTCCTGCTCGCGCATGGTCCCGTCCTCGGTGCTGTGAAGCGTGACCCGCTCGGCGGACGGACTGGTCACCGAGGTGAGCCGGTCGGCGCCGCCCTTGTTGGTGACGGTGAAGAACCCGGCCGCCATGTCGGCGTTGACCGGCTGCGGCATGAAGGCACCGGTCACCGCCAGCTCGGGGGCGCCCGACGCCTCGTCGCCGGCGTCCGAGCAGGCGGCCAGCGAGGTCGCCGCGACCAGGGCGAGCGCCCCACTGATCAGCCAGCGGCGCCTCACGGCTTGGCCCCGGTGAGGAGCTTCGGCAGGTCCTTCTCGTAGTCGTCGGCGGTGGCGTCGTCGCCGTACAGCACGTAGCCGGAGTCGTCCTTCGGCGAGAAGGCGATGACCTGCTTGCCGTGCATGGAGACCCGCTTGCCGTTCTTGTCCTCGGTCGGTTCGTCGATGGAGATGCCGATGGTGCGGGCGCCGCCCTGGATGGTGGCGAAGTCGCCGGTGAGCCCGATGAACTCCGGGTCCTGCCCCTTCAGCCAGGAGCCGAGCACCTCGGGGGTGTCGTGCTCCGGGTCGGTGGAGACGAAGACGACCTGGAGCTTCTCCTGGTCGGCCTTGGGCAGCGCCTTCTTGGCGATGGCGATGTTGCTCATCGTCAGCGGGCAGACGTCCGGGCAGTTGGTGTAGCCGAAGTAGATGAGGGTGGGCTTGCCCGCGGTCCGCTCCCGCAGGTCGAACTTCTTCCCCTGGGTGTCGGTGAGGACGAGGTCCGGCTTCTTGAACGGCTGGTCGAGGACGGTGGCCGCCTTCTCGGCGGCGGCGTCGGAGGAGACCGCCGCCACGGGCTTGTCGCTGTCCGCCGAGCCGCCGCAGGCGGTCAGGGTGAGGGCGGAGGCCGAGAGCAGGGCGGCGGCGAGCAGGGTCTTCTTGCGCATGGTGATGTCCCAGGGATCGGGTGCGGTGTGCACCGGGTGACCGTTCCACGGTCATGATCCCGGTGCACACCGCAGGGTTCAGCTAGTGGTACGCCGACGTCCGGACAGGACGCCGAAGGCGACGCCCGCGAGGCCGACGAGGATGCCGACGACAGCGAGGATGCGGGCGGTGGAGTCGCTGGAGCCGTCGGCGGCCTGTTCGGACGAGGCATTGTCGGCGTCGTCACCGTGGCCGGCGGAGGCCGACTCGTCCTCCGCCGACTCGTCGTCCGAGGCATCCGCGCCGTGGCCGCCCCCGGAGGCCGCGGTCAGGGCCAGCACCGGTGCCGGGGACTCCGGCTCCTCGCCACCCTCCTTCGGCTCCTCGATCCAGCGCACGACCTCCTTGCTGTCGTACGTCTGGATGGCCTTGAAGACGAGCTGGTCGGCGTCCTCGGGCAGCGCGCCGAGGGAGACCGGGAACTGCTGGAAGGTGCCGGGCGCGACGCCGTCCTTGTCCGCGGTCCAGGTGACCTTGGAGACGGCCTCGGTGATCTTGTTGCCGTGGCTCTCCAGCGGCTTGTCCAGCTTCTCCTTGGTGACCTTCACGTCCCAGCCGGGGACCGGCTGCGGCATGACCGAGGTCAGCGGGTGGTCGGCCGGGAAGTTGATCTCCAGCTTCACGGTGGAGGCGTCGTCCCGCTCGTTGGGGACCTTGAAGTTGACCGTCGCGTAGCCGCCCTTGGCGGCCTCGCCCTGCGGCTGCACACTCACGTGCGCGGCGGCGGGACCGGCGAGCAGGACGACCCCGGCGGCGGCCACCGCGAGGACGGAGCCGCGCGCGGCCCACGGCCGGCGGCGCGAGGGGGCCGGGGAGGCGGTGACGGTGGCCGTGTTGTCGACAGACATGAGGAACTCCACTTTCGGCAGTGGTGAACGAGTGAGGCGGTACGTGTCCGGCGCGTGGGCGCGCGCGGAGCCCGCGGCACCCCTCCCGTCCCGGCCGGGCACACCGTGAGGCGTGCGCACGGGCGTCGTGGAGTGCCGCGTCAGAGTGCGAGTACGTACACCTCGGCGGCGGGGGGTCCCCGCCTGCTCACCGAGTGCTGGAGTTCCGCCGCCCGGAGCCGGGGCGGCTCGGGCGGTGCGAGACGCCGGGTCCACGGTGTGCGGTCCGCGGCGAGTCCGGCGCGCAGCGCCCGGACCAGCCGCAGGGCGGCCCGCAGCGCGCGGACCGGCGCCCCGTGGGCGCGGAGTTCCTCGCGGCCGAGTGCGGAGAGCCGCACCAGCCGGAAGAGCGCGAGGTCACCGCGGCGCAGCAGCCAGCCCGCGACGAGCGCGGCCAGCAGGTGGCCGAGGAACATCGGCAGGGAGGGCAGCAGCCCGGCGAGCCCCGTGTGCTGGTGTGTCGAGGGGCTGTGCGGGTCGAGCCCCGCCGTGGTGAGGATCTGCTTCGCCTGGTGCGGGGAGATCGCCCCGCTGTGTCCGCAGGTCAGCTCCCCGGCGCGGGCCACCAGAGTCGCCTCGGAGGCAGCCTTGGCAGCGCCCTGCTGGGCCACCCCGAACAGGGCGTGCAGGGCGATCTGGCCGGCGGCCAGCGAGAGGACGATCCCCGGAAGGGAGCGTTCCCGTCCGGCGAGGGCCGCCGCCACCAGGAAGACCCCGAGGAAGGCGGCGCCCAGAGCCCAGCCCGGCAGGGCGAGGCAGGAGGCGAAGACGTGCCCGGCCGCGGACACCACGACGCAGACCGCGGTGAACACCGCGGCCCTCAGGAGCCGGAGACCTCTTCCGGCCTGCGCGTACGCGTGGGGGGCAGCCATGACCGGCTCATCATCGCACCGGCGGCCCCCCGGCGGTACGGCAGGTCCGCAAAGTCCGGGTACCTCAGCTTCTCGGCCCAGCGGTGCGGGCGTATGCGCATTTACCCCCACGCCGCGGCCCGCGTCGCGCACCGTCGCGACAGTGCGGGGAGCCCAGGGGCTTACCTCACGGGTGGCGGGGCAATACGTATCGGTATGTCGAGCCGCGGTCAGGAGGCTGGAGCATGAGCATCATGTGGTCACTCCATTTGCGGCGCGATGCCGCAAGTGTGCCGCTCGCCCGTCGCCTGCTCATCGGGTCGATGGACACAGCAGGTGTCGACCCCGACATCTCCTACGATCTGTCCGTCGCCCTGAGCGAAGCGTGCGCGAACGCGGTGGAACACGGGGGAGCGGGATCGGTCGAACCGGACAGTGCCTACCGGGTCACCGCCTACCTGGACGGTGAGCGATGTCGGATCGAAGTGGCCGACTCGGGCCCCGGATTCCCCGCTCGGCCCGCCCGCAGCGTGCCGTTGACCGCTTCGCAGGACGAGAGCGGCCGGGGACTGGATCTCATCGAGAAGCTCTCCGATCACGCCCACTTCGGCAACAAGCCGGGCCGGGCCGGGGCAGTCGTTTCGTTCGACAAGATCCTCAAGTGGCGCAAGGACGCCCCGCTGGTGGCTGTCTAGCCGAACCCGGCGGAACGGGCGATGTTTCACGTGAAACATACGAACGATCCCCCGAAAGGGAGCAATGCGTTGTTTCACGTGAAACGCACCTCAGCGCATGTTTCACGTGAAACATGACGAGGGGCGTTGTTTCACGTGAAACAACGCCCCTCGCTACAGCCGCGTCAGTCGCGTCAGTCCTTGAGCTCGGCCATCCAGCGCTCGACCTCGTCCGAGGTGCGCGGCAGGGCGGCGGAGAGGTTCCGGTTGCCGTCCTCGGTGACCAGGATGTCGTCCTCGATCCGGACACCGATGCCCCGGTACTCCTCCGGCACCGTCAGATCGTCCGCCTGGAAGTACAGGCCGGGCTCGACGGTCAGGCACATGCCGGGCTCCAGGGTGCCCTGGACGTACGTCTCGGTCCGCGCGACGGCGCAGTCGTGGACGTCCATGCCGAGCATGTGGCCGGTGCCGTGGAGCGTGAAGCGGCGCTGGAGACCCAGCTCCAGGACCCGGTCGACCGGGCCTTCGAGGATGCCCCACTCGACGAGCCGGGTGGCCAGCACCCGCTGCGACGCCTCGTGGAAGTCCCGGTACTTGGCACCCGGGCGCACGGCGGCGATGCCCGCCTCCTGCGCCTCGTACACGGCGTCGTAGATCTTCCGCTGGAGCGGGGAGTACGTGCCGTTGATCGGGAGGGTGCGGGTGACGTCGGCGGTGTAGAGGGAGTGCGTCTCGACGCCCGCGTCGAGCAGCAGGAGGTCGCCGGAGCGGACCGGGCCGTCGTTGCGCACCCAGTGCAGGGTGGTGGCGTGCGGGCCCGCGGCGCAGATGGAGCCGTAGCCGATGTCGTTGCCCTCGACGCGGGCGCGGAGGAAGAAGGTGCCCTCGATGTACCGCTCGGAGGTGGCCTCGGCCTTGTCGAGGACACGGACGACGTCCTCGAAGCCGCGGACCGTGGAGTCCACGGCCTTCTGGAGCTCGCGGATCTCGAAGGCGTCCTTGACCAGCCGGGCCTCGGAGAGGAAGACCTTCAGCTCCTCGTCGCGCTCGGCGGTGACCTTGTCGGCGAGGGCCGCCTCGATGCCCGCGTCGTAGCCGCGGACCACGCGGACGGGGCCGGTGGCCTCCTGGAGCGCGGCGGGCAGCTCGCGCACGTCCTCGGCGGGCAGCCCGAGCAGTCGCTCGGCCTCGGTCAGCGAGTGGCGGCGGCCCACCCACAGCTCGCCCTGACCGTCCAGCCAGAACTCGCCGTTCTCACGGTTGGAGCGGGGGAGCAGGTAGATGGTGGCCTCGTGGCCGCCGTCGGTGGGCTCCAGGACAAGGACGCCGTCCTCGGTCTGGTTGCCGGTGAGGTACGCGTACTCCACCGAGGAGCGAAAGGCGTACTCGGTGTCGTTGGAGCGGGTCTTGAGGTTGCCTGCCGGGACGACGAGTCGCTCGCCCGGGAAGCGGGCGGAGAGCGCGGCGCGGCGGGCGGCGGTCTCGGCGGCCTGCTCGATCGGCTGCAGGTCGTGCAGCTCGGTGTCGGCCCAGCCCTGCGTCATGCTCTCGGCGAGCTCGTCGGAGAGTGCGGGGTACAGCCCGTTCTTCCGCTGCTTGATCGGCTGGTCGCCGGAGTCCGCCACGGCCTCATCGATTTCCTTCGGGGTCTCCGAGAGCTCCTCGGCCACGGCATTCCTCCTGGATGTGACATGGGATGTTCATCCATCGTATGTCCGTTCCAGGGGGCGCCGTAGGGCCCTGTGCCTGTTGGTCCCGTCACCCGGAAGGGCGAGCCCCGGCGGCGGGTCGCCAGGGCCCGCGTCAGTCGAAGTGAGCGGCGAGCAGGACCATGTCCTCAGCGCTGTCGGGGTCGTCGGTCCCCTCGGGCAGCAGGGCGTCGAGGACATGGTCGGCGACGGCGCCGGGGTCGTCGCGGCGGCCCTTGGGGACGGAGGCGGCGGCCGAGTGCAGCCGGGCGAAGGCCCGGTCCATCGAGTCGCCGGTGCGCCGCAGCAGCCCGTCGCTGTAGAGGAGAACGGTGTCGCCCGCCCGCGGCCGCAGCTCCACGCTGGGCGCCTCCCAGCAGGCGAGCATGCCCAGCGGCGCGGAGAGCGAGGTCTCCACGAACTCGGCGCCCCGCTCGCTGACGACGACGGGCGGGCAGTGCCCGGCGCCGGCCAGCACGAGCCGCCGCCCGCGCTCGGGCCCCGGTCCGGCCGTCAGGTCGCAGTAGCCGAACAGGGCCGTCGCCGACCGGGCCGGCTCCGTCAGCCGCAGCAGCAGCTCCAGATCGGAGAGGACCGCGACCGGGTCCTCCCCCTCCATCACCGCGTACGCCCGCAGGGAGGCGCGCAGCCGCCCCATGGCGGCCACCGCGCTGGGCCCGGCCCCGGTCACCGAGCCGATGGCCAGGCCGAGAGCGCCCTCAGGAAGGGGCAGCGCGTCGTACCAGTCGCCTCCGCCGCGCGGGCCGGTCCGGTGCCGGGCGGCGAGCCGCACCCCGGCGACCCGCGGCAGGCGGCTGGGCAGCAGTTCCTCCCGCAGGGTGGCGACGGTGGCGCGGGCCGCGTCGAGGGTCAGGAGGCGGGCGAGGTGCTCCCCGGCCTGGCGGAGGTAGAGCCCAGCCAGGTGGCGGCGCCGCTCATCGGGCTCGGCCGGCTCGTCGTACAGCCAGACGACCGCGCCGAACCGCCCCTCGCCCCGGGTCTCCAGCGCCGCCGCGTAACTGGCCGCCCAGCCGAGCCGGGCGGCGACCTCGCGGTGGCGCGGGTCGGCGGTGAGGTCCGAGGCGAGGTCGGGGTGGCAGATCTCGCGCCGCCCGCCGAGCGGTTCGTCGAGCAGCCGCCCGTACGAGGAGGCGGCGCGCGGCACCGTCTCGATGTGCCCCAGGTCGGCGCGGCCGAGGCCGAGGCCGCTGAAGGCGGCTCGCGGGCTGTCCGGCCCGCCCGGCTCCAGGGCGGCGAGGCCGCGCCGGGCGCCGACGAGGGAGGCTCCGGCGTGCAGCAGTTCCTGGAGGGCGGCGTCGACGGTGGAGGTGGCGATCAGCCGCTCGGTGAGTTCGTGCAGCGTGGTGAGGTCGGAGACCCAGCCGGCGAGGCGGTCCTGGATGACCGTCGCGGGCGAGGGGGCCGCAGCGGCCGGAGTGGACGCAGAGGGTGCGACAGTCTGCGCGGGGGCGGGAACCGTGGAATCGATTCCGGCCACATTGGGAAAGTGTGGGGCTGTCATGTTCTACGGTTTTCCGGTCGGTGCGTATTGCTCAAAAGCATCGCAAACCCCCAGGTGATTCCGCGCCGCCGACAATGGGTCCACATCTACACGCAATGAAGACGAGATGTCCAGCATTGTCCTGCCGGGATTCCCCAGGTTCCTGCGGGTGGCGTGGGGGTATGGGCCACCCGTGCCGGAAAAGCGAACTTGGCTCGAAAGTGTCAGCGGGAACCGCATATTGCGGTCGACTGACCTCGTTCGGCCGAGGGAGCGCAGACGGCCCCCGGGCGAATGCTTCGGGAGGACGCGTCACAACGGCCGTGCCGGGTACGTACACCATGAGGGTGTGGACCGGGGGCAGGCAGGTTTCCAGGAACCTGACAGCCGCCCCGGGCGTCCCAGTCGACAGCGACCGCGCCCCATCCTCCCGCGGCGGAGGCGACGGGACTCTCCGGTCCGCGAGCGCGGTTCCGGCAAGTGCCAGGCGTCGCCGTCCTCCGCCTGGTTCCACGCACGGCCCCACGGGGCGCCCCCTGCCACAGGCCGGGGATGTGATGCGCCAGTTTGTACGCACGGTGAAATGACGCACGTCCAGTGTGATGACCCTCGGCGTTCAACGGAAAGGAACGAGCGCTCATGCGCGAGATCCTCGGAAGGCGACGCAAGCTCCGGTCCCGGCGCACCCGCGGGAGCGCCCCGGCGGCCTGCCCCGACCTGACCCACCCGACCGACCAGCCCGACCTGACCGATGTGGCGGTGGCCGCGATCCACCGGCACTGGCCGGTCGTCCCCGGCGCCCGGCTCAGCCCCGGCACCCCGACCGGCTGCGGCTGCCCCGACCCCGAGTGCGCCCTGCCCGGCGACCACCCCGCCGACCCCGGCCTGCTCGCGGCCACCACCGACGAGCGCATGGTCCGCTGGTGGTGGAGCGAGCGCCCGGCCGCTCCCGTTCTCCTCGCCACCGGACACGGCGCCAGCGCCGTCAGCCTCCCCGCCGTGGCCGCCGCCCGCGCCCTCACCGCCCTCGACCGGGCGGGCGTGGCCACCGGCGCCGTCCTCGCGACCCCCGAACGCTGGGCCCTGCTGGTCGCCCCGTACTCCCTGCCGCGCCTCGGCGAACTCCTCTACGCCAAGGACCACGTCCCCGGCTCCCTCCGCTTCCACGGCGAGGGCGGCTACCTGCTCCTGCCCCCCTCCGCCAAGGAGGCGGGCCGGGTCCGCTGGGAGCGCCCGCCGACCGCGTCCCCCGACGGCCCCGCCCTCCCGGAGGTCGGCACCGTCCTCGACGCCCTGGTCGACACCCTGAACGCCACCGGCGTCAACGCCACCGACCTGTAGAACCCGTCGCCACGCGGCACCCGCGCCGCAGACCCACCCTGACCGGCCCGGTGCGGCACGGCTGAAGGGGAGAGGGCCAGACGCAAACCACGCCAACTACCGGCAACGCGCAGCGCGGTGGTCGCCCCGACAACCCGGGAGCGCACCACCCGCGCGCGGCGGTGTACGAGAAAAGGTGTGGGGGCGCACCCCGCCGGTCCGGCATCGCGCACCAGCGCGGCGGAGGCGGCTCAACCCCATCCGGACAGCGTCCGGACATGGAAGGGCCCGGTTGCTGGCGACGGGGGATGCACCAGCAACCGGGCTACTTGAACCGTAACAAGAGTTCGCCGGTTAGCAAATTCGATCGCCGCCCCGCACAACGCGATTCCCCACCCAACACAGCGATTTGTGACACGAGTCACCGACACTCCCCGTACCGGCCACCCACCGACCAACACCCCCCACCGACCGCCCTTCCCCACCGGCGGATGGCCGTACGAGACCGTGGGGTGGGGGCGGGCCGGGGTGCCCCCGCAGCAGACTGACGGGAGTAGCCCGCAGTCAGGACGTGCTCCCACCTCGTCAGTCTGTGAGGAGGTACACCGGTGCGGCCCCACCCACCCACGCACCGGAGCAGCCGCGAACCCTGGCCGGGCCGGCACTCAAAACCACCGGCAACCGAAAACCCCCAAGCCCGGCCGGCTCTTGAGACCACCCTGAACCGGCACGGTCGAGACGGACAGAAGCCGAACCCCGGCTCGGCCGGCGCTTGAGGCCACCCCACCTGCGACGGACACGGCCAACCGGTCAGACGGCAAAGGCCGGCCCAGCCGTCACACGAGGCAGACCAAGCCCCGCCGGGGCCGGCCCTCCTACAGCCCAGCCGGCCCCTGAGGCCCCTCAGTTGAGCGTGACCTGCCGGTTGGTCAGCCCACCCCGGGCCCGCCGCTCCTCGGCGCTCAGCGGAGCCTCCTCGGCGAGCGCCGAGGCCAGCCGCTCGGCAAAGGCCGCCGCAGGCTTCTCCACATCCTCGGCCCCCATCTCGGTGGGCAGGTCCCACACCGGAACGGTCAGCCCGTGCGCCCGGAACGACCCGACGAGCCGCGTCCCCTCTCCGAGCGAGGAGGCCCCGGCCGCGTGCAGCCGCGCCAGTGCGTCGAGCAGTCGCTCCTCGCCGTGCGGCATGACCCACCGCAGGTGGTTCTTCTCCGGCGTCCGGCACCAGTAGGCCCACTCGACGCCGCTCAGCCGCGCCGTGGGGATGGCCGCCTCGTTGGCCCGCTCCAGCGAGGCCGCCACCTCGGGCGAGGTCTGCCCGGACTCCGCCTCGGGCACCCAGAACTCGAACCCGCTGTGCACCTGCGGCTCGAACGCCGCCCCGGGGTCCAGCAGGTCCTGGAGCCGGGGCCGTTCGGCGGCCGAGGCGTCCGACTGGGCGGGGACCCGCCGCGCCTCGACCGGCGTCCCCGGCTTGGCCTCCAGGGCGCGCAGCAGGGTGTCGGCCAGGTCCCGGCTGAGGTCGCCGGTGGGGGTGTCGTTCTGGAGGCCGAGCAGGACGGATCCGTCCTCGCGGCGCAGCGCCGGCCAGGCCAGCGGCAGCACGGTGGCCAGCGTCACCGAGGGCACGCCCTCGGGCAGGCCGTCCTTCAGGGTCAGTTCGACGGTGGCCGCGGGCACCAGCTCGCGCAGCGCGACCCAGTCGCCCTCACCGGCCAGCCCCTCGAACGGGCGCTGCACCAGCTCGGTCACGGCGTGCGAGGCGGCCCGCCCGTGACACGCCTTGTACCGGCGGCCCGAACCGCACGGGCAGGGTTCGCGGGCGCCGACGACCGGGATCTCCCCGTCGGCGAGCTGTGCCTTCTTGCCCGGCTTCTGCGGACGCTTCTTGGCCATCGGATCTCTCCCCGGTACGGCTCGTCTGGTACGGGCGCGAGCCTAGCCGTTCCCCGCCGCACCGACGTTGCGTCACCCCGGCCGTCGCCCCCGCGTGCGCCCCGCCCGGCAGGGCTCGTACGGGCGAGTGCCCGCGCGGCCGGGCTGACCTGCCGGGCCGCCCCCGTATGGGAGAGGACGCGGGCTGTCCGGCGTACGGGCGGACGGTCCGGCGCGCAGCCGTCCAGCTGGCGTACGCGGACCGGAAGCCGGGACCGGGCTCAGGCCAGGTCGTCCAGAACCGCCAGGGCGTCGGTGAAGTCGAGGCCCGCCAGGGCGGAGACCGGCGGGGCGGCGATGCGCTCCGCGAAGTCCTCGCGCCGGTGTCCGGCGGAGAGGAGGGCCCAGACGGTGAGTTCGCCGCAGGCGCCGTCGCGGGTGCCCCACTCCTCGCAGAGGGCCGTGATGATGTTGAGCCCCCGGCCGCCCTTGGCCGTCACCGACGGGGTGGACGGGACCGGGCGGGTCGGCCCGCCGCCGTCCGTGACCTCCACCGTGAGCCTGCCGCGGGCGTCCACCCGCCAGGCGGCCCGCACGTCGCCGTCCCCGATGGGGGCGTCGTCGAGCGGACGGCCATGCCGACAGGCGTTGCTCAGCAGCTCGGACAGGATCAGTACGGCATCGTCTATGGCTGAATCCGATACTCCGCTCATGCGCAACTGCTCGCGCATGCGGCGTCGCGCCTTCCCCACGCCCGCAGGGCCGTGAGGAACAGCCATGCTCGACGACGTGGGCACTTCTTGTGCCACCACCAACGCCACCCCCGGACCTCCTTTGCCCCACGCCAGAGGGTGAATGCCCCATTGCATCCGACCGGAAACCGGCCAATCCGCTCGCCGTGGCGCATTCAGCGGGAGCGGCCACCCAAAGAACGCGCCGGTGCACTCCCCGTGAGGAAAATCAGAGGATTGACGAGGTGTTACGGGCGCATTTAGACCCATTTGCCCACCGACCGATCCAGCCTGGAAGCGAAACAACCGCTTCCGCCAGCGTGGCCCCTTTCACACTTTCGCTCGCTCCTCGCGGGCGTATGAGCAGCGGTTCCGCCGGATAGCGGCGCACCCCGGCGCGCGGGGGGTGCCCCGCACTCTCGGAACAGGCGCCCGGATGCGCCCCGTCACGGCCCGCCCGGAGGGCGCGGCCCGCCCTCAGCCCCGCCCCAGCTGCTCCAGTACCGCCCGCGGCCGGTTGGTGATCACCGCGTCGACCCCCAGCTCCGCGCAGAGGGCGACGTCGGCGGGGTGGTCCACGGTCCACACGTGCACCCGGTTCCCGGCCTGGTGGACCTGGTCCACATAAGAGGGGTGGCCGCGCAGGATGCGGATGCTCGGTCCGGAGATGCCCACGCCCGGCGGCAGCCGTCCGTCCCGGTGGCGTACGCCGACGAACTGCATGAGCTGCACCGTCGGCAGATGCGGCGAGGCGGCGCGTACCCGGTGCAGCGAGCGGGCCGAGAAGCTCATCACGCGGACGGGCGACTCGGCGGCCGAGCGCGGCGCGTCCAGGCCGAACCGGTGGAGCAGCGCCATCAGCCGCTCCTCGACCTGCCCCGCCCAGCGCGTCGGATGCTTGGTCTCGATGGCCAGTTCCACCCTGCGGCCGGCGTCGCTCACCAGCTCCAGCAGGCGTTCCAGCGTCAGTACCGAGGTGTGCTCGGCGTCCCACTGCGGCCGCTCGCTCACCGGCGGCACCGGCACGGCGGTGTCCAGCCCCGCGCCCGGCCCCACCGGGCCGACCCGGGTGGTGTCCTTCCACGAGCCGAAGTCGAGGGCGGCGAGGTCGGCGAGTTCCAGGGCGGAGACGGCGCCGCGGCCGTTCGAGGTGCGGTTGACGCGCCGGTCGTGGACGCAGACCAGGTGCCCGTCGGCGGTCAGCCGCACGTCGCACTCCAGGCCGTCGGCGCCGTCCTCGATCGCCTTGCGGTAGGCGGCCAGCGTGTGCTCAGGGGCGTCTTCGGAGGCGCCGCGGTGGGCGATGACCTTGATGGGTTCCCTTGGTGTGGGCATCACCCGGTCATGGTGTCACCACGGGCGGGCAGACGCGTAAAACAAGCACCCGGCGCCGGTCTCCGGCAGGGTGGAGGGGCGTGGCAGGGAACCTTTCCCGGCACGCGCCCGTTTTGCCGGAAGTAAGAGATGGCGGTGGGTGCACAGGGTCGCCTTACGGTGCCCTGACGTCCGGTGGGAAAAGCTGACTGCGAACATCTGGACAGTCGGGCCGCACCGGGCCGCGACCGTGACCGATCGCCGTGGACCGAGGAGAACTAGCTGTGAGCACCGAGAACGAGGGCTCAGGGACCGAGGGCGCCGGTACCGAGGGCTCGCAGGTACCCCCCTCCGTGCCGCCCGCCCCGTCCGTGCCCCCCGCCCCGGTGGACCCCGCCAGGGGCGGCACGCAGCACCCCGCACCCGCCGGGGACTGGCCCCCGCCGCCTCCTCCGGGCGCCCCCTCCCCCTACGCGGAAGCCCCCGCCACCCCGGCGTACGCCGAGGGTGGTTCGTACGCGACCCCCGGCGGCGGCCCCGCCTGGGGCGCCTCGTACCAGCCGCCCGCCCCCGCCAAGGGCCGGCGCGGCGGGCTGGTCGCGGCGGTGCTGGCGGCGGCGCTCATCGCGGGCGGCGTCGGCGGCGGCATCGGGTACTGGGCGGCCAGGGACAGCGACGGAGGAACCGGTTCCACCACCGTCTCCGCCTCCGACACCCCGGCGAGCGTCAAGCGCGAGGCCGGCTCGGTGGCCGGTGTCGCCGCCAAGGCGCTGCCGAGCGTCGTCACCATCGACGCCCAGGGCGGCGACGGCGAGGGCGGCACGGGCACCGGCTTCGTCTACGACAAGCAGGGCCACATCCTCACCAACAACCACGTCGTCGCCTCGGCTGCCGACGGCGGCAAGCTCTCGGCCACCTTCTCCAACGGCAAGAAGTACGTCGCCGAGGTGGTCGGCCGTGCCGAGGGGTACGACGTCGCGGTGCTGAAGCTGCGCGACAGCGACGGCCTCGACCCGCTGCCGCTCGGCAACTCCGACAAGGTCGCGGTCGGCGACTCCACGATCGCCATCGGCGCCCCCTTCGGCCTGTCCAACACGGTCACCACCGGCATCATCAGCGCCAAGAACCGCCCGGTCGCCTCCAGCGACGGCGGCGCCTCCAAGAGCTCGTACATGAGCGCGCTGCAGACCGACGCCTCCATCAACCCGGGCAACTCCGGCGGCCCGCTCCTCGACTCCGGCGGCGCCGTCATCGGCATCAACAGCGCCATCCAGTCGGCGGGCAGCGGCATGGGCGGCTCCGGCCAGGCGGGTTCGGTCGGCCTCGGCTTCGCCATCCCGGTCAACCAGGCGAAGAACGTCGCCGAGCAGCTCATCAAGACCGGCAAGCCCATCTACCCGGTCATCGGCGCCTCGGTCTCCCTGGAGGACAACCGCATGGGCGCCACCATCTCCGACGAGGGCCCCGGCGGGTCGGCGGCCGTCTCCCCCGACGGCCCCGCGGCCAAGGCGGGCCTCAAGTCCGGCGACGTCATCACCAAGCTGGACGACACCGTCATCGACAGCGGCCCCACCCTCATCGGCGAGATCTGGACCCACAAGCCCGGCGACACCGTGAAGATCACCTACGAACGCGGCGGCAAGACCGAGACCGTCGACGTCACCCTGGGCGAGCGCGAGGGCGACGACTGAGCCGTTACTCTTGTCCCCGCGCCACCACGCCCCGACGCGTCCGGTGGCGCGGGGAGGGTTGCCCGAGCGGCCTAAGGGAACGGTCTTGAAAACCGTCGTGGTGGCGACACCACCGTGGGTTCAAATCCCACACCCTCCGCGCAGGCCGAGAACGTGGCAGTGAGCAGAAGGGGCGTCTTCGCGAGGAGGCGCCCCTTCCGCGTGCGCGGCCCCTGGCGGCCTCAGCGGCGCGTGCGTGCCGGCCTGTCGGGGGCCATGACGGGTTTAGAAGAAAATGATCACACTTGAGGGGGAAGCAGGGTGTCTTGGGTGGTTCCTGGCCTCGGCGTTGGGCAATTCTGATCCAGCACGTCACAGCACCTCCGGGCGGTCGGCCAACTGCCCGGGGGAACAAGGCATTTACCGGGGACCTCCCGGCTATGGAGGAACACATGGCAAGCATCCGCACCGCTCGCGTTCTCGCCGCCGTCGTCGCTCTTCCGCTGGCCGCAGCCCTCTGCGCGGGTGTCGCCGTCGCCGACAACGGCTCGTTCGCGAACGACGGATCGAACGCCGCCGTGGCGACGGTCAACGGCAGCGGGGTCGACGGCGACAACAGCGGCAACTCCGCCACCACCCAGCAGCAGGCGGTCGGTTCGGGCGCCTCGAACGAGAACAGCTCGGCCCAGGTCAACGACTCGGCCTTCACCTCGATCGACCAGTCCGACAAGAGCGTCTGGGTGGACTTCAGCCAGCTCTGGTGAGTCCGGGACCCCATGGTCCGTACGGGGGTCGAAGGCCATGGGACGACCTGCCTGCGCGGCGGTGCGAGACGCACCGCCGCGCAGCGGCGTGCGGGGCCGGTCAGGGGCCCGCACCGGGTCGGACACCTTGGCGGCCGTCGCCCGTACGAGCGGGCGTACGACCCGGGGCTCGCGGGCCGGCGGGCGAGGGCCGTGCCCGCGCTGCCGAGGTGCCGGGCCACGCGTACGAGGTGTTTCGCCGCCTCCGTACGGATGAAGCCGGGGCGCGCCCCCTGCTCGTCCCGGTCGGGGCGATCTTCACTCGTCACATGAGACGCCAAATGATGATCAGAGGATGGGTCGCACTGGCGGCGGTGGTGGCGGCGGTCGCCACGGGTACCGGGGCGACGGGCGCGTACGGCGACGCCCCCGACCGGCCGCGGGTGAGCGCGGACCAGGGCGTGGAGCTCCCGGACGGCTCCGGAGCGCTCAGCGCGCCGGGGCAGGCCTTCGGCGACGCCGTCCCCGGGCTCGCCTCCTCCGGGACGGAGTTCGCGCCCCCCGCGCCCCCCGCGCTCCCGGCGCGCGCTGACGTGGACGCGCCCGCGCCCCTGGCCGCCTCCGCACCGGACACTCCGCCGTCCGGCTCCGCCACCCGCCCCGCCCACGGCCCCCAGAGTCAGCAGGCCCCGTCCGCCTCGCAGGCCCAGGCCCCGCTCCAGCCGGCCCCCGGCGAAGTGGAGTTCCCGCCCTCCTGGCCGCTCCCAGGGGTCGGGTTCGGCGCCCCGGCGCAGGCGAACGTCTTCCGCGGCAAGGCGTTCGACACCTGCCGGACCCCGTCCATCGGCGTCCTCCGTGACTGGAGCGCCTCCGACTACCGGGGCGTCGGCGTCTACTTCGGCGGCCGCGGCCGCGCCTGCCCCGACCAGCCGCACCTGACCCGGGAGTGGCTCGGCGAGGCCGACAGCCTCGGCTGGAGCGTCCTGCCGATCTACGTCGGCTCCCAGTCGCCCTGCGTCGGCGCCGCCAACAAGCAGCACGTCCGGATCAGCGGCGACCCCGGGAAGCAGGGCGCCGAGGAGGGTGCCGACGCCGTGGCCCGCGCGGCCGCCCTCGGCATGGGGAAGGGGAGCGCGCTCTACCTCGACATGGAGGCGTACGACCACCGGAAGGCGGCGTGCGCCGCGACCACGCTCGCCTTCGTCCGCGCGTGGAACCGCACTGTCACCGACAGCGGCTACCTGCCGGGCTTCTACTCCAGCGCCTCCTCCGGCATCACCCACCTGGAGAGCGAGCGGCGGGCCGGGACGACCGACCTGCCGGTGGCGGTCTGGTTCGCGCGCTGGCAGGAGAAGGCCGACCTGTGGGGCGAGCCCGTCCTCGCCCAGGACGCCTGGGCCCCGGACGGCCGTGTCCACCAGTACACCGGGAACGTCCAGGAGACGCACGGCGGCAGCACCCTGACCATCGACCGCAACCTGGTCAGCGCCCCGGTGGCCCGGATCGGCTGAACCGTCGGCGGGCGGGGGGCCGCCCGGTCTCCGGGGCGGCCCCTGAGAGGCCCCGGCGGGGTATCCACCTTCAGGAGGTGCGGAGCCGGGCCGTCCTACACCCAGAGGGGGACGGGGCTTCGGGACCTGTGGGCGATCCGGCGACGGGGTCGCGCTCCTAGCGTGGAGCCATGACAGTGACCCAGGTGTCCGACCGCACCGGCACGTCGACGGCGGGCGGCGTCTCTTCGGCGCGCTACCCGTCCTTCGCCTCCTACGTCGAGGCCCGGCAGCCCGTGCTGCTGCGGACCGCGCGCTCGCTGACACCGAACCCGAACGACGCGGAGGACCTCCTCCAGACCGCGCTGGCCAAGACGTTTGTCGCCTGGCCGCGCATCGAGGACCACCGGGCGCTCGACGGGTACGTGCGCCGCGCCCTGGTCAACACGCGGACCTCGCAGTGGCGCAAGCGCAAGGTCGACGAGTTCGCCTGCGAGGAGCTGCCCGAGCCCGAGGTCCTCCCGGCGGTCGACCCGGCGGAGGCGCAGAGCCTGCGCGACGCCATGTGGCGCGCGATCATGAAGCTCCCCGCCCGCCAGCGCGCCATGGTGGTCCTGCGGTACTACGAGGACCTCAGCGAGGTCCAGACGGCGGCGATCCTGGGCGTCTCGGTCGGCACTGTCAAGAGTGCCGTCTCCCGCGCGCTCGGCAAGTTGCGCACCGACCCGGAGCTGACCGCCGCCCGCTGACCGTCCTGCGGCGCAGGCCGCCGGAAGGGCCTGGTCGCGGCCGGTCGGAGCGGGGAGCCACCCGGTACCGGTCCGAACGTCGCCCTCGTCCTCGGCTGCCCTGTACAGCACCCTTCGCTCTGATTTCAAGACCCCGGGGCTAGTGACATACCGAGCGGTATGGCCTGACAATCAGGCCAAACCTACTGCCGCGTAGCGCCCCCGGGAGGACGCCGTGCTGAGCACCATGCAGGACGTACCGCTGACCGTGACCAGGATTCTCATGCACGGCATGACGATCCACGGAGACTCGCAGGTCACGACATGGACGGGAGAGGCCGAGCCGCAGCGCCGCTCCTACCGTGAGATCGGCGAGCGGTCCGCACAGCTCGCCCACGCCCTCAAGGACGAACTGGGTGTCCGGCCGGACGACCGGGTCGCCACCCTGATGTGGAACAACGCCGAGCACGTGGAGGCGTACTTCGCCATTCCGTGCATGGGGTCAATTCTGCACACCCTCAACCTGCGGCTGCCCGCCGAGCAGCTCGCCTGGATCGTCGGCCACGCGGCCGACAAGGTGGTCATCGTCAACGGCTCGCTGCTGCCGCTGCTCGCCCCGCTGCTGCCGCACCTGCCCTCCCTCGAGCACATCGTCGTCTCCGGTCCCGGTGACCGCACCCTGCTCGAAGGCGCGGCACCCCGCGTCCACGAGTACGAGGAGCTGCTCGCCGGCCGTGCCACGCGGTACGACTGGCCGGAACTAGACGAGCGTGCGGCCGCGTCGATGTGCTACACCTCCGGCACCACCGGTGACCCCAAGGGCGTCGTCTACTCGCACCGTTCGATCTACCTGCACTCCATGCAGGTCAACATGAGCCAGTCGATGGGCCTCACCGACGCGGACACCAGCCTCGTGGTGGTCCCCCAGTTCCACGTGAACGCCTGGGGCCTGCCGCACGCCACGCTGATGACCGGCGTCAACATGCTGATGCCCGACCGCTTCCTCCAGCCCGGCCCGCTCGCCGAGATGATCGAGACCGAGCGGCCCACGCACGCCGCCGCCGTCCCCACCATCTGGCAGGGCCTCGCCGCCGAGCTGGCCGCCAAGCCCCGTGACGTCTCCTCGCTGACCCAGGTGACCATCGGCGGTTCGGCCTGCCCGCCCTCGTTGATGGAGACCTTCGACCAGCTCGGCATGCGCGTCTGCCACGCCTGGGGCATGACGGAGACCTCGCCGCTCGGCACCATCGCCCGGCCCCCGGCCCACGCCGTGGGCACCGAGCAGGAGATGGCCTACCGGCTCACGCAAGGCCGCTTCCCCGCCGGTGTCGAGGCCCGGCTCGCCGGCCCCGGTGGCGGGTACCTGCCCTGGGACGGCACCTCCGCCGGTGAGCTGGAGGTCCGCGGGCCGTGGATCGCCGCCGCGTACTACGGGGGCACGGACGGCGAACCGCTGCGGCCCGACGACAAGTTCAGCGCCGACGGCTGGCTGAAGACCGGGGACGTCGGGGTCATCACGCCCGACGGGTTCCTCACCCTCACCGACCGTGCCAAGGACGTCATCAAGTCCGGCGGCGAGTGGATCTCCAGCGTCGAGCTGGAGAACGCCCTGATGGCCCACCCGGACGTCGCCGAGGCCGCCGTGGTCGCCGTCCCCGACGCCAAGTGGGGCGAGCGCCCGCTCGCCACAGTCGTCCTCAAGGAGGGGGTCACCACCGGCTTCGCCGAGCTGCGCGAGTTCCTCGCGGGCTCCGTCGCCAAGTGGCAGCTGCCCGAGCGGTGGGCGGTCATCGAGTCGGTCCCCAAGACCAGCGTCGGCAAGTTCGACAAGAAGGTCCTGCGCCGCCAGTACGCCGAGGGCGGGCTGGACGTCACGACGCTGTAGCCGGGCCGAACGGCGGGCGAGACGCCGGGAGAGCCGAGCCGGGAAGGGGCGGTGTCCGTGTGACACCGCCCCTTCTCGCTGTTCCCGCGCCTGGCGCCGCGACCTCGGGTGTCGCCTCGCCCGACGCCTGCCTCAGTTGGTGCCGATCTTCGCCAGCAGGTCGACGATCCGGGCCTGGACGTCCTCGCTGGTCGAGCGTTCGGCCAGGAAGAGGACGGTCTCCCCGGAGGCGAGCCTCGTCAGCTCCGCCGGGTCGATCCCGGCGGCCGTGTAGACGACCAGCGGGGTGTGGTTGAGGCGGCCGTTGGCCCGCAGCCAGTCCACGACCCCGGCCCGCCGGCGCCGGACCTGCATCAGGTCCATCACCACGAGGTTGGGGTGCATCTGGGTGGCCAGGGTGACCGCGTCGCTGTCGGTGGTGGCCCGGGCGACCTGCATGCCCCGGCGCTCCAGCGCCGCCGTGAGCGCCAGCGCGATCTCCTCGCGCTCCTCGATGAGCAGGACCCGCGACGGGTGCTGCTCGCTGTCCCGCGCGGCGAGCGCCTTGAGGAGGACGGCCGGGTCGGCACCGTACGCCGCCTCCCGCGTCGCCTGCCCCAGCCCGGCGGTCACCAGGACCGGGACCTCGGCGGCGACCGCGGCCTGGCGAAGCGACTGGAGGGCGGTCCGGGTGATCGGGCCGGTCAGGGGGTCCACGAAGAGCGCGGCCGGGAAGGCGGCGATCTGCGCGTCCACCTCCTCCCGGGAGTGCACGATCACCGGACGGTACCCGCGGTCGCTGAGCGCCTGCTGGGTGGAGACGTCGGGCGCCGGCCAGACCAGCAGACGCCGGGGGTTGTCGAGCGGCTCGGGGGGAAGCTCGGCGTCCTGCGGCTGCGGCTGCGGCTGGTTGGCCACCTCCACGGCGCCGTTGGGACCGTCCAGCGGCTCCGGCCCCTCGGCCCCCTCGTCGGGCGCGCCTATCGCGTACGAGCGGCCCTGCGCGGGATAGCCGTCGGTCTCGGGCGTCGGCGCCGGCGCCTGTACGGGCGCGGCGGGCACGGGAGCCGCCTGCTGCTGCGGCGCCTGCGGGGCGGCCTGCCGCGGCGCGGGCGCGCCCTCCTCCGCGGCCGGGGGCGTCCCCAGCTTGCGGCGGCGCCCCGCGGCGGGCGTCGCGGGCGGCGGCGGGTTCTGCGGGGGCTTGGCCGGATTGTTCAGCGGACGGCGCTGCGGCTCGGCCGGACGGCCGGGCGCCGCGAAGGGGACGCCCTGACCGAGGGTGCGCACGCTGAACGCCCGATTCTGCGCGGTGGCCGCCTGCTGCTCGGCGGTCTCCGCCGGGAGCGGCTGGGCCACACGCTGCGGCTGCGCCACCGGCGCGGCCGGGGATGTTTCACGTGAAACCGGAGCAGCGGGCGCTTCGGGCGATGTTTCACGTGAAACATGGTCGAGCGGCGCCTCGGTGGATGTTTCACGTGAAACAGGCGGCTCGGGGCTGCCCGCTTCGACGGGCGATGTTTCACGTGAAACCGTCTCGGGCTCACCCTGAAGCCCCGGGACCGTGCCTGTCTGCGGCCCGCTGGTCGGCTCCTGCGCCTCGGCGGGGGGAGCAGCCTCCGGCAGCGGCACCGATCCGGTCGCCGTGGCCGGCGCGGCCCAGCCCTCCGCGGCGGGCGGCGAGACCGGCGTGCCTCCGGCGGGCGTCGCCTCGGGGAGCGGTACCGAGGCGGACGGCAGCGGATGCGGCTGCGGCGGGGTGTGGTCGAGCGCGGGGTGTCCCGCCGGGCCGTGCGCGGCGTCCTCCGCGGGGAGCGCGAACCCGGGCCCGGCCTCCGCGGCCTGGCCCTCGCCCTGCGCCTGCCCGGGCCCGTCGGCCAACGCCCGGCGGGCACGCCGGGGAGCCGCCGCCTGATGACCGGCCAACGCCTGCCCGGCCCGCGGCTCCTGAGCGGCAGGAACACCGGGGAACGCCATGCCGGGCGGAACCTGCACCGGAGCAACGGCGGGCTGCTGGACGGGCAGGCCCGGCTGCGGCACGGGCTGCCCCGGGGCGACGGAGTGCTGCCCCGGGAGCCCGGTGGGCGGGGTGCCCTGTTCCACGGGCTGGGCGGCGGTGCCGGGTGCCGGAGCGGGCTGGGTGCCAGGGGCGCCGGGAGCCGTCGGCGCCCCGCTCACCGGCGGTAGCGGCATCGAGGGCGCGGCGGCCTCCTGCGCACCGGCGGCCCGCGGCGGCGCGAACGGGTGCTGCGGCTGTACCGCACCGGCGCCCGGGGCGGGGTAGGCCACGGGCGCCGGTGCGGTCCCCTCGGCCGACGGGGCATTCGGCGGCACCGATGTCCCGGACGCGGCGGCCTGGAGCGCATCGCCGACGGCGAACGGCGGCGTCAGCGGGCCCCCGGCCGGAGGCTGGGGTGCGGGCTGACCGGGTTGCCGGCCCGGCAGGACGGCCTCCGTCGGGAAGCCGGGCGGGACCGGCGCGTGCGGCACGGCGCTCTCCGGGAATCCCGGCGCCGGGGGCGCGCCCTGCACCGCCGAACCCTGCACCGCCGCACCCTGGGCCGTCGGGCCGGCGGGCCGGGCCGGGGCGGTCGGCTGGACCGGGGCGCCGGGCGTCGCCGGGGCGACGGGCAGGCCCGGCTGGGCGCCGGGGTTCGGGGCCGGGGTTTCGGCGGGGGACGCCGGAGGCGTGGCCGCCGTGTGCGGGTTCGCCGGCGTCGCCGGTACCGGAACGGCGGTCGGCAGGGCGGGGGTCGCCGGGGTGGCGGGGTCTGCCGGGGCGGGCGGAACCGGGACACCGGGCGCGACGGTGACCGGCGGGACGGGGCCCGTGGCAGGGCTAGGGGCGGTCGGCTGCGCGGGCACGGCCGTCCCGGTGGACGCGGCGGTCGGGCCGGACGGCGGCGCGAACGGGGGCGCCACGGGGGAGGCGCCCGCCTGACCGGCCGCAGGGGTGGGCGCGGGCACGCCGGGCTGCTGACCCGGAGCCGTACCCGGAGCCGCCCCGCCCGGCGGGACCGCTCCAGGGGCATTTCGGCCGTTCGGCGTGCCGGGGTGCGGCGGCTGAGCGGGAGTGGCGGCTCCCGCCTGAGGCACCGGCACGCCGGCCTCGGGCCCCTGCGCTCCGGCATGCGGAGCCTGCGGGGCGGGGGCCTGGCCGGGCAGAGCTGACACGTGCTCGGCTCCCGGCACCCCGGGGGCGCCGAGTGCGGGCCGCTCGCCCTGCGGCTGCCCACCGGCCGGGGGCAGCGCGGGCATGCCCGAGGCGGCCGGAGCCGGCCGGTGACCGCCGGCGGGCCGCTGGTCGTCGGGCGCCTGGGCGGGGCGCGGCACGGCCGCGGTGAGCCCGGGGCGGACGCCCGGGGCGATGACGACGGCGGCGCCCGGGCCGCTCGACCCCGCGGGCGGCAGCGCCGGCTGGGCGGCCCGGCGTCCGGTCGGGGGCACCCCTTGCGGAGGCACCGTTCCCCCGAGCGCGCTGGCCGAGGCCGCGGTACCGGCGGCGTGTTCGGCGGCGGTGGTGACCGCCCCTTCCGAGGTCGCGGCGGCCGCGGCGGTCTCACCCTCCGCAGCGGCGGCCCGGCGGCGCCTGCGCCCCGTGCCGCCCTCGGAGGCACCGGTGGGCGCGGGCAGCGCGACGGCGCTGCCCGCCGCCGGGGTCTCGCCCGCCTGCTCGACCTCAACACCCTCCACGGGCGTCTCGTCGGCCGCCCGGCGGCCGCGGCGGCGACCCGTGGGCGCGGCGGCGGCGACCTGACCGGGCTCGGCGGCGCCGTCGGTGGAGGCACCGAGGAAGGAGTCGACGGAGGAACGCGGCGCGGCCCGCCTGCGCCGCCGCCCGTGCGGCCGCTCCGCCTCGGACTCGCCACCGTTGGCGTCGCCGTCGCACGCCTGGGCGGGGACGGACCCGGCGGGGAGCTCGTCCTGCGCCCGGGCGGGGACCGCACCGGCGCCCTCGCCGAGAGGCACGTCGAGGACGTAGGCGCTGCCGCTCATGCCGGGCATGGCGTGGGTCTGGAGGACGCCGCCGTGGGCCCGGACGATGCCGCGCACGATCGGCTCGTGCACCGGGTCGCCGCCCGCGAACGGGCCGCGTACCTCGATGCGTACCGCGTTGCCGCGCAGGGCCGCCGCGACGACCACCGTGGAGTCGATGTACCCCCCGGCCATGGCCTGCGGGGTCTGCCGGGCGTTGCCGGTGGCGTCGATGCCGGCCACGTCGGCGATCAGGTGGGCCAGCGCGGTGGCGAAGCGGTGCGGGTCGATCTCCGCCTCGATGGACGGGGCGTGCACCGCGAACTGCGCCCGGCCCGGGCCGATCAGCTCGACGGCGCCCTCGACACCTGCCGCGATGACCTCGTCGAGCAGCACCTTCTTACGGTCCAGGGTGTCCTGTCCGGCGTCCAGGCGCTGGTAGCCCAGAACGTTGTCGACCAGGGTCGTCATCCGCGCGTACCCGGCGGAGAGGTGGTGCAGGATCTGGTTGGCCTCGGGCCAGAGCTGGCCCGCCGGGTCGGCGGCCAGTGAGCCCAGTTCGCTGCGCAGGTGGTCGAGGGGGCCGCGCAGCGAGTCGGAGAGCACCGCGACCAACTGGTCGTGGCGGGCGGCCAGCGCCTCGTAGCGGTCCTTCTCGCGCTCGCCGAGCGCCGCGTACCGCTCCTTCTCGCGCTCCGCCAGCGCCTCGTACCGCTCGGTGGAATCCCGCTCCAGCGTCTCGTACCGCTCGGTGGACTCGCGTTCCAGCGTCTCGTACCGCTCCCGGGAGGTGCGCTCCAGCTCCTCGTACCGCTCGCGCGAGGTGCGCTCCAGCTCCTGGTACTTCTCGGTGGAGGAGCTCTCCAGCTCCTCGTACCGCCGCTGTTCGCGCTCGGCCAGCTCCTGGTAGCGCTCCTCGGCGCGCGCCTTCTCCTCGGCGTGCTCGGCGACGAGTTCCTCGTGGGCGCGGCGGTCGGTGAAGGTGACGACGGCGCCGACCAGCTGGTCGCCGTCGCGGACCGGCGCGGTGGTGAGGTCGACGGGCACCGGCGAGCCGTCCTTGGCCCACAGCACCTGCCCCCGCACCCGGTGCTTGCGCCCGGAGCGCAGCGTGTCGGCGAGCGGCGACTCGGCGTACGGGAAAGGCTCGCCGTCGGCCCGCGAGTGCAGGACCAGCGTGTGGAACTCCCGGCCACCCAGGTCCCCGGCGCGGAAGCCGAGGATCTGCGCCGCCGCCGGGTTGACCAGGACGACCCGGCCGTCGGTGTCGGTGCCGACGACGCCCTCGGCCGCCGCCCGCAGGATCATCTCCGTCTGCCGCTGCGAGCGCGCCAGTTCGGCCTCGGTGTCGACGGCCCCGGAGAGGTCGCGGACCACGATCATCAGCAGCTCGTCGCCGGTGTACCGCTGTTCGCCCGGTCCCGTGCCCAACTGCGAGGGAGCACCCCAGCCGGACTCCCGCCCGTCGGCGAGACTCGCGCTGGTCACCTCGACAGGGAACTCGAACCCGTCGGTACGCCGGGCCGTCATCCGCGTCGGCTTGGTACGGCCCTGCTCGTCGATGGACTCCGGGCGGCGCATCGACCCGGGGATCAGCCGCGAGTCGAACTGCGGGAGCAGGTCGAGCAGTCCGCGCCCGACCAGCGCCGTCCCGGGGGCCTCCAGGGTCTCCAGGGCGATGGTGTTGGCGTTGACCACCGTGCCGTTGCAGTTGACGAGCACCAGGGCGTCGGGGAGCGCGTCGAGTATTGCTGCGAGGCGAGCAGCGCCTCGTGATGGCCTGCTGCTCACGACGACGGTTCCTCCCTGATCACTGCGGTTTGCCGACCTCTCGGGTCATCCTGTCCCCGGGTCCGCAGCCTGTCACGGGAAGGAGTCTACGGGCAGACCGGTCCCCGGGTGCCGGATGAGAGGGAGGTCGCACGGAGGAGGTGTGTGCCTTGTGCGCGGGTCCCGTCATGATCCGGTCGAGGGCAGGACAGGGACGAGCTGGTCCCACTTCGCGATGCGGCACCCGTCGGTCCGCGCGAACGACGCGTCCACGGCCCGTCCCCGCCAGCTCCCCTCGACCCGCGCCGTCGCGTCCCCGCCGTACTGCATGGTGCACATGGCGTCCCGGGGCACCGGCGCGAACGGATCCCGCCCCTCCGCCGCCAACTCCGCCAGCCGCGCACACGCACCCACCACGTCCCGGTGATCCCCGCCGCCGGGCCGGCACCGCAGCTCGTACGTCCCGTCCCCCGCCCCCGCGTCCCGCACGGTCACCGTCAGCCGGTCCTGCGCCCCGCCGAGCCCCGGCCCCGCGCCGAGCCCCGGCACCCCGATCGGCGGCGGCACGGGCCCGGAGGGCGCGGGCTGGGAGTGCGCCTGCGCGGCGAGAGGTAGGGCGCCCAGCAGGGCGGCGGAGGCGGTGAGGGCGAGGGCGATACGGCGCAGCAAGGCAGGCTCCAGGTCGTCCGGTACAGAGCGCCGGGCATTCCGGCGCCCTGCCTAACGCCCCGCCGCCGCCGACGTTCCGCTCCCGCACCACGCCAAGAAAGCTTTGCCCTGCGGGCATCGCGCCTAGTACCTTGGGTGGCGATTGGTGACGGGCCACCTGGCTGTGTCATCATCTGGACGCACCTTCGCCGCGCGAGGGTGTGCTGGAGGCGTCGCCTAGTCCGGTCTATGGCGCCGCACTGCTAATGCGGTTTGGGGTTTACCCCCCATCGAGGGTTCAAATCCCTCCGCCTCCGCCTCACCGAAGCCCCGATCGCCCAGCGGTCGGGGCTTCGTCGTGCCGGGGACGCCGCGCCGCACTCCGCCGCCCGCGAGGCCCCGGCCCGAGTGCCGCAGGGGCTTCGCCGGCATCGGCCCGGCCCGGGGGCTTGCCATCCGGCGGGAAGAGGGGGCGGGATCAGCCCCTCGCCGGCCGCGGCACCCGCCGGAACTCTGCTCCGGAGCTCCGCCACACGCCCCGGGCCCCGGAGTCTCCAGATCACCCACTTGGGCGTTTCCGCAGGTCAGAGGGGGTGGGCTAATCGGATTTCGCCTCACGCCGCAGGTCATGTAATGTTGTCCACGCAACGCCGACCGGGGCGAAAAAAACCCGGGAAGCACAAGCACTCGTAGCTTAACGGATAGAGCATCTGACTACGGATCAGAAGGTTGCAGGTTCGAATCCTGCCGAGTGCACAGCAGGCGAGAGGCCCCCAGGAGAAGACTGGGGGCCTCTCGCGTTGTGCGTTCAGGGCTGAGGCGGAGTCGGGCGTTCGTACCCGAGGACGTCGTGAAGCCAGCGGTCGAAGTGCCGGTGCTCGGCCCGTCGGTCGCCCGCGGTGGCCAGCCACTCGCGGGCAGCGGTGAGCATGTGCTCCTCGGCTTGTTCCGTCTCGGCGGGCCTGAGTTCGACCCAGTCGGTCAGTTCACCCCAGATGGAGGCGAGCGCGTGCGGCGCTTCGTCGCCGTCGTCCGCCGGCACTCCGCCGCTCGCGAGGCCGAGGATCTCCAGTGCCGACTCGTACGGCGAGGCGTCGCTGTTCAGCATGGTCGCCGCGCACACCGCGACCGCCGCGCGGAAGGTGTCGGAGTCCGTCATGGGCGCGGAGTAGGCGGTGCGCGCGCCGTCGGGCCGGGCGGAAAGGACCGGCGAGGTGTGGCCCGGGACGCGTATCTTTCGGCGCGGTCGACGAGAGAGGGGCTGCTGTGGGCGGTGGAGGGACGGGCGTGCGGGTTCGGGAGTTCGTGGGTGGGGATCTCGGGGCCGTGGTGGAGCTGTCGTTGCGGGCGTGGGAGCCGGTGTTCGCGAGCTCTGCCGAGGTGATGGGTGGGGAGATCTATCGGCGGGAGTATCCGGACTGGCGGGTTTCGCAGCGGGGTGCGGTGGAGGAGGTCTGTACCGGCGGGAAGGCGGAGGTGTGGGTCGCGGAGGACGAGGCGGCGGGGGGCGTGGTGGGGTTCGTGGCGGTGGTGCTGGAGGGTGAGGAAGAGGCGGGGAAGCGGGCGGGGGCCGTGGAGATGCTGGCGGTCGATCCGGAGCTTCAGGGGCGGGGCGTCGGGACGCTGCTGACCGGGTTCGCCACGGAGTGGATGCGGGGCAGAGGGGTGACGTTGGCGTCGATCTGGACCGGTGGGGACCCTGGGCACGCGGCGGCGCGCAGGACGTACGAGAAGGCGGGGCACACCGCCTTGCCGCTGGTCAGGTACTACAAGGCGTTGTGAGGGGAGTGGGGCGCGTGTGGTGGTGCACCGGGATGGCGTGGCGGGAGGGCGGGCCCGTGCTCGGGTGGTGGGGAGAGGGAAGGGGCGAGCGGGGGAGCGCGCTGCGGTTCGGGGACGCGGTGGCGTTCGGGGTGGTGGGGGAGCGGCGGTGCCTCGGGGTGTGGCGGGGCGGGCGGCGCGTGGTGTGTCCGGTGGGGGCCGAGGTGGGGGCGGGGAGTACGCGGGCGCAGTGCGAGGAGTGCGCTCGGCTGGACCGGGCGCAGTCGGTGGCGGCGGACACCATGGCGGACGATCCGCGGCCGTACGCGGTGTATCTGGCCTGGTTCGGGCCCGGGATGGTCAAGGTCGGCATCACGCGCGAGGACCGTGGGGCGGCGCGGCTGCTGGAGCAGGGGGCGGTGGCGTTCGGCTGGCTGGGGCGCGGGCCGCTGATGGCGGCGCGACGGGCGGAGGAGTTGCTGCGGGCGGCGCTGGGGGTGCCCGACCGGGTGCCGTACGCGCGGAAGCGGGCGGTGCGCGGGGAGCTGCCGTCGGCCGAGGCGCGGACGGGGGAGTTGGCGGAGTTGTACGGGCGGGCCGTGGGGCTCCCCGGGTGGCCGGAGGCGTTGGAGCGGGCGGAGTTCGCGGTGGTCGACCAGGCGGAGGTGTTCCGGCTGGGGGACGGGGAGTGGGCCGGGGCCGAGGCGGTCGTGGGCGGGTTGCGGGACGGGGCTGTCGTGGTGGGGAGGCTGGTGGGGGCCGCCGGGCCTGATCTGCATCTGGCGCGGCAGGGGGCCGGCGGCCGGCTGCTGGTCGTCGATACGCGGTGGATGGCCGGGTGGCGGTTGGTCGCGAGGGGCGGGGGCGGCGAGGCGGCGGCGGTCACTTCGGGGGTGGAGGTGCGGGCGCTGCGGCCTTCGCATCGGCAGGGCGGATTGTTCTGAGGGTCGGTCGGCGTTCCGCTCGGACGGCTCTGCCCGGCCGGTCCTGCTCGGGGCGGGTCTCTGCCCGGCCGGTGCCCTCGGGACAGGGGTCCGCCCGACAGGTCTCCCCTCGAATCCGGCCTCCGCCCGACCGGCGCTTCCCGGCGGTCCCGCCGACCGGCACCCCGCCCGAAAAGGGCGGCCCCGCCCCCCTCCCCCAATTTCTCAGCGGATTCATAGGTTCCGCTCAGTGGCCTCTCAGGCCCCCGGCCCACGATGGCCGGCATGAGCCTGACGATGGACGCGGAACGGATCGTGACGGCGCGGCGACAGGTGGCGTCGGCGGAGGAGACTGTCCGGGTGCTGCTGGGCGCCGCCGGCGGCGACGGGGCCTCGCTCGGGGCGGCGTTGCGGGCCGAGGGGTGGTGTGTGGTGAGTGCCGGGGCCGAGTTCGTGGACGTCGCGCGGGAGTTCCGGCCGGATGTCGTCGTGCTGGACGGGATTCCGGCGGATGTGCGCGGGCGGCTGGCGCGGCTCGGGGAGGTGCTGCCGGAGGTGCCGGTGCTCTTCGTGAGCGGGGACGGGGCGCGGGCGGTCGCCCGGGTGCGGGCGCTGGTCGACTCGGCCGGGGGCCGCACGCCGCGCCTGGTCGTGGGGGACCTGGTGATGGACGAGGAGGCGCGCGAGGTGACGCGGGCCGGGGTGCCGGTACGGCTGACCGTCACCGAGTTCGAACTGCTGCGGTACCTGATGCGCAACCCGCGCCGCGTACTGAGCAAGGCGCAGATCCTGGAGCGGGTCTGGGGCGCGGGCGCCGAGGCGCGCGGGAACCTGGTCGAGCTCTACATCTCGTACCTGCGGCGGAAGCTCGACGCGGGTGGGGCCGAGCCGATGATCCACACGCGGCGGGGCGCCGGGTACGTCCTCAAGGCGGCGGGCACGGGCTGAGCCCGGCGCCCGCCGCCTCGCGGGTCAGCGCCGGGCGAGCCGCAGGTCGGCCACGAGCGGCAGGTGGTCCGAGGCGGTGCCGGTCGGGGCGACCCGGGCCGAGCGGATCTCCAGCCCCGCCCCCACCGCGACGTAGTCGATGCGGCGGTCCGGCGCGGAGGCGGGGAAGGTCGGCGCGCCCGGGTCGGCGTCGCGCAAGGTGCGCCAGAGCGGGGCGAGTTCGGGGGCGTCGGGGCGGGCGTTGAAGTCGCCTAGCAGGAGGTGGGCGGGGCAGCGGCCCGGGCACGGGCGGTCCATGACGCGGAGCATGTCGGCGACCTGGGCGGCGCGGACGGCGGGGTCGGGACGGTAGTCGAGGTGGGTGGCGTAGACGTCGACGGGGACGCCCCGGACGGAGAGGGTGGCCTGGAGGAAACCGGGGCCGGGCTCGGGGAGCGGGGTGTCGCCCTGGGTGGAGAGCCGGGTGATCTCGTGGTTGCGGGTGCGCAGCACGGGGTGGCGGGAGAGGACGGCGACGCCGAACTCCCGGCGCGGGGGCGTGGGGCGGGAGGCGGCGGGGTCCGGATCGAGGCTGTAGATCGGCCCGAAAGCGACGTGCATTCCCAGTCGGCGGGCGAGTTCACGGGCGAGATCGCGCCATTGGCTGCGATCGCCCCAGTGGACGTCCACCTCCTGGAGGCCGATGACGTCCGCGTCGAGGGAGCGCAGGGCGGTCACCTGCCGGGGGAGGTCGAAGACCTCGTCCTCCCCCGCCCCTGCGTGGATGTTGTAGGTGGCGACGCGGAGCGGAACCGGGCGCGGAGTGGCCGGATGGGCGGTGGTGGAGGCGGTCAGGACGAGCCCGATGGCCAGAAGGAGAGGTACGACATGGCGTCTCAAAGCCAGGTCCATGCGCATGATTGCCTCTTTTCCGGGTGGGTGGCGAGCCCCGGAACGGTATCGGGAGAGGCAGGGTTTTACACCGTAGAAGGCTGGCTTTACGGTGTATAAGTCAGTGGCACCCGCCCCGTACCCCCCGCCCAGGACCCGAGGAGCCCCACGGATGACCGCGTCCGCCGAGAGCCCGGCCCCCGCGCCGGCCCCTGACGCCCCCGACCCCGCCCCGGAGGCGCAGGGCCACCCCCAGCGCTGGCTCATCCTCGGGGTGATCTGCCTGGCCGAACTGGTGGTGCTGCTCGACAACACCGTGCTGACGGTGGCGATCCCCTCGCTCACCCGCGAACTGGCCGCCTCCACCTCCGACATCCAGTGGATGATCAACGCCTACGCGCTCGTGCAGTCCGGGCTGCTGCTCACCGCGGGCAACGCCGCCGACCGGTACGGGCGCCGCAAGATGCTGCTGACCGGGCTGGTGCTCTTCGGCATCGGGTCAGTGGTGGCGGGGCTCGCCACCACCTCCGCGCAGCTCATCGCGGCCCGCGCCGGGATGGGGGTGGGCGGCGCGCTGCTGCTGACCACCACCCTCGCGGTCGCCATGCAGATCTTCGCGCCGCAGGAGCAGGCACGGGCCATCGGCATCTGGGCGGCGGTCAACGCGCTCGGCTTCGCGGCCGGTCCGCTCATCGGCGGTGTGCTGCTCAACCACTTCTGGTGGGGCTCGATCTTCCTCGTCAACGTGCCCGTCGTGCTGATCGGCGTGGTCGCCGTGGTGGCGCTGGTGCCGGAGTCGAAGAACCCGCGCGGCGACCGGCCCGACCTGGTCGGCGCGCTGCTCTCCACGGTGGGCATGACCTCACTGGTCTACGCGATCATCTCCGGCCCCGAGCACGGCTGGAGCTCGCCCACGGTGCTGGCGGGTGCGGGGCTGGGCCTCGCCGTGCTGACCGGGTTCGTCCTCTGGGAGCTGCGGGTGCCGCACCCCATGCTCGACATGCAGTTCTTCCGCGACAAGCGGTTCACCGGCGCGGTGGCGGGCGCGGTCCTCATCACCTTCGGCATGGGCGGCTCGCTCTTCCTGCTGACCCAGCACCTCCAGTTCGTGCTGGGGTACGGGCCGTTGGAGGCGGGGCTCAGGACGGCGCCGCTGGCGCTCACCGTGGTGGTGCTCAACTTCTCCGGGATATCGTCCCGCTGGACCAAGCGGCTCGGCACCCCCGCCGCGATCGGCGTGGGCATGTCGATGCTGGCCGTCGGCGTGACCTCGATCGCCCTCTTCGCCTCGGACGGGTACACCGGGGTGCTGGCCGGGCTGCTCTTCATCGGCGTCGGCTGCGCCATCGCCAACCCGGCCATGGCGCTGGCCATCATGAGCGCGATCCCCCGCGAGAAGGCCGGGGTCGGCGCGGGTATCAACGGCACCCTCGCCGAGTTCGGCAACGGGCTCGGCGTGGCGGTCCTCGGCGCCGTCCTCAACTCCCGGTTCGCCGCCCTCCTCGGGGTCGGCGCGGCCGGGTCGTTCCCGGCGGCGATGGCGGCGGCCGACTCCGACGCGGCGCGGGAGCGGGTCACCGACTCCTTCTCGACCGGGCTCTCCACCAGCCAGTTCGTCGGCGCCGCCGCCGTCCTCACCGGCGGCCTCCTCGCCGCCTACCTGCTGAGCCGCGCGGAGCGCGCCGAGCCGGGCTCCGACCACACCGAGGAAGGCGCTCCCCGTGCCGCGTGACGCCCGACGCCCCGCCGCCCGGCCGGAGGCCGCCGCTCCCCCGCCCCCGGGCGCGACCGGTGAGCCCGCCGCAGGACCCGGCGTCCCCGCCGAGACGGCCCCGCCCCGGCCCAGCATCTGGCTGGCCGACGCGGAGGAGCAGGCCGGACCGGCCAGGTCCGCGGGTCGCAACGGGCTCGACCGGGAGCGGATCACCGAGGTGTCGGTGCGGCTGCTGGACGCCGAGGGGCTGCCCAAGTTCTCGATGCGGCGGCTGGCGGGCGAGATGGGCGTCACCGCGATGTCCCTGTACTGGTACGTCGACACCAAGGACGACCTGCTGGAGCTCGCCCTCGACGCGGCCTTCGCCGAGCTGGGGACGGGGGACGCCGGGGAGAGCGGGCAGCCGGGCGAAGCCGACGACTGGCGGGCCGAGTTGCGGGGCCTGGCCGCCGGTTACCGCGCTCTGCTGGTCCGCCACCCCTGGGTGTCGACGCTGGCGGGCACCTACCTCAACATCGGCCCGCACTCGATGGCGTTCTCCCGCCGGATGCGGGCGGTGCTGGCCGGGACCGGGCTGGCGCCGGCCACCCGCGCGGGCGCCATGGCGGCGGTCTCGCAGTTCGTCCACGGCTTCGGCACCTTCGAGGGCCACTACGTCGAACGCTCCCGGCAGGCGGGGATGACGCAGGACGCCTACTTCCGCCACGCCATGGGCTCGATCCGCGAACACCCCGGCCTGGAAGGTGACTTCACGGAGCCGGGCCGCCTGCTGGCGGAGCGCGGCGGGCACACCGTGGAGGAGATGCGGGAGCGGGACTTCACCCTCGCCCTCGACCTGCTCGTCGCCGGGATCGAGGCGATGGTGGCGCGGGAGGCCTGACGGATGCCCGTACGGCGGGTGCCGGGCCGGGGCCCGCCGTACGGAGACCGGCTCAGGCCGACCGGGCCGGGAACCCGCCGGTGGCGACCGGGCCCCACCGCTCCGGCGTGATCCGGATGAGCGACTTGCCCTGCTTCACCATGGCGGCGCGGTACTCGTCCCAGTCGGGGTGCTCCCCGGAGATGACCCGGAAGTACTCGACCAGCGGCTCGACCGAGTCGGGCGCGTCGACGACCTCGGCGGTGCCGTCGATCTGGACCCAGGGCCCGTTCCACTCGTCGCTCAGCACGACGACGCTGACCTTCGGATTCCGCTTGGCGTTCCGGGTCTTGGCCCGTTCCGGGTAGGTGGAGACGACGATCCGGCCCTCCCCGTCGACCCCGCAGGTCAGCGGAGAGGCCTGCGGGGAGCCGTCGGCGCGGGCGGTGAGCAGCAGGGCCCGGTGCCGGGGCCGGACGAAGTCCAGCAACTCCGCGCGGTCGACCCGGGTGTTGGTGGCGATGGAGGGAGACATTCCCGCACCCTACGCGGGGCTGGGGCGCGGCGCCGGGCGCCCGCGACGGCAGGGCCGTACGTGTCGCCGGACGGGCTCGAACAAAGCCCGGCCGGCGATTGAGCCATCTTGGACCGGCGCCGCCCCGGGGCGCCCGCTGACGGCCTCCGGGCCGAGGCGGGGGCCCGCAGACCGCCCCGCGCGCGCGGAAGCGCCCACGCCCCGCTCCGGGCCCGCCGAGGGCTCACCCCTGCGGCAGCGCCTCCCCCTGCACCGCCTGGATGTCCATCTCCACCCGCAGCTTCGTGCCGATCGCCGAGATCCCTGCCTGGATGACCTGGTTGTAGTTCATCGCGAAGTCCTCGCGGCGCAGTTCGGCGGTGGCGCTGAAGGCGGCGCGGGTGCCGCCCCAGGGGTCGGAGCCGGTGCCGAGGTAGCGCAGGTCCAGGTCGACCGGGCGGGAGACCCCGTGCATGCGCAGGTCGCCGTGGACGGTCCAGCGGTCCTCGCCCGCGACCGTGAGGCCGGAGCTGAGGTAGGTGAGCTGCGGGTAGTTGACCACGTCGAGAAAGTCCGGGGACTTCAGGTGGCCGTCCCGCATCTGGTTGCCGGTGTCGATCGAGGCGGCCTGGATGACCGCCTCCACGCGGGACTTGGACCAGCCGTCGTCCCCGCCGATCTCGATCCGCGCGGTGAAGTCGGTGAACCGGCCGCGCACGCTGGAGATCCCCAGGTGCTGGGCGACCGCGCCCACCGTCGAGTGCGCCGGGTCGACCGTCCAGGTCCCGGGCGCGGGCAGCTCCGTACCGCCCTGCCGGGTCAGCACGACCGTGCCCGCGTCGGCCCGGCCGCCCGCGCCGACCAGCGCGGTGGAGGCGGACGGGCCGTAGCCCACCGCCGTGACGATGACCGTGTACGGGCCGGGGGCCAGCTCGGCCGGCTCCTCGACCATGCCGTCCGTGTCGGCGTCGGCACGGATGATCTGGCGTCCGGTCATGTCCGTGACGGTGACGACGGCGTGGGGTACTGCCCATCCGTCGCGGGTCCGAATCCGTGCGGTGAGTCCCATCCGGTCTCTCTCCCTTGCGCAGTTCCGCTGTTCTCGGTGTGCGGAGCCGGTCCGGCGCCGGGGTGGCCGTGAAGTCCTGCACGGCGCCCCCTGGCCGGACCGGTCGCCGCGGCCGCGAAGCGCGGCCCGGTGCCTCCGGCCCGCCCCTCCCCGCCCGGGCGCGAGCCCGGCGGTCGAGAGGCGGGAAGTCTGTCTGTGCGGGCGGCTCTCCCGCCCGCGCCCCCGATGGTCCACCCGTGCCCGGTTCCCCGTCCGGACGCCGCATCCGTACGACACCTCCGTACCGAAACGGTTCGCCCCCGGCACCCCTTTCGCCGCGAGGCGACCCTTACGGGTGGAGCCGCCCGGCGCGGCGCGGCCGGACCCGGTGACGGCGACGGGCCCCGGACGGCGGCGGACCGGCCGTCCCCTGCCGGTCCACCACCCTGTCCGGGGCCCTTCCACGGGTTCCGCCCGGCGCCTCCGCTGGAAACGCCCGCCGGCCCCGCGGCCTGTGGCCGCCGCGCCCGGCGCCGCTCGCGAGGAGGGCGCCGGGCGCGGGCGGGGTCACTCGCCGGGGTGGGCGAGCTCGATGTCGTGCCCGTCGGTGCCGGGCCCGCTGAGGCTGACCGCGGTGGCCACCGGCGGGTAGCCGGTCGCGATCACGGTGTACTCGCCGCCGTCGAGGTCGGCGAACCCGTAGGCCCCGTCCTCGGCGGTGGTGCGGGTGGCGACCACGTTGCCCGCGGCGTCGACCAGGGTGACACGCACCCCGGCCAGCGGACCGCCGGCGGCGCGTACGACGCCCTGGACGCGGGCGCCGGTGTGCAGGGCGACCTCGACGTGGGTGACGCCGGTGGCGCCGACCTCGACGGGGAGCGCCGCCGGGCGGTGGCCCTCGGCGTTGACCGCGACGGTCACCGCGCCGGGCACCAGCTCGGTGAAGGCGAACGCGCCCGCCTCGTCGCTGGCACCGGTGGCCAGCACGTCGCCGCGCACGTCGGTGACGATCACCATCGCGCCGGGCACGGGGGTCCCGGCGTCGGCGGTACGCACCGCTCCGGTCAGGCCGCTCGTCCCGCTGAGCAGGATGTCGTAGCCGAGGGGCTGCTCGCCGACCACGATGGTGGAGGCCTGCGGCTGGAAGCCGTCGGCCGAGGCGATCAGCACGTAGCTGCCGGGCTCCGGGGCGTCCAGCGCGTAGGAGCCGTCGCCCTGGGCGACCGCGCGGCCGAGCTGGCGCCCGCCGAGCGAGATCAGCGTGACGGTGGCGTGCACCACCGGCGCGTTCTCCGCGCCCCGGACCGAGCCGTGCACGGTGATCCCGTTCGACACGGCCGGGGCCGCATCGAACGCCTGGGTCCGGGCGGGGGCCGCCTGCTGGCCGCCCGCGCCGAACGCGGTGTCCGCGGTGGCGGCACCGACGCCCGCGGGCACCCGGGTCTCCTCGGCGGCCGGGAGCGGAGCGGTCTGCTCGCTCTCGGACTGGGCGAGGGCGCCCTGGGTCCGCAGCGGGACCTCCTTGATGAAGATCGCGGCGATCAGGGCGAGGGCCGCGATCGGGGCGCCGATCAGGAAGACGTCGGCGATACCGTGGCCGTAGGCCGCCTCGAAGACGGTCCGGACCGGGGCCGGCATGGCGTTCAGGTCGGGGAAGCCGCCGCTGGAGCCGCCGCCCTGCTCGGCCGCCGCGGCGGCCTTCGGGCCGAGTTCGGTCAGCCCGTCCTTGACGTAGTCGCCGATCTTGTTCGCCATGACCGCGCCGAGCGCCGAGACGCCGACCGCGCCGCCGAGCGAGCGGAAGAAGGTGACGACGGAGCTGGCGGAGCCGAGGTCCGAGGGGGCCACCTGGTTCTGGGTGCAGAGCACGAGGTTCTGCATCATCATGCCGACGCCCAGACCCATCAGCGCCATGAAGAACGCGATGTGCCAGTACGGAGTGTCGTAGCGGATCGAGCCCAGCAGGCCGAGGCCGGCGGTGAGCAGCACCGCGCCGGAGACCAGCCACGCCTTCCAGCGGCCGTTCCTGGTGATGATGATGCCGGAGACCGTGGACGAGATGAAGATGCCCATGATCATCGGGATCGTCATGACACCGGACATCGTCGGCGACTCGCCGCGCGCCAGCTGGAAGTACTGGCTGAAGAAGACGGTGCCGGAGAACATCGCGATACCGACGAAGAGCGAGGCCAGCGAGGCGAGGGTGATCGTGCGGTTGCGGAAGAGCCGCAGCGGCATGATCGGCTCGCTGGCCTTCGACTCCACCAGGATGAAGATCAGCGCCAGCACGACCGAGCCGCCGACCATGACCGCGGTCTGCCACGACATCCAGTCGTACTTGTCCCCGGCGAAGGTCACCCAGACCAGCAGCAGGGAGACCGCGGCGACGACGAAGAACGCGCCGGTCCAGTCGACCTTCACTTCCCGCTTGACCACGGGCAGCTTCAAGGTCTTCTGGAGCACCAGCAGGGCTATCAGGGCGAAGGGCACGCCCACGTAGAAGCACCAGCGCCAGCCGAGCCACGAGGTGTCGGTGATGACGCCGCCGAGGAGCGGGCCGCCGACGGTGGCCACGGCGAAGGTGGCGCCGAGGTAGCCGCTGTACCGGCCGCGCTCACGCGGCGCGATCATCGCGGCCATGATGATCTGGGCCAGCGCGGCGAGACCGCCCGCGCCGATGCCCTGGACCGCCCGGCAGGCGATGAGCATGGCCGGGTCCTGCGACAGCCCCGCGACGATCGAGCCGATCGCGAAGATGACCAGGGCTATCTGGACCAGGACCTTCTTGTTGTACAGGTCCGCGAGCTTGCCCCAGAGCGGCGTGGAGGCCGTCATGGTCAGCAGCGAGGCGGTGACGACCCAGGTGTACGCGCTCTGCCCGCCGCCCAGGTCTCCGATGATCTTGGGCAGGGCGTTGGAGACGATCGTCGACGAGATGATCGCGGCGAACATGCCGAGCAGAAGCCCGGAGAGCGCCTCCATGATCTGCCGGTGCGACATGGGCGCACCGGCAGACGCCGCGGCGGCGCCGCCGTGCTTGGCGGCATGGCTGCCCCGCACACCTTCCGGCGTGGTTGTTGCCATGAAAATCCTTCTCTTACATCGTGCGCGGATGTACGTCCCCCGTCCGGACGGACACGGACGGCGGGCCGGTCCCCACCGCGGGTGCGGCCGGACCGGCCCGCCGTCCGCGCGTCCTAGAGGGAGGTACGGACGGTCGGGTCGTCGCTCGGCGCCCCCGCGGGCTCATCGGTGAGCCGGCTCGGGATCGAGCGGCAGTCGCCGAAGTCCTCGCGCAGGCGGCCGAGGAGCGAGATGAGCTGGTCGACTTCCTCGTCCGACCAGTTCTCCATGTAGTGGCCGAGCGCTCTGACATAGCGCTCGGACAGCTCGGTCAGCAGGAGCTTGCCCTCGGGCGTGAGACGGAGGATCCGGGACCGGCGGTCCGACGGGTCCGGCGACCGGTCGAGCCAGCCGCGGTCCGCCACGTGTGCCACATGGCGGCTGGTGACCGACATGTCGACGGCCAGCAGCTCGGCCATCCGGCTCATCCGCATCTCGCCGTGCAGGTCGAGAAGGTTGAGTACCGCGATGGAGCCGGGCGGGCAGTCGTGCGGCAGGACGCGTGCGAGTCCTCTTTTCACAGCTCCGATGGCGCTGAGCTGACGGGCCAGTTGCTCGTACTGGGACTGAGCAGCCATCGGCCTCTCCTGTTTGTTGCTTAGGGCAACGATAGAACTGGATGGTTGCCGCAGGCAAACGAAAATGGGGCAATCGCGCTAAAGAGTCGGCAAAGCTCTGGGGTCGCAGTCGTAAAGCCCGGCAAAGCGCCGGACACAACCGGTAAAAGGCTGACTCCGCCCGGTACGGGCCCCCGCCCCGGCCTCCTCGCGCCCGCCGCCGGCGCACCGGACGAACCGGCCGAGATCCCCCGAGGGTTGGGCGTGCGGCCCGGATTCGCTAGTGTCCTGGCCCATGGCACACAACCCCCAGTCGCCGCAGGGTCCCCAGGGTCACGACCCGGCCGGCAGTACGCAGATGTTCCGCGCTTTCGTCGACGAGCCCGGCCCCGCCGGGCAGCAGCCCCAGGCCACCGGGTCCTCCGGGCCCCGGGTGGGGGTGATCGTCGGGATTGTCGCCGTCGTGGTGATCCTGGCCGCGGTCGGCTGGCTGGCGTTCTCCTGATCTCTGGAGCTTCGCTCGACAACGACGCGCCCCTTTGGCTCCCGAAGCTGGCTCGTCGGGGGCGGGCGGGGCAGGTGGTGGACGCGCGTCCCTCTTCGTGAGGGGCGCGCTTCTTTGTGGGCGGGGGAGTGTGGGGGCGCGTGCGGGCATGCCGCGGCGGCCGGACGTACGTCCTGGAGGGGACGTACGGCCGGCCGCCGGAAGCGGGGTGCCGGAGTGGTGGCTAGTCCGCGATCAGGCCCTCGCGGAGCTGGGCCAGGGTGCGGGTGAGGAGGCGGGAGACGTGCATCTGGGAGATGCCGACCTCCTCGCCGATCTGCGACTGGGTCATGTTGGCGAAGAAGCGGAGCATGATGATCCGGCGCTCGCGCGGCGGCAGCTTGGCCAGCAGGGGCTTCAGCGACTCGCGGTACTCCACGCCCTCCAGCGCTGCGTCCTCGTACCCGAGGCGGTCCGCGAGGGAGCCCTCGCCGCCGTCGTCCTCGGGGGCCGGGGAGTCGAGCGAGGAGGCGGTGTAGGCGTTGCCCACGGCGAGGCCGTCGACGACGTCCTCCTCCGAGACGCCGAGCGCCTGCGCCAGCTCGGGGACGGTCGGTGAGCGGTCCAGCTTCTGGGCCAGCTCGTCGCTGGTCTTGGTGAGCGCGAGGCGCAGCTCCTGGAGGCGGCGCGGGACCCGCACCGACCAGCTGGTGTCCCGGAAGAACCGCTTGATCTCGCCGATCACCGTCGGCATCGCGAAGGTGGGGAACTCCACCCCGCGCTCGCAGTCGAACCGGTCGATCGCCTTGATCAGGCCGATGGTGCCGACCTGGACGATGTCCTCCATCGGTTCGTTCCGGCTGCGGAAGCGGGCCGCCGCGTACCGGACGAGGGGGAGGTTCAGCTCGATGAGGGTGTCGCGGACGTACGCCCGCTCGGGGCTGTCCTGGCCGCCGGAGTCCTCCGCCGTCAGCTCGCGCAGGCGCAGGAAGAGGGAGCGGGAGAGGGTGCGGGTGTCGAGCGCGCCCGAGGACTCGGGGAGGTCGGCCGGGGCCGCCTCGTCGGTCTCCGGGAGCGGGGCTGCGGTGTCCGTGGCGCCGGGGGGTCCGGCCGCATGGACGGCCTGCGGCGGGGCCGTGGGCCGGAACGCGTCTTCCTGACGGGTCGTCTCCGGCGGCGGGACATGCGGGAATTCCGCACGGCCGAGCACACCGGGGGCACTCTTGCTGAGCGTGAGCACCTTCGAGCTGCCCTGTTCTGCGGACATGCCACCCCCTTGAGGTCGCGGACGGTCGCGGCGACGCCCTCGTCGAGGAACGCAGCCTCCACCTGAATACCGGCGGTGAGCCTGCGGCAAACGCCGTTCCCGCAGAATGTCACATGTCGGCAACACGCTGTAGCGGTAAGTCGACAAAAAAAGGGGGAGTTGGCCCCGGAAATGGGGGGTGTGGGGCTTTTCGCGCAGCCAGGGCCGCGAATCGAGACAACCCGTTCCGGTTAGGGCTCGATTCTGTTTGCGGATCGCAGCCGGGCGAAGCTCCGGGCCAGCAGGCGGGAGACGTGCATCTGCGAGACGCCGAGCTCCGCGCTGATCTGGGACTGCGTCAGGTTGCTGTAGTAGCGCAGCAGGAGGATGCGCTGCTCGCGCTCGGGGAGCTGCACCAGCAGGTGGCGGACGAGGTCGCGGTGCTCCACGCCGTCGAGCGCCGGGTCCTCGTAGCCGAGGCGGTCCAGCAGCCCCGGGAGGCCGTCGCCCTCCTGGGCCGCCTCCAGCGAGGTCGCGTGGTACGAGCGGCCGGCCTCGATGCAGGCCAGCACCTCGTCCTCGCCGATCCGCAGCCGCTCGGCGATCTCCGCGGTGGTCGGGGAGCGGCCGTGCGCGGTGGTCAGGTCCTCGGTGGCGCTGGTGACCTGCACCCACAGCTCGTGCAGGCGGCGGGGGACGTGCACGGTGCGGACGTTGTCCCGGAAGTACCGCTTGATCTCGCCGACCACCGTCGGCATGGCGAAGGTCGGGAACTGCACGCCCCGGTCGGGGTCGAACCGGTCGATGGCGTTGATCAGGCCGATGGTGCCGACCTGGACGACGTCCTCCATCGGTTCGTTCCGGCTGCGGAAGCGGGCCGCCGCGTACCGGACGAGGGGGAGGTTGGCCTCGATGAGGGCATTGCGGACCCGGCCGTGCTCGGCGGTGCCCGGCTCCAACTCCTTGAGCTGCGAGAAGAGGAGCTGGGTGAGGGCGCGGGTGTCAGCCCCGCGTTTGCGGGCGGCCGGGTCGGAGGCCCGCCCCGGCCGGAACGGCGCGCTGCGCGGCGCCCGCCCCGACTCCGCGCCCGAGCCGGGCACGGTTTCGGCACCCGGGGCGGCTCCGGCGCCGGGCACGGTGTTCGCGCCGCCCGGGCCGGGACCGTCCTGGGGCGGTGCGTGAGGCGCGGTTCTGGCCGGCACGGGCAACGCCACCCCTTGATCGTCAACTATCCGTCAAAAGCGGTCATAGCATCACAAGACGGATGCACTGTGTGCAAGCACCCGATAAAGCCGTGTTGAGGGGCAAGTTGGCGCAAATGGTGCAAACGTGCTGAGGCGCGCGCGATGTGTGCGGAGTGTACGAGCCCGGGGGTGCGCGCCGGGGCGCGCAGCGCGCGCGATGGCCCGTCCGGGCCGCCGGGGGCGCGTACTGCCTCCGTATGGCCGCCGCCACCCGGGGGCGATGCCACGCGGCGGCATCCGGGAGGGGGTGGGTCAGGAACTTCCGCCGTTGGCGACCCAGGTCATGAAGTCGCCGACGGCCTCGGCGGCGTTGGAGACGCCCTCGAAGCCCATCTGGACGTAGTCTGCCGCCTTCTCCGGGTCGGTGATGATCACGTACAGCAGGAAGACCACCACCACGTACAGCGCGACCTTCTTGGCGTGCACCACCCCTGCCGCCTCCCCTGGCGTCCCGGTTCCCGCTGGCGGGGACGCCCTCGTCGGCCGTCCCGGTTCCGCCACCCGACTGGTCGCCTGTGCGACGGATCGCGGAAGTTTAACGCGATGAGCCGATCTTCGGCCGGGGAGCCGTGTGAGGTTTCCGGGACCAATGGCCCCCGGGTGGGTTCGTTCGCCGGGCGGGAACGGTCCCGGCCGTCCACGCCGTACGGGGGCGGGCGAGGTTGCGACCGCCCGGCGGCGGACGGCCTCGGGGCCCGGCTCCGTGGGAGAGCCGGGCCCCGAGGCCGTCCCGGTGCTCCGGCGTGGAAGGCCGGCAAGCAGAACGTCCCCCACCTGTGTTTCCACAGGTGGGGGACGATGTCAGCGGTAGCGGTGGGATTTGAACCCACGGTGACTTGCGCCACACTCGCTTTCGAGGCGAGCTCCTTCGGCCGCTCGGACACGCTACCGAGAGAGAGCTTAGACCATCGGGGGCCGTGGGCTGAAATCGGTATCCGCACAGACCGAAGAGGGCCGGGGCCGCGGGATCAGCGGGCGCGGAAGAACTCGGTGAGGAGGGCGGCGCAGTCGGCGGCGAGAACGCCCTCGACGACCTCGGGGCGGTGGTTGAGGCGGCGGTCGCGGACCACGTCCCAGAGGGAGCCCGCGGCGCCGGCCTTCTCGTCGCGGGCGCCGTAGACGACGCGGTCGACGCGGGACTGGACGGCGGCGCCCGCGCACATGGTGCAGGGCTCCAGGGTGACGACCAGGGTGCAGTCGGTCAGCCGCCACCGACCGGCGCGGGCGGCGGCCCGGCGCAGGGCGAGGACCTCCGCGTGCGCGGTGGGGTCGCCGGCCGCCTCGCGCTCGTTGTGGGCGGCGGCGAGCAGATGGCCTGCCGGGTCGAGGACGACGGCGCCCACGGGTACGTCGCCACCGCGCCCCGCCCGCTGCGCCTCGGCGAGGGCCTGCCGCATGGCGGGCTCCCAGGGGGTGCGGACGGGGTCGGGGACGGGTCCGGCCGGACCGGCGGGCTCCGGGCAAGTGCTCTTCACACTCGGAACCTACCGGCCCGGCCGCGTACCCGCCCGGGCGGTCAGCCGCGGTGGGCCAGGACGGTCAGCGGACCGCCTCCAGCACCTCGGCCGCGCCGAGCACGTCGGCGATCTCGCTGAGGGCGTCCCCGGGGCGCAGGGCGTGCAGCTCCCGTTCGCCGACCCCGAGGTCGGCGAGGAGCGCGCCGTCCCCGAGGGGTCCGGCTCCGGCCTGGTCGGCCGGGTCGCCGGTGTCGTAGGTGTCGTCGTCCTGGTCCTCGCGGTAGGGCTCGCCCTCCTCCGTGCCGTCGAGGTCGAGGTCGGCGAGGACGTCGTCGTCCTCGGGGGTGCGGCCGAGCAGTTCGTCGGTGAGGAGCATCTCCCCGTACGAGCTACGGGCGGCCGCAGCGGCGTCCGAGACGTAGATACGCGGGTCGTCCTCACCGTCCACCCGGACGATGCCGAACCACGTGTCCTCCTGCTCGATGTAGGCCAGGACCGTGTCGTCGTCCGTCGTGGCCTCGCGGGCCAGATCGGTGAGGTCCGACAGGGTCTCCACGTCGTCGAGGTCTGTGTCGCTCGCTTCCCACCCGACTTCGGTGCGCGCGAGCAGTGCGGCGAAGTACACCGTGACTCTCCCACTGTCCTAGGTGTGCCGGTCGGCGGTTCCTCCGGCGGAGGCAGGCGGGGTGCCCCGCCCACCGGAATCGTGGCAGAAAGGAACCCGTCAGGTGAGGTCTTCCGCGTGCCGCGTGCGCGTCGCGCGTCCGGCGGGGTGGATCGGGGGCGTCCGGGGGCGCGCCGGGCCGCCTGAGGGAGTGCGGCAGGGCGTGTGCCGGGCCGGTGGGGCGCCTGGGGCGGGAGGGGGTACGGGCGCGCCGCCCGCGCCCCGTCACCAGCGGAACGTACGCATCCGCATCTGTTGGCGCATCCGGGCGGCGCGGGCGCGGCGCGGCTGGACCCGGGCGCGCAGCTCCTTGGCCTCGGTCAGCTCGCGCAGGAACTGGGCCCGCCTGCGACGGCGCTCGGCGTCCGACTCGGGCTCGCCGCCGCCCTCGCCCACGGAGGCGGGGCCGACAGGAGCGGCGGGGGCGGCCACCGCGTCCGGCCCGCCCGTCGCCCGCCTGCGGCGTCCCGCCGGGCCGGGGTCGGCCTCCCGGCCGGTGCCGGGGGCGCGCTCCAGGGCGCGGTCGAGGGTGCGCTCGCGGATCCGCGCCCGGGCCCGGCGGCGGGCCAGCTCGTGCTCGCGGTCCTGAGCGTGCTCCTGGTCGTGGTCGGCTGCGCACTCGGCGTCGGGGGCGCGGCCGGGGTCAGCCGCCCTGCCGGGGCGCCCGTCAGCCTCGGCAGGGGCGCCGGCAGGGGGCCCGCCGCGCCTGCCACCGGTGGGGCGAGCCTGGTCGCGGGCGGGTGCGGGCGATCCCTCGCGGGTGCGTATGCGCCCGCCGGGGGCGGGGCGAGCCTCGGCCTCTCCGGAGGGGTCCGCCGGGGCCCTGCCGGACGGGTCCGCCGGTGCCTCGCCGCGCCCTGGGCCGGGGCCGTGCGACGCCGAAGGCTCGCCCACGCGTGACCGCTCGCCGTCGCGGGCGGGAGCGCGGTCGCGCTCCGTGCGAGGTCCGGACGGTTCCGGCACCAGGTCACCACCTCAGGGCTGCTTCGCCACCCCCGCGCGGGTCCCGGGAGCTTTCCTCCACTTTCCCCCGGCGCGCCGCGTTGATGCCATCTGAGGGAGGCCCGGTCCGACCTGCCCGTTACTGTGGATGGCATGCGGATACACGTCGTCGACCACCCCCTGGTGGCGCACAAGCTCACCACGCTGCGCGACAAGCGCACCGATTCCCCCACTTTCCGTCGTCTGGCGGATGAGCTGGTCACCCTGCTCGCGTACGAGGCGACGCGGGACGTGCGCACCGAGCAGGTGGACATCGACACCCCGGTCGCGCGGACGACCGGCGTCAAGCTCTCGCACCCGCGTCCGCTGGTCGTGCCGATCCTGCGGGCCGGGCTCGGCATGCTCGACGGCATGGTGCGGCTGCTGCCCACCGCCGAGGTCGGCTTCCTCGGCATGATCCGCGACGAGTCGACGCTCCAGGCGTCCACCTACGCGGCGCGGATGCCGGAGGATCTCACCGGCCGGCAGGTCTACATGCTCGACCCGATGCTGGCCACCGGTGGCACCCTGGTCGCCGCCATCCAGGAGATGATCCGGCGCGGCGCCGACGACATCACCGCCGTCGTGCTGCTGGCCGCGCCCGAGGGCGTCGAGATCATGGAGCGCGAGCTGGCGGGGACCCCGGTCACCGTCGTCACCGCCTCCGTCGACGAGCGGCTCAACGAGAACGGCTACATCGTCCCCGGCCTCGGCGACGCCGGCGACCGCATGTACGGCCAGGCCGACTGAGGCGTTCCGCATACGGTACGACCGCGCCCCCGGGTCCGTGAGGACATCCCGGGGGCGCGGTCGTGTGCCGGGGGCGGGTCAGCAGCGGCCGCCCGGCGAGGGGGACGGGGAGGGCTTCGGGGCGTTGAGCGCCTTGAGGGCGCCGGTGGCGGCGGCCTCGGGGGTCAGCTTCTTGAAACCGTCGCCGATGATCAGGTCGATCTCGTTCGGCTTGCGGGAGCCCTTGGCGGGCTCGTCCGCCGCTTCGTCCGCCTTCTTGCCGGCGGCCTTGGCCGCCTTGGTGGGCTTGCCGCCGGCGCCCGGGGCCTCGACCTTCTGCTGGGCGCCGCCGACCTGGGTGGAGAGGACCGAGAAGGCGCCGTCGACCGCTTCGGCCGGGCCGAGCAGCAGGGCGGTGCCCTTGACCTTCTTGTCGTACTCCTTGGTCGCGTTGCCGACCTCGCCGATGGCGAAGCCGCGCTTCCTCAACGCGTCGGCGGTCTCCTTGGCGAGGCCGCCGCGCTCGGTGGCGTTGAGGACGTTGACCTTGATCTTGCCCGGCGCGGGGAGAGGATCGGCCTTGGCGGGGGAGGCGCTGGGGGCGGGCTGGGGGCAGTTCCGGCCGCCCGCCGCGGTGGCGGCGGAGCCGCCGGTGAAGACGTCGACGAGCTGGAACGTCCCCCAGCCGACGAGTCCGAGGGCCAGCACGCCGCCGGTGGCCGCCAGGACCAGCTTGCGGCGGCCGCCCGTACGGCGCATGCGGGGGTACTTGTCCCCCGTGATGCGGTACTTGCCGCCCATGCCGGGGGGAGTGAGCATGCTCATGAGGCGCAGCGTAATGCCGGCCAGGGGCAATGCCTACTAAAGGATCTACCGCTTGGTCCTGTCCGGTGGGAAAAGGGCCCGTTCGGTCGCGAGCAGATGCGGAACGGTCGCCTCCGTGGCCTGGGCACGACCGGGGCGCCGACGCGGCGCTCCTCCGTGGGGGTGCGCGGGGCGGCTGCGGAGTGCGGTGGTCCGCTCAGTCCAGTTCGAGGACGCGGGCGTGGAGCACCTGGCGCTGCTGGAGGGCGGCGCGGACGGCGCGGTGCAGGCCGTCCTCCAGGTAGAGGTCGCCCCGCCACTTGACGACGTGGGCGAAGAGGTCGCCGTAGAAGGTGGAGTCCTCGGCGAGAAGGGTCTCCAAGTCGAGCTGGCCCTTGGTCGTCACGAGCTGATCGAGGCGGACCGGGCGCGGTGCCACGTCCGCCCACTGCCGGGTGGATTCCCGGCCGTGGTCGGGGTACGGCCGGCCGTTTCCGATGCGCTTGAAGATCACACGGGAAGCCTACCGGGCCCGGGGCAGGGCCCGCAGCTCTGCTGCGGGCCCCTCATCGGGATTGGGGGTAAGTGTCCGGTTTGGCGCCCCCTGGGCGCCGGCCGGGCTGGGATGGCCTCAGGCGCCGGCCGGGCTTTGAAGGATGGCCTCAGGCGCCGGCCGGGCTGGAGGGGTGGCCTCAGGCGCCGGCCGGGCTTGAAAAGTGGCCTCAAGCGTCGGCCGGGCTGGAGGGGTGGCCGCCATCCGCGCCCCGCCTGCGGGGGGGGGGAGAGCCCGTGGAGGCGGACCCGACAGGCGGACGGCAGCCTCGAGGACGCGTGGG
>NZ_JBHXJE010000019.1:0-102628 GCF_042723275.1 Streptomyces sp. NPDC058373 | reverse complement strand
GGGGGGGGGGGCGCCCCCCCCCCCGGGGGGGCGCCCATTCTGCTGGGGGGCCCCCCCGCCCCGCCGCGTCATGTGCAACCCGCCAAGGCCCGGCCCACGCAGGGGCGTTCGCTCTCCCCGCACGGTAGGCGACCCGCCCGTAGAAGAGGCAGACCGCCCTCACGGCGGGACCGCCGCCCCTACGTGAGCTCAGGCCCCTTGGCGTGACCGCGCCTTGAAGGCCGCCTTACGGGCCACCTTCGCGACCTGCCGGTCGGGGTGGAGCCGCCCCATCGCCTCCAGCACGTCGGCGGTGGCGGGATGGTCGACCCGCCAGGCGGCCTCGAAGAAGCCGCTGTGCTGGTCGGCGAGCCCCTCCACCAGCGCGCGCAGCTCCTCGGAGTTGCCCTCCGCCGCCAGTTGGGCCGTGAGGGTGTCCACCGTCAGCCAGAAGACCAGCTCCTGCGCGGGCGGCGGCACGTCGGCCGCGCCCCGCTCCGCCAGCCACACCCGGGCGAGCCCGCCCAGCTCCGGGTCGTCCAGCACCTCCCGCAGCGCCCCCTCGGCCTCCAGTCCGACCAGCGACAACGCCTCCTGACAGCGCAGCCGGCGCAGCGGCGCGCCCTCGTCGGCGCCCCGGGCGGCGGCCAGCAGTTCACGGGCGGCCACGGCGGCCTCGCGTCCGGCGAGCCAGGCGGCGAGCTCGTCGCGGACGGCCTCCTGCGGGTACCCGGCGATCCCGTCGAGGAGCGCGTCGGCGCCCTTGTCCGCCAGGTCGCCGACGACCGGGGCCTCGTGGCCGGCCTCGGCGAGCCGCAGCCGCAGGGCGTGGCGGCCCAGCGCGGTGAGGCGGACCATGCCGTAGCGGCTGATGTCCTCGTCCGGCTCGGGCGCCCCGGGCTCCTCGTCGGCGTCGGCCATCAGCTCCTCGTCGACCGGCCAGAACTCCACCAGGCCGATCAGCTCCAGCGCCCGGAAGTAGTCGTCCAGCCGCATCATGGTGTCGGAGACGAACTCCAGGACCTCGTCGGAGGGTTCACCCAAAGGCTCGTCCGAGGCGACCATGGTGGCGGCGAGGGCGGGCAGCGGCACCGGCGTCTGGCCGGCGCTGCCCGCGGTCAGCGTCAGCGCGTAGAGGTTGGTGAGCGCCAGGTCGAGCAGTTCCTCCTCGCCCTCGGGATCCCAGTCGAGCGCGTCGAGGTCGAACTCCTCCCCCGCCTCCACCGCTTCGACCAGCCCTTCCAGGTCGGGGACGGCGGCGTCGGCGAGGACGGTCTCCAGGGCCGCCTCCCAGATCCCCACCACGTCCTGAGGGCTGCCGCCGGTGACCAGTCCCAGCTCGGGTCCGGCCTCGACCGTGCCCGGGACCTCCTCGCCGCTGTCACCCTCCTCCGGGTCCTCGACGGTGACCAGGCCGGTGTCCACGGCGATCCGCCACGCCTCGCTCGCCTGCGCCTCGCCCTCGTCCCCGGCGGGCAGTCCCAGCACCTTTGCCGCCTCGGGCAGGTGCGCGTCGAGGAGTTCGCCGCCCGCGCCGACCCGGGTCGCGGGCCCCGCCCAGCGGGCGAGCCGCACGGCGCGGCCCAGGAGCGGCGTGGCGAGCGCGTCCCTCGCCAGTTCCGCCTCGGAGGTGAGCCTGACCGGGGGCAGGGCTGGGGGCTGAGCGGGCATCGGGTGGTTCTCCTCGGTGCGGCGGCGTGTCCTGGTGCCGGTTCAGCGTAGACGGATTTGCGGGCATGCCGACCGGTTCCGGCCCGCGTCACCCGGAGTACATCTGGCGTCCCTTGACAACTCCCCCTGCCCTCCAAGAGATTGACGCGCGTAGAGCCGTACCCGGGGCCGGTGCCGCCCGGCGGGCCGGCTCCTTCCCGCTTTCCTCGCCTCTCGTTCCCCGTCCCGTTCTTCGTCACGTTCGGAGCCCTCCATGGCCGGTTCTTCCGCCCGCCCCGTCCCTCGCGCCGCCCTCACGCGCCGCTCCCCCGCCGTCGCGGCCCTCTGCGCGGCGGCGCTCGGCGCGGGCCTGCTGGTGGCCGCATCGCCGTCGGCCGCCGCCGACGCCACCTTGCGCATCCACGACATCCAGGGCGACACGAGAACCTCGCCGCTGGTGGGCCAGCGGGTCTCCGCGGTGCCCGGGGTCGTCACCGGCGTCCGGAGCTACGGCTCGCGCGGCTTCTGGTTCCAGGAGACCCGGCCCGACGGTGATCCGGCCACCAGCGAGGGGCTCTTCGTCTTCACCAGCGGCGCGCCGACGGTGAAGACGGGTGACGCCGTCGAGGTCTCCGGCACCGTCACCGAGTACATACCGGGCGGCACCTCCAGCGGCAACCAGTCGCTGACCCAGCTCTCCCAGCCGACGGTCACCGTCGTCTCCTCCGGCAACCCGCTGCCGCCCGCCCGGGTCGTCGACGCCCGCGCGGTCCCGGCCCGCTACACCCCGGCGGGCGACCCGGCCGCGCAGGGATCGATCAACTCCCTTCCGCTGCGCCCTCGTTCGTACGCCCTGGACTTCTACGAGTCACTGGAGGGCATGAACGTCCGCATCGGGAGCTCCCGAGTGGTCGGCGCCACCGACCCGTACGCCGAGCTGTGGGTGACGGTGAAGCCGGGCGAGCGGCCGAACGCGCGCGGCGGCACGGTCTACGGCTCGTACACCGCGCAGAACACCGGGCGGCTCCAGGTGCAGCAGCTGGCCCCGGCCGCGGAGAGCCCCTTCCCCCAGGCCGACGTGGGCGACCGGCTCACCGGCCGCACCGAGGGACCGCTCGACTACAACCAGTACGGCGGGTACACGCTGGCCGCCCGCGAGCTGGGCGAGGTCAAGGGCGGGGGCCTGAAGCGGGAGCGGACCCGGCGGCAGGCCGCCGGAGAGCTGGCGGTGGCCACGTACAACGTGGAGAACCTCGACCCCGGCGACCCGCAGGAGAAGTTCGACGCGCTGGCGCGGGCCGTGGTGACCAACCTCGCCTCCCCCGACGTGCTGGCCCTGGAGGAGATCCAGGACGACAACGGGCCGGCCGACGACGGCACCGTCTCCGCAGAGCAGACCCTGCGCCGCTTCACCGACGCGGTCGTGGCCGCCGGCGGACCGCGCTACGACTGGCGGTCCATCGACCCCGTGGACAAGGCGGACGGCGGCGAGCCCGGCGGCAACATCCGGCAGGCGTTCCTCTTCAACCCTGCGCGGGTCTCCTTCACCGACCGTCCCGGCGGGGACGCGACCACCGCGACCGGGGTGGTCCGCGAGCGCGGCGGCGCCGCCCTCACCCACTCCCCCGGTCGTGTCGACCCGGCCGACACGGCGTGGCAGAACAGCCGCAAGCCGCTGGCGGGCGAGTTCACCTTCCGTGGTGAGCGGGTCTTCGTGGTGGCCAACCACTTCGCCTCCAAGGGCGGCGACGAGCCGCTGGCCGGGCACCGCCAGCCGCCCACGCGCTCCTCGGAGACCCAGCGCCACGCGCAGGCGGCCTCCGTCAACACCTTCGTGAGGAAGCTGCTGGCGGCGGACGGCAAGGCCAAGGTCCTGGTCCTCGGCGACATCAACGACTTCGAGTTCTCCGGCACCACCAAGGCCCTGACCGCGGGCGGCGCCCTGAAGCCCGCCGTCCTCTCCCTGCCGCGCGCCGAGCGCTACTCGTACGTCTACCAGGGCAACAGCCAGATCCTCGACCAGATCCTGGTCAGCCCCGCCGTCAAGCACTTCCGGTACGACAGCGTCCACATCAACGCCGAGTTCGCCGACCAGAACAGCGACCACGACCCGCAGGTGCTCCGCTTCCGCCCCTGAGCCCTGTCGGACCGAACGGCCCGCTCCGGAACTTCGGAGCGGGCCGTTCGGTCGGACACCTGACAGGTCGCCGGATCAGTTGTGGCTGTGCAGGACCTCGTTGAGGCCGCCCCAGACCGCGTTGTTCGGGCGGCCCTCGACGGCGCCGGTGACCGAGTTGCGGCGGAAGAGGATGTTCGAGGCGCCGCTCAGCTCGCGGGCCTTGACGACCTCGCCGTCGGGGAGCGTGACCAGGGTGCCCGCGGTGAGGTAGAGCCCCGCCTCGACCACGCACTCGTCGCCGAGGCCGATGCCCACACCGGCCTCGGCGCCGACCAGGCAGCGCTCACCGATGGAGATGACGACGTCGCCGCCGCCGGAGAGGGTGCCCATGGTGGAGGCGCCACCGCCGATGTCGGAGCCGTCGCCGACGACCACACCGGCGGAGATGCGGCCCTCGACCATGGAGGTGCCCAGCGTCCCGGCGTTGAAGTTGACGAAGCCCTCGTGCATGACGGTGGTGCCGGCGGCGAGGTGCGCGCCGAGCCGGACGCGGTCCGCGTCGGCGATGCGCACGCCCTTGGGGGCGACGTAGTCGGTCATCCGGGGGAACTTGTCCACCGAGGTGACCTGGAGGTGCAGCCCGGCGGCGCGGGCGTTGAGCCGGGCCTGCTCCAGGTAGTCGACCGGGACCGGGCCGAGCGAGGTCCAGGCGACGTTGGCGAGGTGGGCGAAGATGCCCTCCAGGCTCTGGCCGTGCGGGCGCACCAGGCGGTGGCTGAGCAGGTGGAGCCGGAGGTAGACGTCGTGGGCGTCGAGCGGCTTGTCGTCGAGGGAGCCGATGACCGTACGCACCGCGACGATCTCCACCCCGCGGCGCGGGTCCTCGCCCAGCGTCTGCGCGGCGGCCTCGCCGAGGAATTCGGCGGTCTGCGTCGCGGTGAGCCGTTCGGTGCCGGCGGGGCCGGGGGCGTCGGTGAGTTCGGGCGCCGGGAACCAGGTGTCGAGCACCACGCCGTCACTGGAGAGCGTGGCCAGGCCGGCGGCGACGGCGCCGGTGGTACGAGTAGCAGTCGTGTCGGTCATGAGGGCAACCTAACCGCCGCCACCCCACCCGAGCCAACCGGCACCGCCCCTCGCAAAGCCCGGCCACCATCTGAGCCCATCAGTGAGCCAGGCCGGCACCTGAGCCCAATCAGTGACGGCCACGTCACAACGAACAGCACGCCACCCAACAGCCCGGCCGGCGCTTGAGGCCAAGAACAGCCCCGGCCGGCGCTTGAGGCCACCCCACCCCAGCCCGGCCGGCGCTTGAGGCCAGAGCGAGCCCAGCCACCGCCCGGCCAAGGCGAACCCGCCGCCCGGCCAAGCCGAGAAGGCGGGCCCCACCGGCCGCGACCGGTGAGCCCCGCCTCCCGCAAGGCACGCCCCAGCGTGCCCCCGCTCAGACGTTGAAGCCCAGCGCCCTGAGCTGCTCGCGCCCGTCGTCGGTGATCTTGTCGGGACCCCACGGCGGCATCCAGACCCAGTTGATCCGCAGCTCACTGACGATCCCGTCGGTGGCCGACTTGGCCTGGTCCTCGATGACGTCGGTCAGCGGGCAGGCCGCCGAGGTCAGTGTCATGTCGATGGTCGCGATGTTCGCGTCGTCGACGTGCACGCCGTAGATCAGGCCCAGGTTGACGACGTCGATACCCAGCTCAGGGTCGACGACGTCCAGCAGCGCCTCGCGGACTTCCTCCTCCGAGGCGGGCTTCAGAGTGGCCTCTGCGTTCTCGCTCATGCCGTCTTCCTCGCAGCGTTGTCGGTCTCGTCCTCGCCCAGGGCCTGGGCGGTCGCGTCCTTCCACGCCATCCAGCTCAGCAGCGCGCACTTGACGCGCGCCGGATACTTGGAGACACCGGCGAACGCGACCGCGTCCTCCAGCACCTCCTCCATGGCGTCGTCGGGCTCGATCTGGCCCTTGGACTGCATCAGCTCCAGGAAGGTGCCCTGGATCTTCCGCGCCTCGGCCAGCTCCTTGCCGACGAGCAGGTCGTTCAGCACCGAGGCGCTGGCCTGGCTGATGGAGCAGCCCTGCCCCTCGTAGCTGACGTCGGCGATGCGCTCGCCGTCGTACCTGACCCGCAGGGTGATCTCGTCGCCGCAGGTCGGGTTGACGTGGTGCACCTCGGCGTCACCGTCGCGCAGCCCCCGCCCGTGCGGGTTCTTGTAGTGGTCCAGGATGACTTCCTGGTACATCGAATCCAGCTTCACGACCCGTCCCTCAGCCGAAGAAGTTCCGTACGTGCTCCAGGCCGTCCACCAAGGCGTCGACCTCGGCGGGCGTGGAGTACAGGTAGAACGACGCCCGCGTGGTCGCGGGAATTCCGTACCGCAGGCAGACGGGGCGCGCGCAGTGGTGTCCCACGCGGACCGCGATGCCCTGTTCGTCGAGGACCTGCCCGACGTCGTGCGGATGGATGTCGCCCAGCGCGAAGGAGATCGCCGCACCCCGGTCCTCGGCCGAGGCCGGGCCGATGATGCGCAGGTCGGGGACCTGGAGCAGCCGCTCGACGGCGTACTCGGTGATCGCGTGCTCGTGCGCGGCGATCTTCTCCATGCCGATGGAGCTGAGGTAGTCCACCGCCGCGCCCAGGCCGATGGCCTGGGAGATCGGCGGCGTACCGGCCTCGAACTTGTGCGGCGCCGGAGCGTACGTCGAGGAGTGCATCGAGACGGTCTCGATCATCTCGCCGCCGCCGAGGAACGGCGGCAGGTCCTCCAGCAGCTCCTGGCGGCCCCAGAGGACGCCGATGCCGGTCGGTCCGCACATCTTGTGGCCGGTGAAGGCCACGAAGTCGGCCTGGAGCGCCTGGACGTCCAGGGGCATGTGCGGGGCGGCCTGCGAGGCGTCGATGAGGACCAGGGCGCCGACCTGCTGGGCGCGCCGGACGATCTTCTCGACCGGGTTGAGCGTGCCCAGCAGGTTGGAGACGAGGGTGAAGGAGACGATCTTCGTCTTCTCCGTGATGATCTCGTCGATGTCGGAGAGGTCGAGGCGGCCGTCGTCGGTCAGCCCGAACCACTTCAGCTTCGCGCCGGTGCGCTGCGAGAGCAGCTGCCACGGCACGATGTTGGAGTGGTGCTCCATCTCCGTGATGACGATCTCGGTGTCGGCGTCGACGCGGTAGGGCTCGTCGGCCCAGCCCAGCATGTTCGCGACGAGGTTGAGCGACTCGGAGGCGTTCTTGGTGAAGATCACCTCGTCGCGGCTCGGGGCGTTGATGAAGGCGGCGACCTTGTCGCGGGAACCCTCGTACAGCGCCGTGGCCTCCTCGGCGAGCACGTGCACGCCGCGGTGGACGTTGGCGTTGTGCTGCTCGTAGTACTCGTTGAGCACGTCGAGCACCTGGCGGGGCGTCTGCGAGGTCGCCGCGTTGTCCAGGTAGACGAGTTTCCTGCCGTCGTGGATCTCCCGGTGCAGGATCGGGAAGTCCTTGCGGATCGCCTCGGTGTCGAGGAGGCCGGAGAGCCCCTGATGGGCCACAGTCACGCGGATGCGCCACCCTTCACGTAGGACTCGTAGCCCTCCGCCTCCAGCTTGTCGGCCAGCTCCGCGCCGCCGGACTCGGCGATGCGGCCGCCCGCGAAGACGTGGACGAAGTCGGGCTTGATGTACCGCAGGATGCGGGTGTAGTGCGTGATCAGCAGGGCGCCGACCTCGCCGCCCTCACGGATGCGGTTGACGCCCTCGGAGACGACGCGCAGGGCGTCGACGTCGAGGCCGGAGTCGGTCTCGTCGAGGACCGCGATCTTCGGCTTGAGCAGCTCCAGCTGAAGGATCTCGTGGCGCTTCTTCTCACCGCCGGAGAAGCCCTCGTTGACGTTGCGCTCGGCGAAGGCGGGGTCCATGTGGAGACGCTCCATGGCCTCCTTGACCTCCTTCACCCAGGTACGCAGCTTGGGGGCCTCGCCGCGGACGGCGGTGGCGGAGGTGCGCAGGAAGTTGGAGACGGAGACGCCGGGGACCTCGACCGGGTACTGCATGGCGAGGAAGAGGCCGGCGCGGGCCCGCTCGTCGACGGACATCTCCAGGACGTCCTCGCCGTCGAGGGTGACGGTGCCGCCGGTGATCGTGTACTTGGGGTGACCCGCGAGGGAGTAGGCGAGCGTCGACTTGCCGGAGCCGTTCGGGCCCATGATGGCGTGCGTCTCGCCCTGCTTCACGGTCAGGTCGACGCCCTTGAGGATCTCCTTCGTGGCGTGGTCGGCCTCGACGGTGACGTGCAGGTCGTGGATTTCAAGCGTTGCCATGGGTGCCTCAGGACTCCTGGGAGAGGGAGACGAGCACGTCGTCCCCTTCGATCTTTACGGGGTATACGGGGACGGGGCGCGTGGCCGGCAGCCCGGAGGGCTCGCCGGTGCGCAGGTCGAAGGCGGAGCCGTGGAGCCAGCACTCGATCTGGCAGTCCTCGACCTCGCCCTCGGAGAGCGAGACGTTGGCGTGCGAGCAGATGTCGTTGATCGCGAACACCTCGCCCTCCGTGCGCACCACGGAGACCGGCGTGCCGTCGAGTTCCACCCGCTTGGGGGTGTCCTCCTCCAGCTCGCTCAGCGCGCAGGCCTTCACGTACGCGATGGCCATCAGACCGCGGCCTCCAGTTCGGCCTCGATCTTGGCGAGGAGGCGCTCCTCGACGTCGGGGAGGCCGATCTGCTGGACGAGCTCGGCGAAGAAGCCGTGGACCACCAGGCGGCGGGCGTCCGTCTCGGGGATGCCGCGCGCCATCAGGTAGAAGAGCTGCTCGTCGTCGAAGCGGCCGGTCGCCGAGGCGTGGCCGGCGCCGACGATCTCGCCGGTCTCGATCTCCAGGTTCGGCACCGAGTCGACCCGCGCGCCGTCGGTGAGGACGAGGTTGCGGTTCATCTCGTAGGTGTCGGTGCCCTCGGCGGCGGCCTCGATGAGGACGTCGCCGATCCAGACGGCGTGCGCGTCGTCGCCCTGGAGCGCGCCCTTGTAGACGACGTTCGAGGTGCAGTGCGGCTGGTTGTGGTCGACCAGGAGGCGGTGCTCCTGGTGCTGGCCGCGGTCGGTGAAGTACAGGCCGATGAGCTCGGCCGAACCTCCGGTGGAGGCGTACGAGACGCGCGGGTGCAGCCGGACCAGGTCGCCGCCGAAGGTGACGACGACGGACTTGAACGAGGCGTCGCGGCCGACCAGCGTGTTGTGCTGGGCGACGTGGACGGCGTTGTCGTCCCAGTCCTGCACGGCGACGACGGTCAGCTTGGCGCCGTCGCCGAGGAGGTAGTCGACGTTGGCGGCGAGGACCGCGTCACCGGTGTGGTCGATGACCACGACGGCCTCGGCGAAGGCGCCGAGCTCGATCACCTGGTGGGCGTAGGCGGTGCCGCCCTCGCCGTGCACGGTGATGCGGATCGGCTCCTCGGGCCGCGCCTCCTTGGGCACGGTGATGACGGAGGCCTTCTCGAAGGCGCTGTACGCCTGGGCGGCGACCCGGTCGACGGGCTTGCCGGCCCGGCCGACGCGGGCGTCGTCGCGGCCGACGGTCTCCTGGGTGACCCCCTCGGGGGTGGAGATCTCGACACGGATGCCGCCGTCGGCGACGGCGCTGCCGTCGTGCAGGCCGCGCAGCCGCTCCAGCGGCGTGAACCGCCACTCCTCCTCGCGGCCGTGCGGGACCGGGAAGTCGGCCACGTCGTACGAGGGGGGTGCGCTCATGCGCGTGGCGACGGTCGACTCGGCGGCCACCGCGATCTGACCGGCGGTGGTGGAACCCGCCGGCACGGTGCCCCCCTGGACGGGGGCGTTCTGGGCCTCAGCCATGGCTGTCGTGGTGCTCTCTCTCTGCGTCGGACTCAGCGAACCGAGCCGGAGGACTTCGCTTGCTGCTGGCTCGGCGGTCAGCCGACGGAGCCTTCCATCTGGAGCTCGATGAGCCGGTTGAGCTCGAGGGCGTACTCCATGGGGAGCTCCTTGGCGATCGGCTCGACGAAGCCGCGCACGATCATCGCCATCGCCTCGAACTCGGTGAGGCCGCGGCTCATCAGGTAGAAGAGCTGGTCCTCGGAGACCTTGGAGACGGTCGCCTCGTGGCCCATCGACACGTCGTCCTCGCGGACGTCCACGTAGGGGTAGGTGTCCGAGCGGGAGATGGTGTCGACCAGCAGCGCGTCGCACAGCACGTTCGACTTGGCGCCCGGGGCACCCTCGCCGATCTCGATGAGACCGCGGTAGGAGGTGCGGCCGCCGCCTCGCGCCACCGACTTGGAGACGATGTTCGAGGAGGTGTTGGGGGCCATGTGGACCATCTTGGCGCCCGCGTCCTGGTGCTGGCCCTCGCCGGCGAAGGCGATGGAGAGCGTCTCGCCCTTGGCGTGCTCGCCCATCAGGTAGACGGCCGGGTACTTCATGGTGACCTTGGAGCCGATGTTGCCGTCGATCCACTCCATGGTCGCGCCCTCGTACGCCACGGCGCGCTTGGTGACCAGGTTGTAGACGTTGTTCGACCAGTTCTGGATGGTCGTGTAGCGGCAGCGGCCGCCCTTCTTGACGATGATCTCGACGACCGCGGAGTGCAGCGAGTCGGTCTTGTAGATCGGCGCGGTGCAGCCCTCGACGTAGTGGACGTAGGCGTCCTCGTCGACGATGATCAGCGTCCGCTCGAACTGGCCCATGTTCTCGGTGTTGATCCGGAAGTAGGCCTGGAGCGGGATCTCGACCTGCACGCCCTTCGGCACGTAGATGAAGGAGCCGCCGGACCACACGGCCGTGTTGAGCGCCGCGAACTTGTTGTCGCCGGCGGGGATGACGGTGCCGAAGTACTCCTGGAAGAGCTCCGGGTGCTCCTTCAGCGCGGTGTCGGTGTCGAGGAAGATGACGCCCTGCTCCTCCAGGTCCTCGCGGATCTGGTGGTAGACGACCTCCGACTCGTACTGCGCGGCGACACCGGCGACCAGGCGCTGCTTCTCCGCCTCCGGGATGCCGAGCTTGTCGTACGTGTTCTTGATGTCCTCCGGCAGGTCCTCCCAGGACTCGGCCTGCTTCTCGGTGGACCGCACGAAGTACTTGATGTTGTCGAAGTCGATGCCGGAGAGGTCCGAGCCCCAGTTCGGCATGGGCTTCTTGCCGAAGAGCTTCAGGCCCTTGAGGCGGAGCTTGGTCATCCACTCCGGCTCGGACTTCTTGGCCGAGATGTCGCGGACGACGTCCTCGCCGATGCCACGCCGGGCGGAGGCTCCGGCCGCGTCGGAGTCGGCCCAGCCGTACTCGTACGTACCCAGGCCCTCGAGTTCGGGGTGGGCAGTCTCCGTGGGGAGCGTCATGCGGGGTTCCTCCCGGCCGTGCTTGCTGATGTGTCGGTGGTCTGCGCGGTGGCGCGCGGGATGAACGTCGTGCAGACGCCGTCTCCGTGCGCGATGGTCGCGAGGCGCTGGACGTGGGTGCCCAGGAGCTGGGAGAAGACCTCGGTCTCCGCCTCGCAGAGCTGTGGGAACTGCTCGGCCACGTGCGCGACCGGGCAGTGGTGCTGACAGAGCTGTTCGCCCTGCTGTGGCTCGGGGGCGCTACGCGCCGTAGCAGCGTACCCGTCGGCGCTCAGCGCCTTGGCCAGCGCGTGGGCGCGCTCGGCGGGGTCCGCCGGGTCCGCGGCCGCTCCGTCGTCGTCCATCGCGGCGCGGTACTGCTCGGCCTGGGCGGCGACCCGGGCGCGGGCGAACGCGGCCACCGCGTCCGGTCCCGCCGTCTCGGCGATCCAGCGCAGCGCGTCGGCGGCGAGCGTGTCGTAGGACTGGTCGAAGGCGTCGCGCCCGCAGTCGGTGAGGGCGAAGACCTTGGCCGGCCTGCCCCTGGTCCGGGCGCCGTAGACGCGCTGTTCGCGGGGTTCGACGACGCCGTCGGTGCCAAGGGCGTCGAGGTGCCTGCGGACGGCGGCCTGGGTGAGCCCGAGCCGCTTGGCGAGGGCTGCCACCGTGGAGGGACCGTGGTCCAGGATGGAGCGCGCGACGCGGTTGCGGGTGGACCGCTCACCGGTCGCGAGTTCCTCCTGCGGAGCCTCGCCATCCTTTTTCACAACGCCATTGTTGCGTAATTCGCCCGGGCGCGACAACCGCCCAGGTGGCAGCCTCGGGGTGGCATCGATCACTTAGGGTTACCTAACCGGCCCTGCTGTGGTAGGGGCCCCCGGGCCTCGTCCGTCACTGGGAACCACGCCCGGGGCACCCTGGGTCACCGCCCGGCGCGTCCCGCTCCCGGCGAGCCTCCCGGCCGCTCCGCGAGCCCCTCGGCCCACGTGCCGGTGTGCGGCGGCCCGTCCCTAGACTCTCCGGTATGCGCAGCACCCCACCGGGCGAGATCCCCCGGCCCACCCCGCCGGAGCCCGTTCTCCAGGTGCGGGGCCTGATCAAGCGGTACGGCACCAAGACGGCCGTCGACGGCCTCGACCTCACCGCCCGGGCGGGCGTCACCGCCGTCCTCGGTCCCAACGGCGCGGGCAAGACCACCACGGTCGAGACCTGCGAGGGCTACCGCAGGCCCGACGCGGGCACCGTCCGCGTGCTGGGCCTCGACCCGGTCCGCGAGGCACCGTCGCTGCGCCCGAGGATCGGCGTGATGCTCCAGTCCGGCGGCGTCTACTCCGGCGCCCGCGCCGGCGAGATGCTCCGCCACATGGCGAAGCTGCACGCCCACCCGCTCGACGTGGACGCGCTGATCGAACGCCTCGGCCTCGGCTCCTGCGGCCGCACCACCTACCGGCGCCTCTCCGGCGGGCAGCAGCAGCGGCTCGCCCTCGCCATGGCCGTGGTGGGCCGTCCCGAGCTGGTCTTCCTGGACGAGCCGACCGCCGGGCTCGACCCGCAGGCCCGCCGCTCCACCTGGGAGCTGGTCCGCGAGCTGCGTGCCGACGGCGTCAGCGTGGTGCTGACCACGCACGCGATGGACGAGGCCGAGCAGCTCGCCGACGACGTGGCGATCATCGACGCCGGGCGTGTCGTCGCCCAGGGCAGCCCCGACGAGCTGTGCCGGGGCGGCGCCGAGAACACCCTGCGCTTCACCGGCCGCTCCGGCCTGGACCTGGCCTCGCTGCTGAAGGCGCTGCCCGCCGACACCGCCGCCGTCGAGCTGAGCCCCGGCTCCTACCGGCTGACCGGCACCGTCGACCCGCAGCTGCTGGCCACCGTCACCTCCTGGTGCGCCCAGAACGGAGTCATGCCCGACCAGCTCTCCGTGGAGCGCCACACCCTGGAGGACGTCTTCCTCGAACTGACCGGCAAGGAGCTGCGCGCATGAGGACCGGGACCTACGCCCCGAGGCCCGGGGCCGCGCCGGTGGGCCGCATGATCGCCGCCCAGGCCGCCTTCGAGACCAAGCTGCTGCTCCGCAACGGCGAACAGCTGCTGCTCACCGTGATCATCCCGTCCCTGCTGCTGGTGCTCTTCTCGACGGTGGAGATCGTCGACACCGGCGCCGCCGAGCCGGTCGACTTCCTCGCCCCCGGCGTCCTGGCACTGGCCGTGATGTCGACCGCCTTCACCGGCCAGGCGATCGCCACCGGTTTCGAGCGCCGCTACGGCGTCCTCAAGCGGCTGGGGGCCTCCCCGCTGCCCCGCTGGGCCCTGATGGCGTCGAAGACGCTGGCGGTGCTGGTCACCGAGGTGCTCCAGGTGGTGCTGCTGGCGGTGATCGCGCTGGTGCTCGGCTGGTCCCCGCACGGCAACCCGCTCGCCGTGCTCCTGCTGCTGGCCCTCGGTACGGCCGCCTTCTCCGGGCTCGGCCTGCTGATGGCGGGCACTCTGAAGGCCGAGGCGACGCTGGCCGCGGCCAACCTGGTCTTCCTGCTGCTGCTGGTCGGCGGCGGGGTGATCGTGCCGCTGTCGAAGTTCCCCGACGCGGTGGGCGCGGCGCTGGGCTGGCTGCCGATCTCGGCGCTCTCGGAGGGGCTGCGCGCCGTCCTCCAGGACGGGGCCGGGCTGCCCCTGGCCCAGCTCGGCATCCTCGCCGTGTGGGCGGTGGCGGCCCTGGCCGCGGCGGGGCGGTTCTTCCGCTGGGAGTGACCCGGCAGGGCCGGCCCGGCCCTGCCGTCAGGCCGCCGCCTGCCCGGTCGCTTCTCGCGCCAGGCCCGCGTCGGCCCTGGTGAGCCCCGGTCCGCCAGGCCCCGTCCCGCGACGGAGACCGGGCCCGCCGCACCCCTCGGGCACCCCAAGTGAAACCGTGCACAAGCTTCGGCCTACCATGTCCTCCGTGCCTGAGAAGACCCGTGCCACCGCCGTCGAGGCCGCACGCAACCCCCTCGCCTTCATCGCCGCGCGCTGGACCCCGTCCCCCGGGATCGTCCGCCGGGCGGCGCTCACCGCCCTCGTGATGACGGTGGTCATCGTGGTCACCGGCGGCGCCGTCCGCCTCACCGGCTCGGGGCTGGGCTGCCCGACCTGGCCCAAGTGCACCGAGGACTCGCTGACCTCCACCCGCGAGATGGGGCTGCACGGCGCCATCGAGTTCGGCAACCGGATGCTGACCTACGTGCTCTGCGCCGCCGTCGGCTGGGCCATCATCGCCGCCCGCGCGGCCAAGCCCCGCCGCCGCGCCCTCACCCGGCTCGGCTGGGCGCAGTTCTGGGTGGTCATGGGCAACGCCGTCCTGGGCGGCATCGTCGTCCTGGTCGGCCTCAACCCGTACACCGTCGCCGCCCACTTCCTGCTCTCCACCGCGCTGATCGCGGTGGCGACCGTGACGTGGCAGCGGGCCAAGGAGGGCGACGAGCCGCCCCGGCCGCTGGTCGGCAAGCCGCTGCGCCAGCTCGTCCAGGTCATGGTCGGGGTCACGGGCCTGCTGATCGCCGTCGGCACCGTCGTCACCGGCGCCGGACCGCACGCGGGCGACTCCAGCGAGGTCCCGCGCATGCCGGTCGACTGGGAGACGGTCAGCCGCCTGCACGCGGTGCTCGCCTGGGTCGTGGTGGCGCTCGCCTTCGCCCTGTGGTTCGTCCTCAAGGCGGTCGACGCCCCCGCCGGTCCGCTGGCCCGCGTCCGCGACCTCTTCGTGATCCTGCTCCTCCAGGGCGCCATCGGCTACGTCCAGTACCTCACCGACCTGCCGGAGATCCTGGTCGGCCTGCACATGTTCGGCTCCTGCCTGGTCTGGATCGGCGTGCTGCGCCTGCTGCTCTCGCTGCGCGAGAGGCCGTACGCCGCCCACGGCCAGGTCCCGGCCCAGCCGGAGACCCCGGTCGCCGCGGCCCACTGACGCACCCGCCCGCGCCCCTGTTCCCCGCCCAAGGGGAGCGGGGGCGCGGTTGCGTCCGGCCCCCTCAGTCCAGCGCGTAGACCCGCCGGGCGTTGCGTGTGCGCGGACGGGCCGAGAGTGGGGGCCCGTCCCCGGCCCGGGGGCCTGGCCTCCCGGCCAGGCGGCCTCACCGGAGCCGGTCGAGCCCTTCGGCCGGGCGGCCCCGCCAGGGCGGGCGGCGCCTTCGGCAAGCCGCGCCGGGGCGCCGCCCGTCGGCGAGGCGGGCTCCGGCGCTTCGCTCAGGCGGCCTGCCCGGGGCGGCCCGGCCCGCCGAGCTGGAGGCCGGCCATCCGCGACCACTCGTAAGGACCGGTGACGACCTTGGCGGCGAACTCGCCCCCGAACTCCTCGTGGACGGTGACGCCGGCCTTCTCGGTGGCGGCGCGGGCCACCTCCATGCTGGGCACCACGACGTCGCCCCAGGCACCGTCGTCGCCGACGAGGACGATGCGGGCGCCCTCCTCACCGAGGTAGGCGATCTGGGCCTCGGCTCCGCCGTGGGCGCCGGCGAAGGCGGTGATGGACTTGGCGGCCTTGGCCGCGCGGCGCTCGGCGCGGGCGTCCGGCTTGGTGTCGTCCTGCTGTGTGTTGGCCATGGCCAGATGCTACCGAGCGGTAGATCAACGGGCGACGGGCGGGGCGGGTGGCTTTGGCCACGCGCCCCGCCCGTCGGCGGAGTACTGAGGGGTGGTGCCGGGCAGGCGGGTCAGCGCAGGAAGGGGTCCACGGCGACCGCGACGAAGAGCAGCGAGACGTAGGTGATGGACCAGTGGAAGAGCCGCATCTCCTTGAGCTTGGCTCCGGTGGTGCCCTGCCGGGCGCGGTTCTGCAGGCCGTGCGCCTCCCAGAGCCACCAGCCGCCGGTGACCAGCGCGACCGCGGTGTAGAACCAGCCGGTGTAGCCGAGCGGCTGGAGCAGCAGCGAGACGCCGACCATGACCCAGCTGTAGAGCACGATCTGCTTGGCGACGACGCGGTTGGAGGCGATCACCGGGAGCATCGGCACGCCGACGCGCGCGTAGTCCTCCTTGACCTTCATCGACAGCGGCCAGTAGTGCGGCGGCGTCCAGAAGAAGATGACGAGGAAGAGGATGACGGCGGCCCAGGAGACCGTGTTCGTCACCGCCGACCAGCCGATGAGGACCGGCATGCACCCGGCGATGCCGCCCCAGACGATGTTCTGCGCGGTGCGCCGCTTGAGGATCATCGTGTAGACGACCACGTAGAAGAGAAGGGCGCCGAGCGAGAGCCAGGCGGAGAGCCAGTTGACCAGCAGGCCGAACCAGAGGGTGGAGACGACCGCCAGGACGAGACCGAAGACCAGTCCCTCGCGCGGGCTGACCATGCCGGTGACCAGCGGACGCTGCGAGGTCCGCTCCATCAGGGCGTCGATGTCGCGGTCGATGTACATGTTCAGGGCGTTGGCACCGCCCGCCGAGAGGTAGCCGCCGACGCAGGTCACCAGGACCAGCGTGAGCGAGGGCACCCCCTGCTCGGCCAGGAACATCACCGGGACCGTGGTGATGAGCAGCAGTTCGATGATCCGCGGCTTGGTCATCGCCACGAATGCCTTGACGCGGGCCCCGAACGGCCGATGGCCTGGGCTGGTCCCGAGCGCTCCCGCAGGACGGGATTCAACGGCCGTCACGCACACCCCTGACAGAGACATTTCCAGCAAGTCACCGGCCATGAGGGACCGGTTAGGACTCGCGCCTTCCTGGTCACTTTAGACGTTGCTGTCCCCCGCCCCTCGCGGGGGGTCCGCCGTGTTGGTCCCCGCCGCCGGTGCACGGAGCGTGTCCGGCGGGCGGCCGTACAGGGGCCGTCAGGGGGCACCCGGTTGACGGAACGTGTCCGCGCGGGCCCCTGGCGGGGCGCGCGGCGGCGGCGCCCGACAGGCGCGCGGCGCCCGGGCCCGGCAGGCTGGGACCGGGGGCGCGGGGACGGCGGTGGTGAAGCGAAGGATCAGCACCTTCCGTCACCGGTAGGCTCGACCGCGTCCGGTGTCCCGACGTCACCGGCGTTCGACATGTGGAGAGGAGCCCTGACCCAGGGTGAGCACCAAGCCGACCACCACAGACTTCGAGTGGACCGCAGAGGACCAGCGGGCCGTCGACACCGTCCGCGTCCTGGCCGCAGACGCCGTACAGAAGGTCGGCAACGGCCATCCCGGTACGGCGATGAGCCTCGCGCCGGCCGCGTACACCCTCTTCCAGAAGGTGATGCGGCACGACCCGGCGGACCCGAACTGGACGGGGCGCGACCGCTTCGTCCTCTCCGTGGGCCACTCGTCCCTGACCCTCTACATCCAGCTGTACCTGGCCGGTTTCGGTCTGGAGCTGGATGACCTGAAGGCCTTCCGCACCTGGGGCTCGAAGACCCCCGGGCACCCGGAGTACGGCCACACCACCGGCGTGGAGACCACCACCGGCCCGCTCGGGCAGGGTGTGGCCAACGCGGTGGGCATGGCGATGGCCTCGCGGTACGAGCGCGGCCTGTTCGACCCGGAGGCCGCCGAGGGCGCCTCCCCGTTCGACCACCGCGTCTACTGCATCGCCGGTGACGGCTGCCTCCAGGAGGGCATCTCCGCCGAGGCCTCCTCCACCGCGGGCCACCAGAAGCTCGGCAACCTGATCATGCTGTGGGACGACAACCACATCTCGATCGAGGGCGACACCGAGACGGCCGTCTCCGAGGACACCCTCAAGCGGTACGAGGCCTACGGCTGGCACGTGCAGCGGGTGGAGCCGCAGGAGAACGGCGACCTGGACCCGGCCGCCCTCTTCGCGGCGCTGGAGGCGGCGAAGGCGGAGACCGAGCGTCCCTCCTTCATCGCGATGCGCTCGATCATCGCCTGGCCGGCCCCGAACGCGCAGAACACCGAGGCCGCGCACGGTTCGGCGCTCGGCGACGACGAGGTCGCCGCCACCAAGCGCATCCTCGGTTTCGACCCGGAGAAGAGCTTCGAGGTCTCCGAGGAGGTCCTGGCCCACACCCGCGGCGCCCTGGACCGCGGCCGCGAGCTGCGCGCCGAGTGGGAGAAGGGGTACGCCGCCTGGCGCTCCGCCAACCCGGAGCACGCCGCGCTCTTCGACCGGGTCGCCGCCGGTGAGCTGCCGGAGGGCTGGGAGGACACGCTGCCGGTCTTCGAGACCGGCAAGGCCGTCGCGACCCGCGCCGCCTCCGGCAAGATCCTGCAGGCGCTCGGCGCGGTCGTGCCCGAGCTGTGGGGCGGCTCCGCCGACCTGGCCGGCTCGAACAACACGACGATCGACAAGACCTCGTCGTTCCTGCCCGCGGGCAACTCGCTGCCGGAGGCCGACCCGTACGGCCGTACGATCCACTTCGGGATCCGCGAGCACGCGATGGCCGCCGAGATGAACGGCATCCAGCTCCACGGCAACACCCGGATCTACGCCGGTACGTTCCTGGTCTTCTCCGACTACATGCGCAACGCGGTGCGCCTCTCCGCGCTGATGCACCTGCCGGTGACCTACGTCTGGACGCACGACTCGATCGGCCTCGGCGAGGACGGCCCGACCCACCAGCCGGTGGAGCACCTGGCCGCGCTGCGCGCCATCCCGGGGCTGAACCTGGTCCGTCCGGCCGACGCCAACGAGACGGTCGTCGCCTGGCGGGAGATCATGCGCCGGTGGACCAAGGTGTACGGCAAGGGCGCCCCGCACGGTCTGGCGCTGACCCGCCAGGGCGTGCCGACCTACGAGCTGAACGATGCCGCAGCCCGCGGCGGTTACGTCCTGGCGGAGGCCGAGGGCGGCGAGCCGCAGGCCATCCTCATCGGCACCGGCTCCGAGGTGCAGCTGGCCGTCGAGGCCCGCGAGCAGCTCCAGGCGGCGGGAGTGCCCACCCGGGTGGTCTCCATGCCGTGTGTCGAGTGGTTCGAGGAGCAGGACGAGGCGTACCGCGAGTCGGTGCTGCCGCGTGCCGTGCGCGCGCGGGTGGCGGTCGAGGCCGGCATCGGCCTGACCTGGTACCGCTTCGTCGGGGACGCCGGCCGGATCGTCTCGCTGGAGCACTTCGGTGCCTCGGCGGACGGGAAGGTGCTGTTCCGCGAGTTCGGCTTCACCGCGGACGCGGTCGCCGAGGCCGCCCGGGAATCCCTCGCCGCCGCTCAGCGCTGACGACGGCACATACCTCTGTAGCTGTAGGAGATGTTTTTTCCATGGCAGACGCACTGAAGCGCCTCTCGGACGAGGGCGTGGCGATCTGGCTGGACGACCTGTCGCGCAAGCGCATCACGTCCGGCAACCTCGCCGAGCTCATCGACGAGAGCAACGTCGTCGGAGTCACCACCAATCCGTCGATCTTCCAGAAGGCGATCTCGCAGGGCGACGGCTACGACACCCAGCTCGCCGACCTCGCCGCGCGGGAGGTCTCCGTCGAGGAGGCCGTCCGCATGATCACCACCGCCGACGTCCGCGACGCCGCGGACATCCTGCGGCCGGTCTTCGACGCCACCGACGGCCAGGACGGCCGGGTGTCGATCGAGGTCGACCCGCTGCTGGCGCACAACACCAAGGCGACCATCGCCGAGGCGAAGCAGCTGGCGTGGCTGGTGGACCGGCCGAACACGCTGGTCAAGATCCCCGCCACCCGCGCCGGCCTGCCCGCCATCACCGAGGTGATCGGCAAGGGCATCAGCGTCAACGTCACGCTGATCTTCTCGCTGGAGCGCTACCGCGAGGTGATGGACGCCTTCCTCGCCGGTCTGGAGAAGGCGAAGGCGGCGGGGCTGGACCTCTCGAAGATCCACTCGGTGGCGTCGTTCTTCGTCTCCCGCGTCGACTCCGAGGTCGACAAGCGGCTCGACGCGATCGGCACCGACGAGGCGAAGGAGCTGAAGGGCCGCGCCGCCCTGGCCAACGCCCGTCTCGCCTACCAGGCGTACGAGCGGGTCTTCGGCTCGCTCGACGGCACCACCCCGGCCTCCGCCCGCTGGGCCGAGCTGGAGAAGGCGCAGGCCAACCGGCAGCGCCCGCTCTGGGCCTCGACCGGCGTGAAGGACCCGGCGTACAAGGACACGATGTACGTCGACGACCTGGTCGCGCCGGGCACCGTCAACACGATGCCGGAGGCCACCCTGGAGGCCACCGCCGACCACGGCCAGATCGCCGGGGACGCGGTCTCGGGGACGTACGAGTCGGCGCAGGGCGTGCTCGACGCCATCGCCGGGCTCGGCATCGGGTACGACGAGGTCGTCCAGCTCCTGGAGGACGAGGGCGTCGACAAGTTCGAGGCGTCCTGGAAGGACCTCCTCTCCTCGACCCAGGCCGAGCTCGACCGGCTCGCCTCCTCGGAGGGCTGATCCCCTTGACCGCACTGCACGGAGCGAACCCGCTTCGTGACGCCGCGGACCGACGGCTCCCGCGTATCGCGGGGCCGTCGGGCCTGGTCATCTTCGGCGTCACCGGCGACCTGTCGCGCAAGAAGCTGATGCCCGCCGTCTACGACCTGGCCAACCGCGGCCTCCTGCCACCAGGCTTCTCCCTGATCGGGTTCGCCCGGCGCGAGTGGCAGGACCAGGACTTCGCCGAGGTCGTCCACGACGCCGTCAAGGAGTACGCCCGCACGCCCTTCCGCGAGGAGGTCTGGCAGCAGCTCGCCCAGGGCATGCGCTTCGTCCAGGGCACCTTCGACGAGGACGAGCCGTTCGAGACGCTCAAGGCGACCATGGAGGAGCTGGACAAGGAGCAGGGCACCGGCGGCAACTTCGCCTTCTACCTCTCCGTCCCGCCGAAGTTCTTCCCCAAGGTCGTCCAGCAGCTCAAGAAGCACGGCTTGGCCGACGCCCCCGAGGACTCCTGGCGGCGCGCCGTCATCGAGAAGCCGTTCGGCCACGACCTGGCCTCGGCCCGCGAACTCAACGAGATCGTGCACGAGGTGTTCGACCCGGACCAGGTGTTCCGGATCGACCACTACCTCGGCAAGGAGACCGTCCAGAACATCCTGGCGCTCCGCTTCGCCAACACCATGTTCGAACCGCTCTGGAACCGGTCCTACGTCGACCACGTGCAGATCACCATGGCCGAGGACATCGGCATCGGCGGCCGGGCCGGCTACTACGACGGCATCGGCGCCGCCCGCGACGTCATCCAGAACCACCTCCTCCAGCTGATGGCGCTGACCGCGATGGAGGAGCCCGCCTCCTTCGAGGCCAACGCGCTGGTGGCGGAGAAGGCCAAGGTCCTCGGCGCCGTCCGGCTCCCCGACGACCTGGGCAAGGACACGGTCCGCGCGCAGTACTCGGCGGGCTGGCAGGGCGGCGAGAAGGCTGTCGGCTATCTGGAGGAGGAGGGGATCAACCCCCGCTCCAAGACCGACACCTACGCCGCCGTGAAGCTGGAGGTCGACAACCGCCGCTGGGCGGGCGTCCCCTTCTACCTGCGTACCGGCAAGCGGCTGGGCCGCCGGGTCACCGAGATCGCGGTGGTCTTCCAGCGCGCCCCGCACTCCCCGTTCGACACCACGACCACGGAGGAGCTGGGCCACAACGCCCTGGTCATCCGGGTCCAGCCGGACGAGGGCGTGACCGTGCGGTTCGGCTCGAAGGTGCCGGGCACCTCGATGGAGGTCCGGGACGTGTCGATGGACTTCGCCTACGGCGAGTCCTTCACCGAGTCCAGCCCCGAGGCGTACGAGCGGCTCATCCTCGACGTGCTGCTCGGTGACGCCAACCTCTTCCCCCGCACCGAGGAGGTCGAGCTGTCCTGGCGCATCCTCGACCCGATCGAGGGGTACTGGGACACCCACGGCAAGCCGGCGCAGTACACGGCGGGCAGCTGGGGGCCCAAGGAGGCGGACGAGATGCTCGCACGAGACGGACGGAGCTGGCGCCGGCCATGAAGATCGATCTGACGGACACCACCTCCAGCAAGGTCAACAAGGCGCTGGTGCAGGGCCGCCGGGCCATCGGCACCCCTGCCGTCGGCATGGTGCTGACCCTGGTCATCGTCACCGACGAGGAGAACGCCTACGACGCGCTGAAGTCGGCCAACGAGGCGTCGCGCGAGCACCCCTCGCGCACCCTGGTCGTCATCAAGCGGGTCTCGCGCTCCCCGCGCAACCGCACCACCTCGCGGCTGGACGCCGAGATCCGGGTGGGCGCCGACGCCTCCACCGGGGAGACGGTCATCCTCCGGCTCTACGGCGAGATCGTCGACCACGCCCAGTCGGTGGTGCTGCCGCTGCTGCTCCCCGACGCGCCGGTGGTCGCCTGGTGGCCGGTGAACGGGCCGCTGAACCCGGCGAAGGACCCGCTGGGCGCTCTCGCCCAGCGCCGGGTCACCGACACCTACGCCGGTGAGCAGCCCATCAAGGAGCTGGCCGAGCGGGCCGCCTCCTACACCCCGGGCGACACCGACCTGGCCTGGACCCGGATCACGCCGTGGCGTTCGATGCTGGCCGCCGCGCTCGACCAGGTCGTCTGCCAGGTCGCCTCCGTCGAGGTGGAGGGCGAGGAGTTCAACCCGAGCTGCGAGCTGCTCGCCATGTGGCTCGCCGAACGGCTCCAGGTCCCCGTCGCCCGCAAGGCGTCGCCCGGGCCCGGCCTGACCGGGGTGCGGATGGAGACCGACTGCGGCCCGATCGTCCTGGGCCGGGCCGACGGAGCACTGGCGACGCTCTCCATCGAGGGCCAGCCCGAGCGCGCGGTCGCCCTCAAGCGCCGCGAGACCGCCGAGCTGATCGCCGAGGAGCTGCGCCGCCTCGACCCGGACGACACCTACGCGGCCGCCCTGCGGTACGGCGTGGAGCGGCTGGACGAGCACGAGGTGCCCCGGGTCGCGGACGCGCACGACGCCCCGCACCGGGCGGAGGGCCACAAGGACGCGCCGGTGAAGCGGACGACCAAGGCCACTCCCGCCAAGAAGGGCGCCAAGTGACCCGCACCCCGCAGCTGGTGGTCCACCGCGACAAGGAGCTGATGGCGCAGGCGGCCGCCGCCCGGCTGATCACGCACGTGGTCGACGCCCAGGCGGCGCGCGGCCACGCCTCGCTGGTCCTCACCGGTGGCCGCAACGGCAACGGCCTGCTCGCCGCGCTGGCCGCTTCCCCGGCGCGGGACGCGGTGGACTGGCGGCGGGTCGACCTGTGGTGGGGCGACGAGCGGTTCCTGCCGGAGGGCGACCCCGAGCGGAACGTCACCCAGGCCCGCGATGCCCTGCTCGACGCCGTCCCCCTCGACCCGGACCGCGTCCACCCGATGCCGGCCTCGGACGGGCCGTGGGGGAACGACCCGGAGGCGGCCGCCGAGGCGTACTCCGCCGAACTGGCCCGGGCGGCCGGGCACGACGGGCGGCACCCCGCGGTGCCCGACTTCGACGTCCTGATGCTGGGCGTCGGCCCGGACACCCATGTGGCCTCGCTCTTCCCCGAGCTGCCGGCCGTACGGGAGACCGAGCGCACCGCGGTCGCGGTGCACGGCGCGCCCAAGCCGCCGCCGACCCGGATCACCCTCACCCTCCCGGCGATCCGGGCGGCCCGCGAGGTGTGGCTGCTCGCGGCGGGCGAGGACAAGGCGAACGCGGTGGCCATCGCCCTCTCCGGCGCCGGGGAGATCCAGGCTCCGGCGGCGGGCGCCGAGGGCTGGTCACGGACGCTGTGGCTGCTGGACGGCGCGGCCGCCTCCCAGTTGCCCCGCGACCTCTACCCGCAGGCCTCCGCCTGAGACCGGTCGGGCCGCACCACGCGGAAGGGCCCGGCGCCTCCCTCACGGGGGACGCCGGGCCCTTCCGCGTACCGGGTCAGCGGCCCCGCAGCGCGCGGTAGCGGGCGACGAGGGCGGCGGTGGAGCTGTCCAGGGAGTCGGTGGAGCGCTCGCCGTCCTCGGCGGTCAGCAGCGGCTCGACCTCCTTGGCGAGGACCTTGCCGAGCTCGACGCCCCACTGGTCGAAGGAGTCGATGCCCCAGACGGCGCCCTGGACGAACACCTTGTGCTCGTAGAGGGCGACCAGCTGGCCGAGGACCGAGGGGGTCAGCGCGTCGGCCAGGACGGTGGTGGTGGGCCGGTTGCCGGGGAAGGTGCGGTGCGGCACCAGCTCCTCGGGCACGCCTTCGGCGCGGACCTCCTCGGCCGTCTTGCCGAAGGCCAGCGCCTGCGTCTGGGCGAAGAAGTTGGCCATCAGCAGGTCGTGCTGGTCGGCGAGGCCGGGCGGCAGCGCGTCCACGGGCCGGGCGAAGCCGATGAAGTCGGCCGGGATCAGCTTGGTGCCCTGGTGGAGGAGTTGGTAGTAGGCGTGCTGGCCGTTGGTGCCGGGGGTGCCCCAGACGACGGGGCCGGTCTGCCAGGCGACGGGCTCGCCGTCGCGCTGGACGCGCTTGCCGTTGGACTCCATGTCGAGCTGCTGGAGGTAGGCGGCGAAGCGGGAGAGGTAGTGCGAGTAGGGCAGCACCACGTGCGACTGGGCGTCGTGGAAGTTGCCGTACCAGATGCCGAGGAGCCCCAGCAGCAGCGGCACGTTGGCCTCGGGGGGCGCGGTGCGGAAGTGCTCGTCGACCAGGTGGAAGCCGTCGAGCATCTCGCGGAACCGCTCGGGTCCGATCGCGATCATCAGCGAGAGGCCGATGGCCGAGTCGTAGGAGTAGCGGCCGCCGACCCAGTCCCAGAACTCGAACATGTTGGCCGGGTCGATGCCGAAGTCGGCGACCTTCTCGGCGTTGGTGGAGAGCGCCACGAAGTGCCGGGCGACCGCCTCCGGTCCTGCGCCGAGCCCGTCGAGGAGCCAGGTGCGCGCGGACTTGGCATTGGTGACGGTCTCGATGGTGGTGAAGGTCTTCGACGCGACGATGAAGAGCGTCTCGGCCGGGTCGAGGTCGCGGACCGACTCGTAGAGGTCGGCGCCGTCGACGTTGGAGACGAAACGCACCGTCAGGTCGCGGTCGGAGAAGGACCGCAGCACCTCGAAGGCCATGGCGGGGCCGAGGTCGGAGCCGCCGATGCCGATGTTGACGACGTTGCGCAGCCGGCGGCCGGTGTGGCCGGTCCACTCGCCGGAGCGGACGCGGTCGGCGAAGTCGGCCATGCGGTCGAGGACTTCGTGGACGGCGGGGATGACGTTCGGGCCGCCCGGGCCGCCGTCCTCGACGACGGCGCCGCGCGGCGCGCGGAGCGCGGTGTGCAGGACCGCGCGGTTCTCGGTGGTGTTGACGGGCTCGCCGCGGTACATCGCGTCCCGCAGCCCCGCCACGTCGGTGGCCTCGGCCAGCTCCCGCAGCAGCACCAGCGTCTCGTCGGTGACGAGCTGCTTGGAGTAGTCGATGTGCAGGTCGCCGACCTGGAGGGTGTACCGCTCACCGCGGTCCGGGTCGTCGGCGAACAACTGCCGCAGGCTCACCTCGCCGAGCGCCGCGCGGTGGTCGGCGAGCGCGGTCCACTGCGGCCGCTGGGACAGCCCGGTTCGGCTTGCTGGGTTCATCGGTGACTTTCCGCCTTCTCTCGTCTCGGCTTGCCCCGCTGCCCCACCAACCTAATTGATGGCGGGGCGGTCGGGGTGGTGCCACGAAGCGGCGGAGAGGTGGCCACCGGGACAACTCCCGGTGGACCGGACGGGGATGGCGGCGCGGGCGCGCGAGGGGCCGGGCGGCGGCGGCGTACGGCTCAGATCTCGCCGCGGAGCTTGGCCAGGGCCTCGGCGAGGATCGCCTCGCCGTCGGCGTCGGAGCGCCGCTCGCGGACGTAGGCGAGGTGCGTCTTGTACGGCTCGTTGCGCGGCGGCACCGGGGGGTTGGCCCGGTCCTGGCCGGCGGGGAAACCGCAGCGCGGGCAGTCCCAGGTGTCGGGGAGCTGCGCGTCGCTGGCGAAGCTCGGCTGGGTCTCGTGTCCGTTGGCGCACCAGAAGGAGAGCCGCAGGCGCGGTGCCGACTCGCCCCGCTCGGCCTCCCCCATCGGCCCCGCTCCGACCCGGCTGCCGCGGATCGCGTTGCCACTTGCCACAGTCGTCACTCCCTGCGTGATGGTGCCGCGAAGCGTGACCGGCTCCGCCGCGGGCGCACCAGTGTACGGAAGCCGCGACGGGCGTCCAGGGAGCGGAGTTCAGGGCTCCGCGGACGCGGTACCCGCCGGGCGCACGCCTCATGATAGGCCGCGCGCCCGGATCGGGACCGGCGCCGACGGTGCCGGGTGGGCTCAGTCCAGCTTCATCAGCAGGCCGAGCACCACGATGCAGGCGAACCAGAGCAGACTGACGACGACCGTGATCCGGTCGAGGTTCCGCTCGGCGACCGAGGAGCCACCCACGGAGGACTGCATGCCGCCACCGAACATGTCGGAGAGGCCGCCGCCCTTCCCCTTGTGCATCAGCACCAGCAGCATCAGCAGCAGGCTGAAGACGATCAGGGCGATCGAGAACCCCATAACCACGGCTGGACCAACTTCCTCGGAACTGGATGGACTGCGGGGGCCGGGTCAGGTGCCCCGGCCCCCGCAAGGGTACGACGATTCCGCTCTACCGCATACTCACTGGTCGCGGAAGCGCGGGCTCACTGGTCGCGGAAGCGGACGATCTTGACGAACTCGTCCGTGTCCAGCGCGGCGCCGCCGACCAGGGCGCCGTCCACGTCGGGCTGGGCCATGATCGCCGCGACGTTGCCGCCCTTGACGGAGCCGCCGTACTGGATGCGGACCTTGTCGGCCAGCTCCTGCGAGTACAGCTCGGCCAGGCGCCCGCGGATCGCCCCGCAGACCTCCTGGGCGTCCTCGGGGGTGGCGACCTCGCCGGTGCCGATGGCCCACACCGGCTCGTAGGCGATGACGACCGTCTCGGCCTGCTCGGCGGGGACGTCCTTGAGGCCGCCGTCGACCTGCGCGAGGGTGTACGGGACCTGCTCGCCGGCCTTGCGGACGTCGAGGCCCTCGCCGACGCAGAGGATCGGGGTGATGCCGTACTTGAAGGCGGCCTTCACCTTGGCGTTGCAGAGCTCGTCGCTCTCGCCGTGGTACTGGCGGCGCTCGGAGTGGCCGACGGCCACGAAGGAGCACTTCAGCTTGGCCAGCATCGGGCCCGAGATCTCGCCGGTGTAGGCGCCGGAGTCGTGCGCCGAGATGTCCTGGGCGCCGTACTTGATCTTGAGCTTGTCGCCGTCGACCAGCGTCTGGACCGACCGCAGGTCGGTGAAGGGCGGCAGGACCGCGACCTCGACGGCGTCGTAGTCCTTGTCGGCCAGGGCGAACGCCAGCTTCTGGACGTGGGCGATGGCCTCCAGGTGGTTGAGGTTCATCTTCCAGTTGCCCGCCATCAGCGGGATGCGTCCCTGGGCAGTGTCAGTCACGGTGGTTCAGTCCTCCAGTGCGGCGAGGCCGGGGAGCGTCTTGCCTTCGAGGTACTCAAGGCTGGCGCCGCCGCCGGTCGAGATGTGTCCGTATGCGTTTTCGTCGAAGCCCAGCAGCCGGACGGCCGCGGCGGAGTCTCCACCGCCGACGACCGTGAAGGCCGGGGAGTCGAGCAGGGCCTGGGCCACTGCCCGGGTGCCGCCAGCGTAGTCGGGGTGCTCGAAGACCCCCATGGGGCCGTTCCAGAAGACGGTGCGGGCGTCGGAGAGCTTGGCTGCGTACAGCTCCGCGGTGGCGGGGCCGATGTCGAGGCCCATCCGCCCGGCCGGGATGGCGTCCGCGGGGACGGTGTCGGGGTGGGTGGGCGCCTTGGCCTTCAGGTCGGGGAAGCCGTCGGAGACCACCACGTCGACCGGGAGGACGAACTCGACGCCCAGCTCGTCGGCGCGCTTCAGGTACTCCTGGACGACCGGGATCTGGTCCTCCTGGAGCATCGAGGCGCCGACCTCGTACCCCTTGGCCTTGAGGAAGGTGAAGACCATGCCGCCGCCGATCAGGATGCGGTCGGCCTTCTCCAGCAGGTTGTCGATGACGCCGAGCTTGTCGGAGACCTTGGCGCCGCCGAGGACCACCGCGTACGGGCGCTGGACGTCGTCGGTGAGCTTCTTGAGGACGCCGACCTCGGTGGCGATGAGGTAGCCGGCGTAGTGCGGCAGGCGCGCCGGGAGGTCGAAGACCGAGGCGTGCTTGCGGTGCACGGCGCCGAAGCCGTCGCCCACGTAGACGTCGGCGAGGGCGGCGAGCTGGTCGGCGAAGGCGCCGCGCTCGGCGTCGTCCTTGCTGGTCTCGCCCGCGTTGAAGCGGAGGTTCTCGATCACCGCGACCTGGCCGGGCTCCAGTCCGTCGACGGCGTCGTGCGCGGCGGGACCGACGGTGTCCTGGGCGAACGCCACGGGCGCGCCGAGGAGTTCACCGAGCCGCTCGGCCGCGGGCAGCAGCGAGAAGGCCGGGTCCGGGGCGCCCTTGGGGCGGCCGAGGTGCGAGGCGACGACCACCTTGGCACCGGCTGCGGTGAGGGCCTGGACGGTCGGCAGGACCGCGCGGATGCGGCCGTCGTCGGTGATCAGGCCGTCGGCGAGGGGGACGTTGAGGTCGGCGCGGACGAAGACCCGCTTGCCGCTCACGCCCTCGGCGAGAAGTTCGTCGATCGTCTTCATGACTGCTCTCCTGGACTCGTGGCTCTGCTCTCGTGCTGCATGGCTGTCGGGGCGGGCGGCGGCGTGCGACAGGGCCCGGACCGCGCTGCGTCGCGCGGTCCGGACCCTGTCACTCATCGTGCGGTGCTGCCTGCCGAACGGGTGGCGGTCAGAGCCGCTCGCCCACGAAGACGGTGAGGTCGACGAGGCGGTTGGAGTAGCCCCACTCGTTGTCGTACCAGCCGATGATCTTGGCCTGGGTGCCCTCGGCCATCGTCAGCAGCGAGTCGAAGGTGCAGGACGCCGGGGTCGAGACGATGTCCGAGGAGACGATCGGGTCGGCCGTGTAGACGAGCTTGCCGGCGAGCTGGCCCTCCTGGGCGGCCTTCTCGAAGGCGGCGTTGATCTCGTCCCTGGTGACCTCGCGCTGGAGGGTGACGACCAGGTCGGTGACGGAGCCGGTGGGGACCGGGACGCGCATCGCGATGCCGTCGAGCTTGCCCTTGAGCTGGGGCAGGACCAGCGCGGTGGCCTTGGCGGCGCCCGTGGTGGTCGGGATGATGTTCTCGGCGGCGGCGCGGGCGCGGCGCAGGTCCTTGTGCGGGAAGTCCAGGATGCGCTGGTCGTTGGTGTACGCGTGCACCGTCGTCATCAGGCCCTTGACGATGCCGAAGTTCTCGTCCAGAACCTTGGCCATCGGCGCCACGCAGTTGGTGGTGCAGGAGGCGTTGGAGATGACGTTGTCGGTGGCCGGGTCGTACTGGTCCTCGTTGACGCCCATCACGATGGTGATGTCCTCATCCTTGGCCGGAGCCGAGATGATGACCTTCTTGGCGCCGCCGGCGATGTGCTTCTCGGCGTCGGCCTTCTTGGTGAAGATGCCGGTCGACTCGATGACGATGTCGACGCCGAGCTCACCCCAGGGGATGTCGGCCGGGTTGCGCTCGGAGAGCACCTTGACGGTCTTGGAGCCGACCGTGATGGTGTCCTCGGTGTGCGAGACCTCTTCGGAGAGCTTGCCGAGAATGGTGTCGTACTTCAGCAGGTGTGCGGTGGTCGCGGTGTCACCCAGGTCGTTGACAGCCACGATCTCGATGTCCGCGCCCTGGTCCAGAAGCGCGCGGAAGTAGTTGCGACCGATGCGGCCGAAGCCGTTGATGCCTACGCGGATCGTCACGAGCCGATCTCCTCGTTGGTACGCCGGTTTTCGACGCCGGCGAGCTGTATGGGATGTCCCCGACCGACTCCGACCCTACCTCTCCGAGGCCCGGGGAGTGACATTGGACGACACCGCGCGGGACACCCCCGGGGCTACTGTCCGGTAGCCCCCGCGAGGGTGCCGCGGGGCGCCCTCCCCGGCGCCTCGTCACGCCCTGTCAACCGGGCGCAGGATACGCGCGGTTGCCACCGCCCGCGACCGGAGCGGCCCCGCTCCCCCTGGGCGGGAGGGCGGGGCCGGGCGGTGCGCCAGCCGTACGGGCTACGGGTGGTTTCCGTGGTTGACCGGGCGGGGCGTCAGCCCACCAGATGGTCCGCCAGGTCCTCGCTGAGACCGGCCTCGGTGCCGGCGATGCCCAGGTCCTGGGCCCGCTTGTCGGCCATGGCCAGCAGGCGGCGGATCCGCCCGGCGACCGCGTCCTTGGTGAGCGGCGGGTCGGCGAGGGCGCCCAGCTCCTCCAGCGACGCCTGCTTGTGCTCCATGCGCAGCCGTCCGGCCGCGGCCAGGTGCTCGGGGACCTCCTCGCCGAGGATCTCCAGGGCGCGCTGCACCCGGGCGCCTGCCGCGACGGCGGCCCGCGCCGAGCGGCGGAGGTTGGCGTCGTCGAAGTTGGCGAGGCGGTTGGCGGTGGCGCGCACCTCGCGCCGCATCCGCCGCTCCTCCCAGGCGAGGACCGATTCGTGCGCGCCGAGGCGGGTGAGCAGCGCGCCGATGGCGTCGCCGTCGCGGACCACCACCCGGTCGACGCCGCGCACCTCACGGGCCTTGCCCGCGATGGAGAGCCTGCGGGCCGCGCCGACCAGGGCGAGGGCCGCCTCGGGGCCGGGGCAGGTGACCTCCAGGGAGGAGGAGCGGCCTGGCTCCGTCAGCGAGCCGTGGGCGAGGAACGCCCCGCGCCAGGCGGCCTCGGCGTCGCAGGTGGCGCCGGAGACGACCTGCGGCGGCAGGCCTCTGATCGGGCGGCCGCGGCCGTCGACCAGGCCCGTCTGGCGGGCGAGCTGGTCACCGCCGGCCACCACCCGGACCACGTAGCGCGAACCGCGGCGCAGCCCGCCGGGGGCCATCACGATCAGTTCGGAGCTGTGGCCGAAGATCTCCAGAATGTCCCGCTTGAGGCGCCGGGCGGCCATCGCCGTGTCCAGCTCCGCCTCGATCACGATGCGGCCGCTCACCAGGTGCAGCCCACCCGCGAACCGCAGGACCGCGGAGACCTCCGCCTTCCTGCAACAGGTGCGGGTGACGGGAAGCCGGGAGACCTCGTCCTTCACCGCTGCCGTCATCGCCATGGGCCGATCCTTCCATGCATCCGAAAAATACGGTCGTACGCGGCCGCCAGCAGCTCCGGGTCGTGCCGGGGGCTGCCGTCAGGGCGGGCCACGGGCGCCAGCTCGACCGTCGCCCCCAGACGCCGGGCGGCGTCGTCGAGGGAGAGGCGGTCGGGCACGGCCGCCTCGTCGGCGAGCACCACGTCCAGGGCGAGTTTAGGGGCGTGTCGGGCCAAAACCTCCAAATGACGCTGCGGGGAGAACCCCTCGGTTTCTCCGGGTTGCGGCGCGAGGTTGAGCGAGAGGACCCTGCGGGCCTTGGTGGAGAGCAGCGCGTCGAGCAGTTCGGGCACCAGCAGGTGCGGGATGACCGAGGAGAACCAGGAGCCCGGGCCGAGCACCACCCAGTCCGCGTCGAGGACCGCCTCGACGGCCTCGGGCACGGCCGGTGGGTCGTGCGGCACCACGTGCACCGACTGGACCTCGCCGGGGGTCAGGGCCACGGTCGCCTGGCCGCGTACGGTGTCGACGTCGTCCGGGCGCGCCGGGTCGTGGCCCCGTACCAGGGCCTGGAGCTCCAGGGGTACGGCGGACATGGGCAGCACCCTGCCGTGCGCGCCGAGCAGGGTCCCGACCAGGTCGAGCGCCTGGACGTGGTCGCCGAGCTGCTCCCAGAGGGCGACGATCAGCAGATTGCCGACGGCGTGGTCGTGCAGGTCGCCGCGGGAGTGGAAACGGTGCTGGATCACCCGGGACCAGGTCTGCCCCCAGGCGTCGTCGCCGCACAGGGCGGCCAGCGCCTTGCGCAGGTCACCGGGGGGCAGTACGCCCAGTTCGTCGCGCAGGCGCCCGCTGGAGCCGCCGTCGTCGGCGACGGTGACGACGGCGGTGAGGTCCCCGGTGATACGGCGCAGGGCGGCCAGGGAGGCCGACAGACCCATGCCGCCGCCGAGGGCGACGACCTTGGGCTGGGCGCCCCGGCCGCGCGGGCGCGGGCGCGGCGCCCAGCCCAGGGGCGTCGCGGCCGGGGTGAGGCGCCGCATCCGCCGCAGGCGCGAGGAGCGGCCGGTCATTCCCGGCCCATGTCGCGGTGGACGACGACCGTCTCGACACCCTCGGAGGCGAGACGCGAGGCGAGCTTCTCGGACATGGCGACCGAGCGGTGCTTGCCGCCGGTACAGCCCACGGCGATGGTCACGTACCGCTTGCCCTCGCGGCGGTACCCGCGGTTGATGAGCTGGAGAAGCTCCGTGTACTGGTCGAGGAACTCCTTGGCGCCCGGGCGGCTGAAGACGTAGTCCGACACCTCTTCGTTGAGCCCGGTGAAGGGGCGCAGTTCGGGGACCCAGTGCGGGTTGGGCAGGAAGCGGCAGTCGACGACGAGGTCGGCGTCGACCGGCAGGCCGTACTTGTAGCCGAAGGACATCACCGTGGCCCGCAGCTCGGGCTCCTCGTCGCCCGCGAACTGGGCGTCCATCTTGGCGCGCAGCTCGTGGACGTTGAGGCTTGAGGTGTCGATGACGAGGTCGGCGTCGCCGCGCAGCTCGCGCAGCAGGTCCCGCTCGGCGGCGATGCCGTCGACGATGCGGCCGTCGCCCTGGAGGGGGTGCGGGCGGCGCACCGACTCGAAACGGCGCACCAGCGCGTCGTCCGAGGACTCCAGGAAGACGATGCGCCGGGTGACGTTCTTGACGTCGAGGTCGGCGAGGGACTCGCGGAGGTTGTCGAAGAAGCGGCGGCCGCGCACGTCGACGACGACGGCGATCCGCGCGACGTTCCCCTGGGAGCGGGCGCCCAGCTCCACCATGGTGGGGATGAGGGCGGGCGGCAGGTTGTCCACGACGAACCAGCCGAGGTCCTCCAGGCATTTGGCGGCGGTGCTGCGCCCGGCGCCGGACATGCCGGAGATGATCACCAGCTCGGGGATGGCCGTCTCGGTGGCCTCCGCCGCGTCGCCGGTCGTGCCCGTACTCACCTGTGCTCCGTCTCCGTCACGCTCGGTCATGTCTGCTGCCCCCGGTTCTTCGGTGCGATGTGCGACGGCGCCTGGTCGGGGCCGTCGTCCGGTTCTGCCGGGCCACCCGGCCCGTCCTGCTCGGCCGCCGCCCCGGACACCCCCGGACCTCCAGTCTGTCCCGCCGCGCCGCCATCCGTGGAACCGGCCGCGCGGGACCGGGCCGGGGAATCGCCGGCCGGCGGGGCGGCGGCCTCCTCACCGGGGCGTGGGCCGCCCCCGGCGGGCTGCGGGGCCGCCCCCTGAAGAGGCTCGGGGTCGCCCTCCTCGGGCACCCGCGCGGTCTCCGCGTCACCGGGCTGGGGCGCCGACGGCGCCGGGCGCACGAGCGGAGGCGCGTCCCCACCGGGGCCGGGCTCGCCCTGCGGGCGGGCGGGGGCGAGGGGGCCCGAGGGGGTCGCCTGCGGAGCCGCGCCCTCGTCGGCGGTCTCCGGGCGACCGGGCTCGCCGCAGGCGCGGGCGGCGCCCGCCTCCCCGGTCTCACCGGCTGCCGCGGGAGCCCCGTCGGGGTCCGCGTCCGGAGCGGCAGCCCCCGCCGGAGTCCCCGGCCCGGGTTCTCCGGGTGCGCCGGCTCCCTCGGCGTCCCCGGAGCCCGGCGCCTGAGGCGCCGTCTCCTCCGAGTCGTCGCCCACGATCTCCCCGGTGGCCGTGTTGACCGCCACCGACGGGGTCGTCTCCGCCAGGGCCGCGGCCACGGCGAGGGCGGTCTTGCGGCCTATGCCCTGGACCTCGCAGATCTGCTCGACGGTGGCGGCGCGCAGCTTGCGGACCGAGCCGAAGTGTTTGATCAGGGCCTGCTTGCGGGTCTCGCCCAGGCCGGGGACGTCGTCCAGGGGACTGGTGCGGATGCGCTTGGAGCGCTTGGCCCGCTGGTAGGTGATGGCGAAGCGGTGGGCCTCGTCGCGGATGCGCTGGAGGAGGTAGAGGCCCTCGCTGGTGCGGGGCAGGACCACGGGGTCGTCCTGGCCGGGGACCCAGACCTCCTCCAGGCGCTTGGCCAGGCCGCAGACGGCGATGTCGTCGATGCCCAGCTCGTCCAGGGCCCGCTGGGCGGCGGCGACCTGCGGCTGGCCGCCGTCGACCACGACGAGCTGCGGCGGGTAGGCGAACCGCTTGGGGCGGCCGTCCTCGTCGGTGAGGGAGGCGGTGACCTCGCCGCCCTCGACGGCGTCCTGCTCCTCGGTCCACTCGCCGGTCCGCTCCTGGTCGTTCAGGTAGCGGCGGAAGCGGCGGGTGACGACCTCGTGCATGGAGCGGACGTCGTCCTGGCCCTGGCCGTGCCAGAGCTGGGTGTCGCCGGCCCGGCCCTTGATCTGGAAGCGGCGGTACTCGCCCTTGCGCGCCAGGCCGTCCTCGAAGACCACCATCGACGCCACCACGTCGTCGCCCTGGAAGTGGGAGATGTCGTAGCACTCGACGCGGAGCGGGGCGCTCTCCAGCTCCAGCGCCTCGGCGATCTCCTCCAGGGCGCGGGAGCGGGTGGTCAGGTCGGAGGCGCGCTTGGTCTTGTGCAGGACCAGGGACTGCTGGGCGTTCCGCTGGACCGTCTCCATCAGGGACTTCTTGTCGCCGCGCTGCGGGACGCGCAGGGAGACCTGGGTGCCGCGCCGGTCGCTGAGCCACTGGGAGACGGCGCCGAGGTCGTCGGGGAGCGCGGGGACCAGGACCTCCTTGGGGACGCCCTCACCGCGCTCCTCGCCGTAGAGCTGCTGGAGGGCGTGGCCGACCAGTCCGGCGGTGTCGACCGCCTCGACCTTGTCGGTGACCCAGCCGCGCTGGCCGCGGACGCGGCCCCCGCGGACGTGGAAGATCTGGACGGCGGCCTCCAGCTCGTCCTCGGCGACGGCGATGAGGTCGGCGTCGGTGGCGTCGGCGAGGACGACGGCGGACTTCTCCATGGCGCGACGGAGCGCCTCGATGTCGTCGCGCAGACGCCCGGCCCGCTCGTACTCCATCTCCTCGGCGGCCTCCTGCATCTGCCGCTCCAGGCGGCGCAGGTAGGCGCCGGTGCGTCCGGCCATGAAGTCGCAGAACTCCTCGGCCAGGTCGCGGTGGTCCTCGGGGCTGATGCGGCCGACGCAGGGGGCGGCGCACTTGCCGATGTAGCCCAGGAGGCAGGGGCGGCCGGTGCGGGCGGCGTTCTTGAAGACACCGGCCGAGCAGGTGCGGACCGGGAAGACCCGGAGCAGCAGGTCGACCGTGTCGCGGATGGCCCAGGCGTGGCCGTACGGACCGAAGTAGCGCACGCCCTTCTTCTTCTGGCCGCGCATGACCTGGACGCGGGGGACTTCCTCGTTCATCGTCACCGCGAGGTACGGGTAGCTCTTGTCGTCGCGGTACTTGACGTTGAACCGGGGGTCGAACTCCTTGATCCAGGTGTACTCCAGCTGGAGCGCCTCGACCTCGGTGGAGACCACCGTCCACTCCACGGAGGAGGCGGTGGTGACCATGGTGCGGGTGCGCGGGTGGAGGCCGGCCAGGTCCTGGAAGTAGCTGGAGAGGCGCTGGCGCAGGTTTTTCGCCTTCCCGACGTAGATCACCCGGCGGTGGTCGTCGCGGAAGCGGTAGACGCCCGGGGAGTCAGGGATCTGCCCCGGCTTCGGACGGTAGCTGGAGGGGTCGGCCATGTCAGACACCCTACTGTCGGCCACCGACACTCCGTCGTGACCCGCAGTGACGGGCCGGGACGCGGCGGCCGGGGTCAGGCGGGCCTGGGCCGGGCCACCAGCCGGCCGCCCTCGGCCGAGACGTCGAGTTCGGTGAGCGGGGCGACCGCCGGCCCCTGGAGCACCTCGCCGGTGGTGACGTCGAACCGGCTGCCGTGGCAGGTACAGGTGGAGACGGTGCCCTCGATCTTGTGCAGCGGGCACTGCCGGTGGGTGCAGACGGCGCTGAAGGCCCGGTAGGCACCGTCCTCGGCGCGGCTCACGACGACCCGGTGCTCGCGGAAGAGCTCCGCGCCGCCCTTCTCCACGGCATCGGCACCGCCCAGCTCGACCGGCTCCGCGGGCCCCTCGGCGCGCCCGTCGTCCGGCGGCGCGCAGGCCGCCGCGCCCAGCCCGGCGGCCGGGACGAGGGCCGCGCCCCGCAGGACGGTACGGCGGGTGAGGGGGTGGGCGGACATGGCGCCTCCGCTGGACTCCGTGGACGGCTCGGGATCGGTCACGACCCTAGCCCGGGCCCGGCCGGAGCCCCCTCCCGCCCCCGGGTTCGCGGCCGCGGTCCGCACCCGGTCAGTACGGGGTGTCCCGGGAGGCGATGAAGTCGTGCAGGCGGCGCGTGTCGGCGTCGGTCCAGCCCTCGCGGGGCACCACCGCCGCCCAGCCGTCCACCGTGTTGGCCCCGTACCGGTGGCCGTGCGGCGCCTGGACCCCGTAGCTGACGGCCATGTCGACGCTGGTCTGCCAGAAGGTGACGAAGGGGAACCAGTTGATCTCGGGGGTGATGTCGGGGCCGAGAGGATCGTCCAGCCACTCGGGGCGCTTGAAGAGGAGGTCGTAGGACCACCAGACGATGGGGTCGGAGGCGTTCTGGAGGTAGACGACGCGCGGCTCCTCCCAGGGCCCGTCGGGCCGGGCGAGGTCGCGGCGGGGGAACTGGGCGAAGCGGAAGTGGCGCCCGTCCTCGTAGAGCGGGCGCCAGACGGGGCTGGACGGGTCGCGGTGGGCGCGGATGTCCTCGGAGACCGGGGAGAAGTTGGGCGCTCCGAGCAGCAGGGCGCCGTCGACGGTGTCCAGCAGCTCGCCCGGCCGCTCGTACGAGGCTTCGACGGCGTACGTGCCGAGGCTCTCGCCGGTGACGACGAGGCGGGGGCGGCCGTCGGGGGGCAGGGCCGCCCAGCGGGCGTGGACGGCGTCGACCAGTTCGCGGGTGGCGTGCGCGGCCTTCTCCTTGTCGACGAGGAAGGAGAGCCAGCTCGGCAGGTAGGAGTACTGGAGGGCGACCGTGGCGGTGTTGCCGTCGTGCATGTATTCGAGGGGTTCCACGACGTTGGCGTTGACCCATCCGGTGCCGGTCGTCCCGGCGATGGCGAGCACGTCGCGGTCGAAGGCGCCGGTCCGCTCCAGCTCCTTCATCGCCAGGTCGACCTGGGCGGCGACGGGGTCCTCGTCGTAGGCGAAGGCCTCCGGGGCGGCCGAACCGGCGTAGACGCGGACCGGGTCCACGGCGTCCCGCCCGGTCCAGTCGCTGATCTGCTCGCTGGTGAGGACCGACCCGGCGAAGTTGCGCCCCTGGAAGCCGAGGTCGCGCCAGCGGATGTACGAGCCGGGGCCGCCGGAGACCAGCCGCGAGGCCGGTGGGATGACGCCCTCCTTGGTGCCGCCGTCGGTGGCCTTGGAGATGCGGTCGGCGACGTCGACCACGCCCCGTTCGAAGACCAGGTCCTGGACGCAGAAGAGGACGGCCACGCTGGACAGGAGCAGTCCGAGGCCGACGGCGGCGGGCCTCGGCAGCAGCCGCCCGAGCAGCCGGATGAGGCGGCTCACCCCCAGCCGCACGGCGCGGGCCAGGAGCAGCAGCACCGCCCAGAGGGCGACGGTGATCAGCACGATCATCGGGGTGTGCCAGGTCAGTGAGGGCGGCAGCCCCTGCAGGGCGCGGAGCTGGCGCTGCATGTGGGCGCTCTCGGAGATCAGCCAGACCGCGCAGACGGGACTGATCACGAAGTACGCCTGCCAGGCGTGGGCGCGGACGGCCGGGCGGGGACGGCGCTTGACCAGGAGCCGGAAGAGCCAGCTGACGGTGACACCGAGGGCGTAGCCGATGGCGGCGTTGATGCCGCCGACGAGCCCTTGGAGGTACCAGGGCCGCGGGACGAGCGAGGGTGTCAGGGAGAGCCAGAAGAAGACCGTGGCCACGCAGGTCGCGGTGAGGTCGGGCCAGCGGCGGACCAGGTAGGTGGGGCCGGGGCGCTGCCAGTAGGGCTTGCGCGCGGCGGCGCCGGCCCGCCCGGCCAGGGAGCGGGCGGTACTCCCCATCGCGATCATGAATGTCACATTAGCGGCTGTTCACCCCGCTTCCCGCGGGGCGGCCGGGCAGGCCGCCGCCGCCCCCGCGCCGGTGAGGACGCGAGGGCGGCGGGCGGCGTTGCGCGGTCGGACCGGTGACCGGGCCGGAGCGGCGGTTTCCGGTCACCCGGCCGTCACTTGGCGGCGCGCGGTGCCTTCTTCGCGGGTGCCTTGGCCGCGGTCTTCTTGGCGGTGGTCTTCTTGGCCGCCGCCTGCTGCGTGCCGGCCTTGGCCGCGACGGCCTTGCGGGTGGCCCCCGTCTTGCGGGCGCCGCCGGAGCGGGGTGCGGCCGAGGCGTCGCTGACCCGGTCGGCGCCGAGGACGTCCCGCAGGAACTTGCCGGTGTGGCTGGCGGGGACGCCCGCGACCTCCTCGGGGGTGCCTTCGGCGACGACCAGGCCGCCGCCGTTGCCGCCCTCGGGGCCCATGTCCACGACCCAGTCGGCGGTCTTGATGACGTCGAGGTTGTGCTCGATGACGATGACCGAGTTGCCCTTGTCGACCAGGCCGGAGAGGACGGTGATCAGCTTGCTGATGTCCTCGAAGTGCAGGCCGGTGGTGGGCTCGTCCAGGACGTAGACCGTGCGGCCGGTGGAGCGCTTCTGGAGCTCGCTGGCGAGCTTGACGCGCTGCGCCTCGCCGCCGGAGAGGGTCGGCGCGGGCTGGCCGAGGCGGACGTACCCGAGGCCGACCTCGTTGAGCGTGCGGAGGTGGCGGGCGATGGTGGGGACGGCCTCGAAGAAGCCGAGGGCCTCCTCGATGGGCATGTCCAGCACCTCGGCGATGGACTTGCCCTTGTAGTGGACCTCCAGGGTCTCCCGGTTGTAGCGCGCCCCGTGGCAGACCTCGCAGGGGACGTACACGTCGGGCAGGAAGTTCATCTCGATCTTGATGGTGCCGTCGCCGTGGCAGTTCTCGCAGCGGCCGCCCTTGACGTTGAAGGAGAAGCGGCCGGGGAGGTACCCGCGGACCTTGGCCTCCATCGTCTCGGCGAAGAGCTTGCGGACGTTGTCGAAGACGCCGGTGTAGGTGGCCGGGTTGGAGCGGGGGGTGCGGCCGATCGGCGACTGGTCGACGTGGACGACCTTGTCGACCAGGTCGTCGCCCTCTACCCGGGTGTGGCGGCCGGGGACGCTCTTGGCGCCGTTCAGCTCGCGGGCCAGGTGGGTGTAGAGGATGTCGTTGACCAGCGTCGACTTGCCCGAGCCCGAGACGCCGGTGATGGCGGTCAGCACGCCCAGGGGGAAGGAGACGTCGATGTCGCGGAGGTTGTTCTCCTTGGCACCGACCACCGTCAGCCTGCGCGCCGGGTCGACCGGGCGGCGGATCTCCGGCACCGGGATGGACCGCTTGCCCGCGAGGTACTGGCCGGTGATCGACTCCTTGTTGGCGAGCAGCCCGTCCAGCGAACCGGAGTGGACGACCTTGCCGCCGTGCTCACCGGCGCCCGGGCCGATGTCCACGATCCAGTCGGCGACCTTGATGGTGTCCTCGTCGTGCTCCACGACGATCAGGGTGTTGCCCATGTCGCGGAGGCGGACCAGGGTCTCGATCAGCCGGTGGTTGTCGCGCTGGTGGAGGCCGATGGAGGGCTCGTCCAGGACGTAGAGCACGCCGACCAGGCCGGAGCCGATCTGGGTGGCCAGCCGGATGCGCTGCGCCTCGCCGCCGGAGAGGGAGCCCGCCGGGCGGTTGAGGGAGAGGTAGTCGAGGCCGACGTCGACCAGGAAGCGGAGGCGTTCGTTGACCTCCTTGAGGACGCGTTCGGCGATCTTGCGGTCGCGGCCGGAGAGGGTGAGCTTGTCGAGGAAGTCGGCGCAGTCGGTGATCGACATGGCGGAGACCTCGGCGATGGACTTGCCCATCACGGTGACCGCCAGCACGATCGGCTTGAGCCGGGTGCCCTCGCAGGTCGGACAGGGCACCTCGCGCATGTACCCCTCGAAGCGCTCCCGGCTGGAGTCGCTCTCCGCCTCGGAGTGGCGCCGCTTGACGAACGGCACGGCGCCCTCGAAGGCGGTGGTGTAGACCCGCTCGCGGCCGTAGCGGTTGCGGTAGCGGACCTCGATCTGGGTCTTGTGGCCCTGGAGCAGGGCCTTCTTCGCGCGCTGCGGCAGCGCGGCGAAGGGCACGTCGGTGCGGAAGTTCAGCGCGTCGGCGAGGGCGCCGACCAGTCGGCCGAAGTACTCCTTGGTGTGCCCGTGCGACCAGGGGTGGATGGCGCCCTCGTCCAGGGACTTGTCCTCGTCCGGGACGATCAGCTCCGGGTCGACCTCCATGCGGGTGCCGATGCCGGTGCAGTCGGGGCAGGCGCCGAAGGGCGAGTTGAAGGAGAAGGAGCGGGGCTCCAGCTCCTCGAAGGAGAGGTCGTCGTACGGGCAGTAGAGGTGCTCGGAGTACATCCGCTCACGCTCGGGGTCGCCCTCGGGGAGGTCGACGAAGTCGAGCACGACCATGCCGCCGGAGAGGCCGAGGGCGGTCTCGACGGAGTCGGTGAGCCGCCGCTTGGCACTCTCCTTGACCGTGAGGCGGTCGACGACCACCTCGATGGTGTGCTTCTCCTGCTTCTTCAGCGTCGGCGGCTCGGAGAGCTGGACGGTGGTGCCGTCGACCCGGGCGCGGCTGTACCCCTTGGTCTGGAGGTCGGCGAAGAGGTCGACGAACTCGCCCTTGCGCTCGCGGACCAGCGGCGACAGCACCTGGAAGCGGCTGCCCTCGGGCAGGCCCAGCACCTTGTCCACGATGGCCTGCGGCGACTGGCGGGAGATCGGGCGGGAGCAGACCGGGCAGTGCGGCTTGCCGATCCGGGCGAAGAGCAGGCGGAGGTAGTCGTAGACCTCGGTGATGGTGCCGACCGTGGAGCGCGGGTTCCGCGAGGTGGACTTCTGGTCGATGGAGACCGCGGGCGAGAGGCCCTCGATGAAATCGACGTCGGGCTTGTCCATCTGGCCGAGGAACTGCCGGGCGTACGACGAGAGGGACTCGACGTACCGCCGCTGGCCCTCGGCGAAGATCGTGTCGAACGCGAGCGAGGACTTGCCCGATCCGGAGAGCCCGGTGAAGACGATGAGGGAGTCACGCGGGAGGTCGAGCGAGACATTCCTCAGATTGTGCTCGCGGGCACCACGGATGATGAGACGGTCGGCCACGCCGGTCCGCACCTTTCTGGAGTGAAGCGGGAGCGGAGCCCCCTGACCAAAGTACGGGGGCGCCGCGGCAGCGGTGGAGGGAATGAGCGATCGGGGGCGGTGGGCTTCGGCCCTAGGGCGGCACCGGGCCACCGTCGGGGGATCGCATCCCGGCTACATCCAGGATGCCTCTTCCGGAGACCGAGCGTATAGCACGTACATTCGATTTACGGGAAGACGGCGTCCCCTTCACCCGAACGAGTGGCCCGACCCCCTGCCACTAGGGTCGTCCCATGACTGATCCTGTGCGCGATCTCACAACGCTGGACCAGGCCACGGCGCGGCTGCTGACCGTGGCGGGCACGCTGGACGACGCGGCGCTGGCCGAGCCGTCGCTGCTGCCGGGCTGGACCCGCGGCCATGTCCTCAGCCACCTCGCCCGCAACGCCGACGCCCTGCTCAACGTCCTGGCGGGCCGCCCCATGTACGCGAGCGCCGAGGCCCGCGACGCCGACATCGAGGCCGGGGCCGCCCAGCCCGCCGACGCCCTGGCCGAGGACGTCCGGGCGAGCGGCGCCAAGCTCGCCACCGCCCTGTCGGAGGTCACCGACTGGGACGCCGTGGTGGAGCTGCGCAACGGCGTCACCGACCGGCTCGGGCGCATCCCCTTCCGGCGGCTGGTCGAGGTCGAGCTGCACCAGGTCGACCTCGGCGCGGGGCGGACGCTGGAGAACCTCTCCCCCGAGTTCACCGACGCCGAGAACGCCTTTCTCGCCGACCGCTTCACCGGCCACCCCGACGTCCCCCCGCTGCTGCTCCGCCCGGAGGGCTCCCCCGTCCTCACCAGCGGCCGCGCCGCGAGCCCCGGAGAGGAGCCGCTCACCGTCTCGGGCCCCCCGGCCGACCTGCTGGGCTGGCTCGCCGGACGCCGCGCCCCCGACGGCCTCAAGACCGACGGCGGCGCGCTGCCCGCCCTGCCCCCGCTGTGAGCCCCGCCGGGCCCCGGCTCCCGGCGCCCCCGTCGGTAGGGTGACGGCCATGACGTACAGCGGAGCGGTGAAGGTCGGCGGACCCGCCGACGTGCACGAACTGACCGGCCTGATGATCTCCAAGGTCGCCGTGGGCGCCATGGACAACAACGCCTACCTGCTGCGCTGCCGGGCCACCGGCGAGCAGCTCCTGATCGACGCGGCGGCGGAGCCCGAGACCCTGCTGCGGCTGATCGGCCGGGACTCGGTCGCCTCCGTGGTCACCACGCACCGCCACGGCGACCACTGGCAGGCGCTGGCCGAGGTGGTGGCCGCGACGGGGGCCCGCACCCAGGCCGGGCGGTACGACGCGGAGGGCATCCCGGTCCCCACCGACGTGCTGCTGGACGACGGCGACACGGTACGGGTCGGTCGGGTGGAGCTGACCGTGCGCCACCTCGTCGGCCACACCCCGGGCTCGGTCGCCCTCGTCTACGACGACCCGCACGGCCACCCGCACGTCTTCACCGGGGACTGCCTCTTTCCCGGCGGCGTGGGCAACACCCACCAGGACCCGGAGGCCTTCGCCCGGCTGCTGGAGGACGTGGAGACCAAGATCTTCGCGGAGCTGCCGGACGAGACCTGGGTCTACCCGGGCCACGGCGCGGACACCACCCTCGGCGCCGAGCGCCCGCAGCTCCCGGCCTGGCGGGAGCGGGGCTGGTGACCGGCGGCGGGGGCGGACGCGGCTGACCGGCCGGCCCGCCGGCCGAACGCACCGAGGGGCGGGACCCGTCGCGGGTCCCGCCCCTCAGCCGTGCCCGGAGTCCGGGCTCACCCCGCGTCGGCCAGCAGCGTCGCGATCCGCCGCACCGCGAAGGCGTACCCCTGGACACCGCACCCGGCGATGACGCCGTCGGCGCGCAGCGAGACGTAGCTGTGGTGCCGGAACTGCTCGCGCCGGTGGATGTTGGAGATGTGCACCTCGATCACGGGCAGCCCGTCGCAGGCGTTCAGCGCGTCGAGCAGGGCGACGGAGGTGTGCGAGTAGGCGGCCGGGTTGATGACGAGGCCGGCCGCGCCGGTGCGCGCCTCGTGGATCCAGTCGACCAGGACACCCTCGTGGTTGGAGTGCCGCAGGTCGACGGAGCCGCCGAGCGCCGCGGCCTCGTCGGCGCAGAGCCGTTCGACGTCGGCCAGTGTCTCGGAACCGTAGATCTCCGGCTGCCGCTGCCCCAGCAGGTTCAGGTTCGGGCCGTTGAGGATCATGATCGGCGCGGTGGCGAGGGTGTGGGCGGGGCGGGTCATGGCGGTCCTCCGGAAACGGGTGCGCCCGCGCCCCCCGGAGGGGACGCGGGCTGATGCGGCCTCGGGCCGACATCTATCACGGCGGACCGGTACGGCCCGCCGCACCCGTCAGCTCTCGCCGTCCTTGCGGCCGCCGTCCTCGTCGCCGGACGGACCGGTGACGGCGCCGGAGCGGGACTTCTCGGCCTCGGCCTCCGCCTGCTTCCGCGAGGCGATGAGGCTGGTGATCGTGGTGACCACCAGGACCGCGCAGATCACGCCCAGCGAGACCGGGATGGAGATCTCCGGGACATGGACGCCCGACTCGTGCAGCGCGTGCAGCACGAGCTTGACGCCGATGAAGCCGAGGATCACCGACAGGCCGTAGCTGAGGTGGACCAGCTTGCGGAGCAGACCGCCGATGAGGAAGTACAGCTGCCGCAGCCCCATCAGGGCGAAGGCGTTGGCGGTGAAGACGATGTACGGGTCCTGGGTCAGGCCGAAGATCGCCGGGATCGAGTCGAGGGCGAAGAGGACGTCGGTGGTGCCGATGGCCAGCATGACGACCAGCATCGGCGTCATGATCTTCTTGCCGTTCTTCTCGATGAACAGCTTGGTGCCGTGGTAGCGGTCGGCCACGCCGAAGCGCCGCTCGGCCGCCTTGAGCAGGCGGTTCTCCTCGAACTCCTCGTCCTCCTCGTCGGCCCTGGCCTCCTGGATGAGCTTCCAGGCGGTGTAGATCAGGAACGCGCCGAAGATGTAGAAGACCCACGAGAAGTTGGCGATGATCGCCGCGCCCGCCGCGATGAAGATCGCGCGCAGGACCAGGGCGATCAGCACACCGATCAGCAGCACGCGCTGCTGGTACTGCGAGGGGACCGAGAACTTCGCCATGATCAGCACGAAGACGAAGAGGTTGTCGACGCTCAACGACTTCTCGGTGATGTAACCGGCGAAGAACTCACCGGACTGCTGCCCGCCTCCGAACAGGAGCAGGCCCACGCCGAACAACGCGGCGAGGATGATCCAGACGATGGTCCAGATCCCGGCTTCCTTGATGGACACGTCATGGGGCTTGCGCCCGATGAAGAAGTCTGCGCCGATCAGGACGAGCAGACCGACGATGGTGAGGACCCATAGGGTCACGGAAACTTCCACTGCGCCTCCGGCAGTACGTAACGGCATCTCTCAGCGTCATCGCTGCCGGAGGTCTCTTCCACCCGAGGAATCGCGCGGGGCGCGCGGTCATCGGACCGACGGCCCGGGATCGGGCCGGAAAATCCGTACCGATCCGTATTGACGGGCTCGCCGCGCCAGGAGTACTCCCCTCCGCACCGGGAAGCCTACGCGAATTGCCAACGGTTGGTAAAGACGGGCCTAAACGATCACCAAACGCGCAGCTCACGGCAGCATCGGGCCGCCCGTCGCGCAGGGGTGTCAGGCGGACCCGCGCCGCGCCCGTGCGGCGGCGGAGATCACGGCTGCCAGCACACCACTGCCCGCCGGCACAAGGGCCGGTTCGTACGTCCAGACGTGCTGGACCCAGGGGTCGGCCAGATGGCCGTCGGGCAGCGGCGTGATCCGCAGCAGCCCGCGCCAGAGCGGGTCCAGCAGCGGCCCGTACGCGGCGGCGTCCTCGCGGTCGGCGACGAGCAGCAGGTGGACGCCGACGGCGGGGCCCTCGTCGGCCAGGTACCGCAGCCGGGTCACCGCCCGGTCGTCGAAGCCGTGCGGGAAGTCGTGGACGACCAGGAGCTGCTCGGCGGTGTCGAGGCCGGGCGGCAGCGCGTCGCGGGCACCGCCGCGGACCGCCATCTGCACCAGGTCGACCCGCCGGGTGAGCCGCTCCAGCACCTCGTCGACCCCGGCCGCACCGGCGGGCGCCGGGGGCGCCAGCAGTCCCGCGCCGCGCAGCCCCGCGAAGGCGGCAGCGCCGGAGCCCGCCGGGTCCAGCAGGTGGACGGTGAGGGCACCCGGTGGGTGCACCGCCAGCAGCCGGGCGGTGTGCTGCGCGGCGGACTCGGCGGCGAGCGCACGCAGCCCGGCGGGCCGGGACTCGCCGTCCCCGTCCTGGAGCCGCCCGGCGTCGACCCACAGCCCGCGCTCCAGCGGGAGCCGTACCAGCATCGGGATGCGCAGCTCCGGCGCCTCGGGCAGCCGCAGCTCACCGAGGCGCAGGGCGAACGGCGGCTGGGCCGGCGGCCGGTACGCGTGCCAGACCGGGCTGTCCCAGCCGGCCAGGGCCCGGGGCAGCGCGGGTTCGACCACGCGGGACTCGGCGGTGAGCTGGGCGAGGTCGCGGTCGAGCGCCTCCTGGGCGCGGGCGACCAGCGTCTCGTATCGCTCGGAGGCCATCGCGCGGGCGTCCGCCGCCCCCTGGCCGGTACGGGCTCGGGGGTCGTCCAGGACGGCGTCCACCTCCCGCTCGCGGCGGTCCTCGGCGAACTCCACGGCGCCGCGGTACGCCGCCACGGCGCGGGCCAGGTCCTCGAACATGCCCCAGACCTGGTTGTGGAGCCGCTCCTCCATGCTCCAGCCGGAGGCGTCCCCGGCCACCGGCGCGGCCGGTCCCCCGGCGGGCGGCGCCGGGGCGGAAGGCCCGGGCGCCGGGTGCGGACGGTCTCCGGCCGGGGCGGCGGGCCGGCCGCGGCGCGGGTGGGTGTAGTCCACGGGGCCGGCGGAGGGTGCGGGGTCCGGTGCGCCGGGCTGGGCGGGAGGGGGCGGCGTCGCGGGGCCGGGCGCGGCCGGGGCCTCCCGGGGCGGGGCGGGCGCCGGGACGGCGGGGCGGGGGCCGAGCGTCGCGGCGAGGCGGTGGGCGGCCTCCGGGGCGATCCCGCGGTCGGCGAAGAGGGCGGGCAGGCCGCCCTGGTGGCCCTGGCCGACGGCGCGGATCTTCCAGGCGCCGTTCCTGCGGTAGAGCTCGACCGCGACGACCGCCGTCTCCTCGGTGAGGCCGGTGACCTCGAAGCGGGCCGTCGCCTCTCCCCCGGGCCCCATGAGGAGCACGCGCGGGGCCGCAAGGGCGCCGAACCGGGCCGGGGCGCCGGGTCCGGCGGGCAGGGCGAGGAACAGCTCGACGCGGGTCGCGGCGCCGGGCAGGGCGGCGAGGTCGACGGCGAGGCGGTGCTCGGGGGCGGGCGGTCCCGGTGGGGCGAGGCCGGGCAGCGGCGGTGTGCCGGGCAGGGCGACCGCCTCCGTACCGCCCAGAGCGGTCTCCCCCTCGCCGACCAGGAGCGCGCCGAGTACCAGCGCCCCGTCGGCCGCCACGGCGATCTCCAGCCGGGTCCACGGCACGGCCTGGTTCTGCCCTCGGGCCAGCTCAGCCGTCATCGTCCCCTGTCCCCCTGCTGTGCCGGGCGCTGCCGGTCCTCGGCCGTGCGGTGTGCGCGGTGCGTGTCCTGTGGTGCGGGTGTGCGGTGGTACGGAGTGCGGTGCCGCGAGGTCCGGCGCGGCGTCCGGCGATGCGGGTACGGCGCGAGAGGCGGAGCCCGCGGTGGGGCTCCGCCTCCGCCCGCGTCCCGGCGGCGGCCGGCCGGGCGCTCCCCGCGGGAGCCGGGCCGGAGCCGCCGTGACGCGCTCGGTGGTGCCTCGGGTCAGAGGAGCGGCAGGACCGAGGGCATCAGGTCCTGGAAGGTCCGGCCGTTGGCCGGGGAGCCGAGGGCGGTCATCCGCCAGCCGCCGTCGGCCCGGTGGACCTTGGCCATGATCTGGGCGGTGTACTGGCCGCCGCCGTCGAGGGTGTAGCGGGCCAGCTCCTGGCCGTTGGTCTCGTCCACCAGGCGGCAGAAGGCGTTCTGCACCTCCTGGAAGGTCTGCCCGGTGAAGGAGTTCACCGTGAAGACGATCTGGTCGATGTGGACCGGCACCCGCTGGAGGTCGACCAGGACCGACTCGTCGTCGCCGCCCTGGCCGGCGCCGCCGACGAGGTTGTCACCCGTGTGGCGCACCGAGCCGTCGTCGCTGACGAGGTGGCGGAAGAACACCACGTCGACCGGCTGCTTGTCGGCGAAGAGCACCGCGGAGGCGTCGAGATCGATCTCCCGGGTGCGGCTGCCGAACAGGCCGCGGCGGGGGGCCGCCTGCCAGCCGAGTCCCATGCGCACCGCGGAGAGGACTCCCCCGTCCTTCTTCTCCAGGCTGATGCCCTGGCCCTTGTTCAGATTGACCGTCACGCGTGTCCCCATTCCTACGCAATCCCCGACCGCCGGTCCGGACGGCCGCCACGTCGAACCCTACGCACCGGGCAGGCGGCCCCCGCACCCCCCGGCCACGCATTGTGTCGGTCTTGCAACACACCGCCGGGCGGGGACGGGCGAGGCGCGCCACGCCCGTCCCGTACTCCTCCCCCGACACCGTGGCCGTCGCGGGGGCGGCCCGCCTCAGGCGAGGCCGGCCTCCTTCATCTGCCGCAGTTCCTTCTTCATCTCGCCGACCTCGTCGCGCAGCCGGGCGGCGACCTCGAACTGGAGGTCGGCCGCGGCGGCCCGCATCCGGTTGGTCATCTCCTCGATCTGCCCGGCCAGCTCGGCCGCCGGGCGGTCGGTGGGCGTGGTTGCTCCCTTGGCCGCCTTCTTGCCGCCCTTGGCCGCCGTCGGCGCCTGGTACCCGCCGCCGAGCTCCGGGACCGGCGCCTTGGCCTTGCCGTCCTTGGACTGGCGGTAGCCGGTGCCGAGGAGGGCCTCGGTGTCGACGTCCTCGCGGGCGATGGTGGCGACGATGTCGTTGATCTTCTTGCGGAGCGGCTGAGGGTCGAGGCCGCGCTCGGTGTTGTAGGCGATCTGCTTCTCGCGGCGCCGGTTGGTCTCGTCGATGGCCTTCTCCATCGCCGGGGTGATCCGGTCCGCGTACATGTGGACCTGGCCCGAGACGTTGCGCGCGGCGCGGCCGATGGTCTGGATCAGGGAGGTGCCCGAGCGCAGGAAGCCCTCCTTGTCGGCGTCGAGGATGGCGACCAGGGAGACCTCCGGCAGGTCGAGGCCCTCGCGGAGGAGGTTGATGCCGACCAGGACGTCGTACTCGCCGGCGCGCAGTTCGCGCAGGAGCTCGACGCGGCGCAGGGTGTCGACGTCGCTGTGGAGGTAGCGGACCTGGATGCCGAGTTCGAGGAAGTAGTCGGTGAGGTCCTCGGCCATCTTCTTGGTGAGGGTGGTGACCAGGATCCGCTCGTCCTTCTCGGTGCGGGTGCGGATCTCGTGCACCAGGTCGTCGATCTGGCCCTCGGTGGGCTTGACGACGACCTCCGGGTCGACGAGACCGGTCGGGCGGATGATCTGCTCGACGAAGCCGTCGGAGCGGGAGAGCTCGTAGTTCCCCGGGGTCGCCGAGAGGTAGACCGTCTGGCCGACCCGCTCCTGGAACTCCTCCCACTTCAGGGGGCGGTTGTCCAGGGCGGAGGGCAGCCGGAAACCGTGGTCGACCAGGGTCCGCTTCCGGGAGGCGTCGCCCTCGTGCATCGCGCCGATCTGCGGGACGGTGACGTGCGACTCGTCGATGACCAGCAGGAAGTCCTCGGGGAAGTAGTCGAGGAGGGTGTGCGGCGGGGTGCCGGGCCCACGGCCGTCGAAGTGCATCGAGTAGTTCTCCACGCCGGAGCAGGAGCCGATCTGGCGGAGCATCTCGATGTCGTAGGTGGTGCGCATCCGCAGCCGCTGGGCCTCCAGCAGCTTGCCCTGCTTCTCCAGGACGGCGAGGCGCTCCTCCAGCTCCTTCTCGATGTCGTTGACCGCGCGCTCCATGCGCTCGGGGCCCGCGACGTAGTGCGAGGCGGGGAAGACGTAGAGCTGCTGCTCGTCGCTGATGATCTCGCCGGTGAGCGGGTGGAGGGTGGTGAGCGCCTCGATCTCGTCGCCGAACATCTCGATGCGGACGGCGAGCTCCTCGTAGACCGGGAAGATCTCGATGGTGTCGCCGCGGACGCGGAAGGTGCCGCGGGTGAAGGCGAGGTCGTTGCGGGCGTACTGGATCTCGACGAAGCGGCGCAGCAGGGCGTCCCGGTCGATCTCCTCGCCGACCTTGAGGGGGACCATCCGGTCGACGTACTCCTGCGGCGTGCCGAGGCCGTAGATGCAGGAGACGGAGGCGACCACCACGACGTCCCGGCGGGTGAGGAGGGAGTTGGTCGCGGAGTGGCGCAGCCGCTCGACCTCCTCGTTGATCGAGGAGTCCTTTTCGATGTAGGTGTCCGACTGCGGGACGTACGCCTCGGGCTGGTAGTAGTCGTAGTAGGAGACGAAGTACTCGACCGCGTTGTTCGGGAGGAGTTCGCGGAACTCGTTGGCGAGCTGGGCGGCGAGGGTCTTGTTGGGGGCCATCACCAGGGTGGGGCGCTGGAGCTTCTCGATCATCCAGGCGGTGGTGGCGGACTTGCCGGTGCCGGTGGCGCCGAGCAGGACGACGTCCTGCTCACCGGCCCGGACCCGGCGGTCCAGGTCGGCGATGGCTGCGGGCTGGTCGCCGCTGGGCTGGTAGGGGCTGACGACCTCGAAGGGCGCCACCGTGCGTTCGATCTTCGATACAGGCCGCATGGAATCCACCGTACGACCAGCCACCGACAACCGTCGGCGTCAGCGCCGCTGCCCGGCGTGCGGACCGGTCCTGCGCCGGGTCGCGAGGCGGGCCGGGGACCGGGCGGGGTGGCGGTCGCGGGCGCCGCGGCCCGGGCGCCCGGAGCCGGCGCACGGCACCGCGCGGTGGTCCTCCTCGAGCGGGAGGCGGTAGCTGTCGCGGACCGGGACCCGGTAGCCGGGCGGCGGCGGGGGGCCCGGGGCCGTCGCGCCGCTGACCATGCGGGGGTCCAGCACCACCACGACGCCGGCCAGCAGCAGGAAGAGCAGCGGGCCGATCATGAGGGGGCCGATCAGCCGTCCGGGCGGATCGCCCGCGGTGTCGGCGACGGGGTGCAGGTGGACCGAGGCGGCGGCCATCCCGACGTAGTGCATGCCGCTCACGCCCACCCCCATGAGCAGGGAGGCGACGATGCTCCAGCGGAATCCGCGGACCTGGACAGCCGCCCAGAGGGAGGCCGTGGCGGCGACCACGGCGATGAGGACGGAGAGCGTCACAAGCGGAATCGAGTACTCCAGGCTACCGTTGAGACGCATTCCGGCCATTCCCAGATAGTGCATGGAGGCAATGCCCAGACCGGTGATGGTGCCGCCCGTGAACAGGGCGGAGCCGGTGGCGCCTCGATAGCCCACGACGAAGATCCCGATCCCCACCATGACGATGGCGACACCCAGACTGGCGAAGGTCGTCGGCACGTCGTAGCGGACCGGGGTCCCGGTGACGGAGAAGCCCATCATGGCGATGAAGTGCATGGTCCATATACCGGAGCCGATGGCTCCGGTCCCCAGCGCGAGCCATCCCGGCCGCCAGGTCCGGGTCACCAGCAGCGACCTGGTGGTGCAGCGCAGCCCGAGCGCCCCGCCCAGGCAGGCCATCAGGTACGCCACCACCGGCGTCACCAGGCCGTAGCTGAATTCGTCGACCGTCCCCTGCATACCGGTCTGCCTTTCCTCCCCCGTGGAGATCCTTCCGGTTCCTGTCCACTCCGCGCGGCGGCTGCGCGGCGAAGTGTTCGCGCCATCATGCGCCCTGGTCCCGACCGTCCGGCACGACCCCCCGGTCGAGCGCGTTCCCCCGCGTAGTCCCAGGCGGCGGCCGTGCCGTACTTGCGGCAGAGAGTATGACGCACCGCGAACGTACGACCGATTTTGCGGCAAAGAAACGCAGCTCCGACACACCTTCATCGCGTCACCGCACCGAGACGAACAACTTTGTTCAACGTGTGGCCATCCCGCACCTGCCCGCAATTGGCCCCCGCCTGTCACTCTCGAGCGGTCAACGATCACTTTGAGTGAGGAGACCCCCCGTGTTCGCTCGCCCCCTCTCCCTCACGGCCGCTCTGCTGCTGGCAGGCACCGCGCTCGTCGTCCCCGCCCGCGCCGCGTCCGCCACCACCCCCGCCGGCGCCCAGGCCGCCTCCCAGGCCGCGGCGAGCCCCCGCTCCTCGGTCCGCCCCGTCGCCGGCACGGACGGCAGGCCCGTGCTGGTGGCCCACCGCGGCGCCTCCGGCTACGCCCCCGAGAACACGCTCGCGGGCGTCGACAAGGCGCGCGAGCTGGGTGTGCGCTGGGTCGAGAACGACGTGCAGCGCACCAAGGACGGGGTCCTGGTGGTGCTGCACGACACGACCCTCGCCCGCACCACGGACGTCGAGGAGGTCTTCCCCGACCGCGCGCCGTGGGACGTCAAGGACTTCACCTCCCGGGAGATCGCACGGCTGGACGCGGGCAGCTGGTTCGGCCCGGAGTTCGAGGGCGCCAAGGTGCCCACCCTCGACCAGTTCCTGAAGCGGATGAGCCGCCACCGCCTGAACCTCCTGCTGGAGCTGAAGGCACCCGAGCTGTACCCGGGCATCGAGCGGCAGACGCTGACCGCGCTGCGGCGGGCGGGCTGGCTGGACCGGGGCCACGTGCGGGACCGCCTGGTCGTGCAGAGCTTCGGCGCCGACGCGGTCCGCCGCGTCCACCAGCTGCGGCCCGACGTGAAGACGGGCTTCCTCGGCACCCCGGCCCAGTCCGAGCTGCCCGCGTACGCCGCCTTCGCCGACCAGATCAACCCCACCCACTCGGACGTCACCGACTCCTACGTGGACGCCGTCCAGGCCCTCAAGGGACCGCACGGCAAGCGGCTGCAGGTCTACACCTGGACCGTCAACGACGCCGCCACCGCCCGCCGGGTGAACGACGCCGGGGTGGACGGGATCATCACCAACTTCCCGGACACCGTGAAGGACGCGATCGGCTGACCGCGCTCCCTCCCGGTTTCTTCCCGGAAGGACGGTGACTGTCGGCGGGCGCCCGTACGGTGGGCCGCGTGACCGACGACTCCCGGGACCCGACCGCACGGCGGGCCGACTGGACGGTGCTCGACACCCCGGTCGGCCCGCTCCTGCTCGCCGCGACCGACCGCGGCCTGCTCCACGTGGCCTTCCACGCCCGGGGAGCCGCCCTCGGGCGGACCCTCGACCGCCTCGCCGCCCACCTGGGCGCCGCTCCCACCGAGGCGCCGGACGCCCCGTCGCTGGCGGCCGCGCGCGAGCAGCTGGCGGGGTACTTCGCCGGACGGACCCACTCCTTCCGGCTCGACCTCGACTGGTCGCTGACCGAGGGCTTCACCCAGGAGGTCCTGCGGCTGCTCGCCACCACGGCCCCCTTCGGCAGCGTCACCGGGTACGGCGAGCTGGCCCGGCGCTGCGGCCGCCCGGGCGGGGCCCAGGCGGTCGGCATGGCGATGGGCGCCAACCCGCTGCCGGTCGTGGTCCCCTGCCACCGGGTGGTGGAGAGCGACGGCGGCCTCGGCGGTTTCAGCGGCGGCACCGAGACCAAGCGCCGCCTGCTCGCCCTGGAGGGGGTGCTGCCGGCACCGCTGTTCTGAGAGCGCGAGCAGGGCGTCCGCCGCCGGGGACGCCCGGCAGGGCCGGGGAATGCTGGAGGACACCCCGTTCCGGCCCGCCAAAGGCGCTGCCACACTGCTGCGGTGGAGATATCCGACCGGCCCGCTCCCGGGCCGCACCGCCCTGAGTCCGCCGCCCCTCCCGTCCGCCCCGAGGAACTGGTGGCGCTGCGGCGCCGGGTGGCCCGGGTGCTGGTGGCCGGGCAGATCCTCGGCGGGCTCGGGGTCGCCGTCGGGGTGGCGCTCTCCCCGCTGCTAGCCCGCCAGGTCGGCGGTACGGAGGCGGTGGCGGGACTGGCGCCGACGGCCACGGTGGCGGGCACCGCCCTGCTCTCCGTCCCGCTGGCCGCGCTGATGACCGCGCGCGGCCGCAGACCGGGGCTGGTGCTCGGCTATCTCGTCGGCGCGGCCGGTGCCGGAGTGGTGGTGGCGGGCGCCGTCCTGGACCACTTCGCGCTGCTGCTGGTCGGTATGGCGGCCTTCGGCGCCTCCTCCTGCGCCAATCTCCAGTCCCGGTTCGCCGCCGCCGACCTCGCCGAGCCCGAGCGGCGGGGCAGGGCGATCTCCCTGGTCGTCTGGGCGACCACGATCGGCGCGGTGCTCGGCCCCAACCTGGCGGCACCGGCGGGGCGCAGCGTGCGCGGGCTTGGGGTGCCGGAGGCGGCGGGCCCGTTCCTCTGGGCGGGGATCGTCTTCCTGGCCGCCGCCGTGCTGGTCGCGGTCCTGCTGCGGCCCGACCCGCTGCTGACGGCGCGTGCGCTGGACCCGGACGCCGACCGGACGCCGAAGGGCCGGTCGTTCCGGGCGGCGGCCGCCGCCGTGCGGGCCTCGCCCCGGGCGCGGCTGGCACTGGCCACCATCGCGATCAGCCACACCGTGATGGTCTCGGTGATGTCGATGACCCCGGTGGCACTCGGCCACCACGGCGCCGCGATCGAACTGATCGGCCTGGTGATCAGCGGTCACATCGCGGGGATGTACGCGTTCTCGCCGCTGATGGGCCGGCTGGCGGACCGGGGCCGGCTGCCGGTGATCGGGCTCTGCGTGGCCCTGCTGGGCTGCGCGGCCCTGCTCGCCGGGACGGCGGGCGCGAGTCACGGGCGGACGGCGGCCGGGCTGTTCGTGCTGGGGCTCGGCTGGTCGGCCGGGCTGGTGGCGGGTTCCGCGCTGCTCACCGACGCCGTCCCGCAGGCGGCACGCCCGGCGGTCCAGGGACTCTCCGACCTGACGATGAACGCGGCGGCCGGGATCGGCGGGGCGGCGGCCGGGCTGGTGGTGGCCGGAGCCGGGTACGGCGTGCTCAACCTGCTCGCGGCGGCCCTGCTGCTGCCGCTCACCGCGCTCACCCTGTTCACGGCGCTCACCGGGGCCCGCGGCGGAGCCGCGACGCCCCCGGCCGCCGGGGCGCGGCCCGCCGGGGAGGCCGCGCCGCCGGTGCCGGCCCCGGCCAGCGGCCTCCCCGGCCAGGCTCAGGCGCCGTCGTCCTCGCCGGGGAGGCCGGCGGCGCCGGGCTCCCCGTCGTAGTGACGGGCCTCGATCACGTTGCCGTCCGGGTCGCCGAAGTAGAAGCTGCGGGTGGCCGCGCCCCGGGCGCCGAACGAGCCGCGGCCGGTCTTGGAGACGGGCGCGCCGAGCTCCTCCAGCCGGGCCGCGAGCGCGTCGAACTCCGTTCCGGTGAGGGCGACGCAGAAGTGGTTCAAGGGGTGCCCCGACCCGGCGTGGGCGCCGGGGAAGACCTCGGTGCGCGGGGCCATGGTGAGGGGCATCAGGTCGAGGATGGTCTCGTCGTTGAGGCGTGCCGAGGGGAAGGGGACCTCACCCGCGGTGAATTCGGCGAGGCGGACGGGCTGGGCGGCGAGGGTGGACTCGTAGAAGAGGGCCGAGGCGGTCGGGTCGGCCACCCACAGCACCAGGTGATCGAGGCGCGGGCGCTGCCTGGCGGTGGGCGGTTCGGTGGTCCGGGTCATGGCTCTCAGTCTGGGGCGCCCGGGCGGACGCGGCAAGGGAATTGGCGTGCTCCCGCGCGTCGGCGTACGTACGCGGCGACGCCCGGCCGGCCTCCGCGGCCGCGGCCGGTCCCGGCGGCGGGTCAGCCGGTCCAGGCCGGGCGGGCCGGGTCGTCCAGCCGGACCACGACGTCGGCGGTGGCCGCCGGCTCGGCCTCCTCGGCGTAGCGGGCGAGGGCGGGCAGCGTCCACTGCTCCTCGTCGGGGGTGCGGCGGCGCAGGGCGGCGGGGGTCAGGTGGAGGTGGACGGTGAGGTCGAAGGGGAACCAGCGGCCCAGCAGCATCGGCCCGTGCAGCAGCAGGACGCCGCCCGGGGGCAGTTCGCGGCGCGGGCTGCGGGTGGCCCGGTCGGTGGCGGGGTCCCAGAGGTCGGGCAGGACCGCGCCGCTGCCGCCGGGGTCGAGCGGGCCGAACACCTCGCGCCACAGGGCGCCTTCGTCGAACCAGCTCTCGCGGTAGCTGTCCGGGTCGTGGTGCCCGTACTCGTAGCGCAGGGAGGCGGGGCGCAGGAAGCCGTGGGTGTCGACGGTGAGGACCGGCCGGCCTCGGGCGCGCAGCCGTTCGGCGAGTTCCGCGGCGAGCTCCCCGGGCCGGGCGGCCGCGGCGGCGTCGACGCCGACCCGGGCGCGGGTGGCGCCCTCGGCGGGGGTCAGGGTGTCCACGCGGGCGGCGAGGCGGTCGGCGAGGCGGTCCCGGCTGATCGGTTCGAAGCGCACGGGTCCATCCTGCCCCCACGGCCCGGCCCACGGCGGGCGCGCGCCCGGTACGGGCCCGTACGGCCCTTCCCGGGCCGCGCCCGGGCGCGATGCCGCCTGCGCGGCCGCCTGCGCCTGCTTCGCCGCGGCCCCGCTGGGCTGAGGCCCACGGGGGACCGCGAGGAGGCGGGCTTCCGCGCAGGAGGTCCCGCCTTCTCGTCCCGTACGGCGCGTCAGGGCTTGCGGGCCACCGCGACCCAGCCGGGGATCGGGGCGTCGCCGGTCACCGGCACGGCCTCGCCGAGTTCCGGGCGCCATTCGGCGGCCAGGGAGATGCCCGGCTCGACCAGCTCCAGCCCGTCGAAGAAGCGGCTGAACTGCTCGCGGTCGCGCGGGGCGAGGGTCAGGCCGCGCCGGGCGTAGAGCAGGCGGGCCTTCTCGGCGCCCTCGGGGTCGAAGTCGGAGGCGACGTGCGAGACGACGAGGTGGCTGCCGGGGGCGAGCGGCGCCACGAGGTCGCGTACCAGCTCGTAGGCGCCGTCCTCGTCCGAGACGAAGTGGAGGAGGGCGTTGAGGGAGAGGGCGATCGGGCGGGAGAAGTCGAGGACCTCGGCGGCCTGTTCGATGATGCTCCGCGGCTCCCGGGCGTCGGCCTGGAGGTACTCGGTCACGCCCTCGGGCGTGGAGCGGAGCAGGGCCTCGGCGTGGCGCAGGACGATCGGGTCGTTGTCGGTGTAGACGATCCGCGAGTCGGGCGCCGTCTGCTGGGCGAGCTGGTGGAGGTTGGGCTCAGTGGGGATGCCGGTGCCGATGTCGAGGTACTGGCGCATGCCGCCGGGCCCGGCCAGCCACCGCGTGGAGCGGTGCATGAACGCCCGGTTGGTTCTGGCCATGTCCCGGCCGCGGGCGTCGACGGCGAGGAGCTGGCGGGCCATCTCCTCGTCCACGGGGTAGTTGTCCTTGCCTCCGAGGAACCAGTCGTACATGCGGGCCGGGTGCGGCTTCGTGGTGTCGATGTAGAAGGAGGTCTGTTCCTGCCCGGTCATGCACGCTCCCTGAGGACGAGGATCGGAGGTCGGAGCGGGGCCGACGGCTGGGCCGGTTCCGCGGGAGCCGAGTACACGTGTTCGGCCCGGGGACGGCAAGGGCCCTCGGGCACCTGGCCGGTTCACGACGGTGGGTGGCGCACGAGGGCCCGTGGGGGCGGGAAGGATGCGGGGTCAGGAGATGAGGAAGTCGGCCTTGCCGGTCTTGGCGCCCTGGATGAACGCGCTGATCTCGCCGTGGGTGTAGATGAGCGCGGGCCCGTCCGGGTCGGCGGACTGGCGCACCGCGACGCGCCCGTCGTCCAGCCTCATGGCCTCCACGCAGTTGCCGCCGTTGCCGCCGCTCCACGGCTTGCGCCAGCCGGCGGTACCGAGTTCGCGGGCGGGCATACCGCTGTATATCGGGGACCGGTCCATTAGTGCTCCTTGCGGAGATCCTTGAGGATTTCCTTTGTGCGATGTGCTGTCGCCGCATGCGCCGCCATGCGGTCCATGACCTCCAGGTACGTGACCACCTCGGCGCGGGCGTCGAGGTAGACGGCGCCGGTCAGGTACTCGCTGTAGACCATGTCCGGGAGTTCGGGTTCGCCGAACCGGAAGAGGACGAACGGCCCGTAGGTGCCCGGGTGGGGTCCGGACGCGAACTCGGAGATCTGCAGGGTGATGTGCGGCCGTTCGGCGACTTCCAGCAGCCTGTCGATCTGGGCCCGCATCACGGCTGATTCGGCGACGGGCCTGCGCACCGCCGTCTCGTCCATCACCACCCAGAGCCGGGGAGCGTCCTCGCGCTCCAGCAGCTCCTGCCGCTGCATCCGCAGGGCGACGTGGCGTTCGATGTCGTCCGGGCTGGTCTGGCCGACCGCTCCGGAGACCAGGACGGCCCGCGCGTACTCCTCGGTCTGCAGGAGTCCGGGGACGAAGTGCGGTTCGTACGAGCGCAGGAGGGTCGCGGCGCCCTCCAGGCTGACGTACATGCTGAACCAGCCGGGCAGGATGTCGTGGTAGCGCTGCCACCAGCCGGGGCGGTTGGACTCCTCGGCGAGGGCGATGAAGGCTTCCGCCTCCTCGTCGCCGACGCCGTACGCCTTCAGCAGGAGGTGGAGGTACGGGATCTTGAGGGCGACCTCGGCGGTCTCCATGCGGCGCACGGTGGCGGGGGCGACCCGCAGTACGCGCGCCGCCTCCTCCCTCTTCAGTCCCGCGCCCTCGCGCAGGTCCTGCAGGCGTCTGCCCAGCACTACCTGGCCGACGGTCGGTGCGGACCGCGGTTCGCTCACGTCGACCTCCCGCTGACGAGCTGTTAGCGAGCAGTGTGCCATGCGCGACGTCCGGAGGACACTGCACTGTGAACTTTTCAGAGTGACCCTTGCCAAGTGTCTGCGGCAGGACGATAGTGGCTGTCGTGACTCCGCCCGCCCCCTTAGCTCCCGCCGCCCCGCTGGACGCCGCCGTCGAACGCTGTTGCAGCTTCGACCTGGCAGCCCACCCCCGCTCGGCCTCCGAGGCCCGCAGACTGACCCGCGAGCGGCTGGCGGGCTGGCCGGTGTGCGCGGACACCCGCGAGGCGGCCGACCTGGTCGTCTCCGAGCTGGTGACCAACGCGATCGTGCACACCACGAGCCGCAGCATCACCTGCGAGCTGCGCAGCCTCCGCGACGGCGACTGCCTGCGGATAGCCGTACGGGACGAGGGGCACGCCGGCGCCGCTCCGTGCCCGGCCGAGGGGCGGCCCGCCGAGGAGCACGGCAGGGGCCTGCTGCTCGTCGCCGCCCTCTCCACCGCGTGGGGAGCGCTGGAGGCGGAGACCGGCACCGGACTCACCGTCTGGGCGGAACTTCCGGCGCGGACGTCGCACGACCTGGGAAGCGGGGCCTGAACTTGCGCACACTCACATCGCGACGGCTGAGCATGGACACGCTGACACGGCTCTCCCGGTCCCGGCAGAGCGTGCCGCCGCCCCGGCGCCTGGAGCTGCCGCCGGGCATGCGCACCCAGTTGGGCTGCGACGCGGTCGGCATCCCGGAGAACTTCTCGCACCGGATCATGACCCGGCTCCCCCGCGTCGGCTGCGTCTACGCCGACGAGGGCCTGTGGTGGTGGGTGGTCCCGGCCGGCTCGGACATCGCTCTGGAGTGGCCGATGCCGTCGTACTACTCGCCGGGCGCGCTGCTCCCCGAGACGGACTCCGCGCCGACCCTGCTGCACTGCCCCGACGGTGACGCGCCGTACACCCCGCCCATCCCGCTCTACCTGGCGCTCTGCCGACTCACCGGCACGACCCCCGCCTGGTCGCGGACGGTCGGCGCGGGCCACCTCCCGCCGCCCCGGCGCGGCGAGGACTGAACGCCGGACCCGGCGGGGGTCCGCGGCCCCGTCAGCCTCCGGTTGGCTGCCGCACGATCACCCAGTAGGCGTCGCTCGGCAGGTCCATGACGACTTCCGCCGCCTGCCCGCGGGATCGGCAGACCCTCGCGTACTCCTCGGCCGGCCAGGATCCGCGCGGCCCGCCCGCCGGGAAACGCTCCACCCGCTCGGCCTCCGCCTGCCGGGATTCGCCCATCCGTGCTCCCCCGTCCGCTCGCCCGTGCGGCACCGGGCCGCCTCGCACCGGGCAACGAGTCCGGCCGTGCCAGGTCACGGAACCCGCCCCCGGCGTGCGGCCGTACGGATGCGAGCATGGCTCCTCGTGACCGACCAGCTCTCCGCCCGCCACGACGGGCCCGCCGCCGACGACGGCTGGGGCGACCGCGCCGGGGACACCGCGCTCACCCTTGCCCTCCCGGCGCTGGACCCGCTGGTGACCACCGGCATCCGGGCGCACGCCACGGTCCTGTACCCGTTCCTCCCCGTCGCCCGCGTACGGCCCGGCTCCGACGACCCGGACGGTGCGGACGCGGCCCTGCGCGCCCTGTTCGCCTCGCACGCTCCCTTCACGCTCCGGTTCGCCACTTTCCGCGGTGAGCCGGGCGTGCTGTTCCTCGCGCCGGAGCCCCCCGAACCGCTGACGGCCCTGACCGGCGCCGTACGCGCCCGGTGGCCCGAGGCCGTGCCGTACCGGGGGGTCTTCGGGCCGGAGGGCCTCGCCCCGCACGTCACGGTGGCCCACGGCGAGGAGTTCGGCGCCGCCCGCGAGCGGCTGGCCCCGGCCCTGCCGGTCACCTGCCGGGTCACCGGCGTCCGCCTGATCGTCCACGACGGGCACACCTGGCAGGACCGGCTCACCTACCCGCTCGGGCCCGGGCCCCAGGTCAGGTGAGCGCGGCCCCCAGCGCCAGGAACCCGCAGATCAACACGGCGAGGACGGCTAGCAGGGGCGCGACGAAGCGCAGGTAGCGGTTGTAGCCGACCTTGGCCAGCGCGACCCCGCCGATGGTGACGGCGGTGGTGGGCACCCAGAGGTTCATCCAGCCGCTGGCCGACTGCCAGGCGGTGACGACCAGGGCCCGGGAGACCCCGGCGAAGTCGGCGAGCGGGGCGAGGACCGGCATGGAGAGCGTGGCGTGGCCCGAGGTGGAGGGGATCAGGAAGGCCAGCGGGAGGTTGACCAGGAAGACGATGACCGCGAAGAGCGCCGAGGACGTGCCGCGCACCACGCTCTCCACCGAGTGCAGCACGGTGTCGGTGACCTGCGAGTTGTTCATGATCACTGTGACACCGCGGGCCAGCACGATGACCATGGCCGGGGAGATGAAGTCGGCGGCGCCCTGCACCAGGGTGGAGCTGATCCGCTGCTCCCCCATCCGCCCCACCAGCCCCACCAGCACCGCGGCCACCAGAAAGAACGCGGCCAGCTGCGGGAAGGACCAGCCGAGTTCGAAGCCGTACGGCTCGGCGTCGGCGTCGCCGGTCAGCGCGTTGGACCAGGGCACCACGGAGAAGATCATGAAGGCGAAGACCAGGGCGACCACGATCAGCACGGCCCGGTGCAGCCCGGTCAGCTCCGGCGGCTCCCCCGCCGCCTCGGCCGCCTGTTCGCGGTCGCCGGGGAGGAAGCCGCTGAGCGAGCGGGCCGGATCGCGGCGCACCCGGCTCGCGTACCGCGCGACGTAGGCGATGGTGACGCCGGTGAGCACCACCCACATCGCGGCGCGCAGCACGATGCCGTCGCCGAGGGAGATGTCGGCGGCGGAGGAGGCCACGCCGGTGGCGAAGGGGTTGACGGTGGAGCAGAGCACGCCGATGCCGGAGCCGAGGATGATGGTGCCGGTGGCCACCATCCGGTCGTAGCCGAGGGCCAGCATCAGCGGGACCACCAGGCCGTAGAAGCCGAGGGTCTCCTCGGCCCACCCCTCGACGGTGCCCAGCAGCGAGAAGACCCCCATGATCCCGGCGATCAGCAGCGTCCCGCGCCGGCGCAGCCGGTGGGCGAGGCGGCTGATGCCCCGGTCGAGGGCGCCCGTGGCGAAGACGACGGTGATGAAGGCGCCGATGGCCAGGACGAAGAGGAAGACCCCGGCGCTGCCGTAGAGCTCGCCGCTGAAGTCGGGTCCCACCTCGCCGGAGTCGGCGTCCTGGATGCCGTAGAGGCCGTTGACCGGGGCGAGGAAGAGATCGTTGAACCGGTCGGTGAGGCTCTGCTCCGTCTCGACCCGCTGGTACGTCCCCTCGACGGGTGCGCCGTCGGCGTCGCGCTCGTACTGGCCGGAGGGGATCAGGAAGGCGAGCAGCCAGACGGCGAGGGTGACGGCGGCGAGGATGGTGATCGCGTTGGGGAAAGTGAACTTCCGCTTCCCCTCGGGGCCGTCTCCCTCCGGCCCCTTCTCCTCGGCGGGCGCGGGGCTGCTCACCGGGCCTCCCCGGCCGGGCCGTGGGCGTCGGCGAACCGCTGAACGAAGGAGATGAGCGCGACGACGGTGCCCCGCACCTCGTCGCGGAGGACGCGTTCGTTGGGGGCGTGCAGGTTGCAGAGGGAGTCCTGAGCGCCGAAGAGCAGCACCTCGGCACCGGGTGCCGCCGCGGCCAGCCCGTTGACCAGCGGGATCGAACCACCGGTGGCGGCCTCCTGGGCCTGCTCGCCCCAACCGTCGCGCAGCGCCTCGCGGGCGGCGCGGTAGGCGGGTCCGTCGGTGGCCGCCCGGTATCCGGCCCCGGTGTCGAGGGGTGTCACGGTCAGCGGCACCCCGAACGGCCGGAGCGAGCGCAGGTGCCGGACCAGGGCGTCCTGCGCCTCCGCGGGATCCTGGAGCGGATGGAACCGCAGGTTCAGTTTGGCCCGGGCCCAGGGGACGACCGCCGAGGCGGCGTGGTCCACGGGCGGCGCGTCAAGGCCGATGACGGTGATCGCGGGACCGCTCCACAGCCGCTCACCGAGGCTGCCCGAGCCGAGCAGCGGCAGCCCCGGCTCCACCCCGGCCAGCTCGCGGAACTCCTCCTCCGTGTACGAGGCCCCGCTCCACGCCTCGCGGCGCAGCCCGGGCACGGCCACGTCGCCGTGGGCGTCGTGGAGCGTGCCGAGCGCCTGGACGAGGGCGAGCAGCGCGTCGGGGGCGGCCCCGCCGAACTCCCCGCTGTGCCGGGGCTCGGCCAGCGTGCGGACCTCGACCTCCACCTCGCTCGCGCCGCGCAGCCCCGTGGTGAGGGTCGGGGTGCCGGGGCGGAGGTTGCCGAGGTCGGCGATGACCATGGCGTCGCAGGCGAACCGCTCGGGGTCGGTCGGCGGATAGACGTCGAAGGCGCTGCCGTACTCCTCCTGCCCCTCCACGACGATCTTGACGCCGACCGGCGGCCTGCCCTCGTACGCCCGCACCATGCCCAGGTGGGCGGCGATGTTGGACTTGTCGTCGGCGACGCCCCGCGCCCGTAGCCCGCCCTCGACGGGCGTCGGCTCGAAGGGCGGTGAGAGCCAGGCCGCCGGGTCGCCGGGCGGCTGGACGTCGTAGTGGGCGTAGAGCAGCACGGTGGGGGCGTGCGGGGAGGGCGGCAGGATCTCCCCGTAGACGACCGGCGCGGTGTCCGGCAGGTCGAGCAGCTCCACGTGCGGAACTCCGGCCTCCTGGAACAGTTCCGCGACGAGGTCGCAGGCGCGCCGCACCGGCGCCTCGGGGTGGCCGGGAAAGGCGACGGAGTCGATGGCGGCCAGCCGCGCCAGATCGGCCCAGACCCCGTCCATCACTTCGTCGGCCCTGCTCTGCGGGTCCATACCGCCCCCTCGTCGCCCGCCACCCAAACGGGATCGCCTGCTTTGTCCGGAACAGCCCGCATTATCCGCAGGCGTCGCCGGCAACGGCGCGGCGGCACGCCGGAGGAAGCGGCACGCTCCCCGTCGGCCCCCGCGCCCGGGGAGACCGCCGACCGGGGCCGCCGTTCTATGCTCGACCCATGGCTACGGAGGTTTCGCAGGGCGGCGGTTCGGTACGGGTGGACGCCTGGATCTGGGCGGTACGGCTGGTCAAGACCCGGTCGGCGGGGGCGGCCGCGTGCCGCGCCGGGCACGTCCGCGTCAACGGCGAGCGCGCCAAGCCCGCCCAGCCGGTCCGTGTCGGCGACGAGGTCGCGCTGCGCCACGGCGGCCGCGACCGCCTGGTGAAGGTGAGCACCGTCCTGCGCAAGCGGGTCGGCGCCCCCGTCGCCGTCACCGCCTACGTCGACAACAGCCCGCCCCCGCCACCCCGCGAGGCCGTCGCCCCCGCGGGCGTACGCGACCGGGGCGCGGGCCGCCCGACCAAGCGGGACCGCCGCGAGATGGAGCGGCTGCGCGGCATGGCCGACTGAGCCGCTCCCGTCACTCCCTCCCCTGGGTGCACCATGGGGAGGGAGCGGAGGTGGAGCCGATGCGCCCAGGCCGTTCCGGCACCGAACCGGCGACAGCACGCAGCCCGCTGCGGATGCGCAGGGCGTTGGGCGTCTTCGGCGTCGTCTGGGCCCTGGCCGGAGCTGTCGCCTTCGCCCTGATCGACGAGCCCCGCTGGGCAGCGCTCTGCGCGATCCTCTGGCTGGTCGCGGTCCTGGACCTGATGGCGGTCACCCGCCGCATCCGCCGCCACACCCAGCCGCCCCAGGTCATCCCGCCCGGCCGCTCGACCCGGCCCCCCGAACGCTGAGCCCGGCCGGGTCAGGGGGTGCCTTCGCAGTGCGGGACTTGTCTGAGACCCCCTAGTCGTCGAACCGCGCCGCGGCCAGGTACTCGGGCCTCGGGTCGAGGGCGGCGGCGAGCCGGAAGTGGCGCCGCGCCTGCTCGGGCCGGTTGGCCCGCTCGTAGGTCCGGGCCAGCGCGAAGTGCGCGAAAGCGTTGTCCGGCTCCCGCTCCAGCACCACGGTGAACTCCAGCTCGGCCGCCCTGAGCTGCGCCGAGAGGAAGAACGCCCGGGCCCGCAGCAACCGGGCCGCCGTGTGCTCAGGGTGACGCGCGATCACCGAGTCCAGCAGCTTGACGGCCCCCCGCGGATCCCGCGCGGCGAGCAACTGCTCAGCCGCCCGATAGTCGATGACATCCGTCTCCGGAGTACTCCCAGCCACCCCAGCCCCTTTCCTCGTCCCTCCCCGCGAACACACCCCACCCCCAGAATGTTCCACCCCAGCCCACCCGAAACCCACCCGGCCGACGCGCGAGGCCCTCTCCGACCGACACGGCCACAAAACCAGCCCGGCCGGCACCTGAGGCCATCCCCGACCGGCACGGCCACAAAACCAGCCCGCCCGGCACCTGAGGCCATCATTGACCGGCACGGCCACACATCAGCCGGGCCGGCACTTGAGGCCATCATTGACCGGCACGCTCAAGGCGGACAGGACCACAGAAGACAGCCCGGCCGACCAGAAGCCAATCAGTACCCCCGAGCGGCCCGAGCCTCAAGCTCGCCCCACACCTCACCCACCCGCGCCCGCAACACATCGAGCGGCACATCGTTGTCGATCACCAGGTCGGCGACAGCCAACCTCTCCTCCCGCCCGGCCTGCGCCCCCATCCGCGCCCGAGCCTCCTCCTCCCCCATCCCCCGCAACCGCACCAGCCGGTCGACCTGCGTCTCGGGCGCCACATCCACCACGATCACCAGATCGTAGAGCTCGGCAAGCCCGTTCTCCGCGAGCAGCGGCACATCGTGGACGACGACCCCGTCCGCGGGAGCCTCCCGCTGGAGCTCGGCGGACCGCTCCCCCACCAGCGGATGAATGATCCCGTTCAGCACGGCCCGCCGCTCAGGGTCGGCGAAGACGATCTCCCCCAGCCTGGCCCGGTCCAGCGACCCGTCGTCCGCGAGCACGGACTCCCCGAACGCCTCGACCACGGCGGCCAGCCCCGGCGTCCCGGGCTCCACCACCTCGCGGGCGATCTTGTCCGCGTCCACCAGATGGGCCCCATGCTCCACCAGCAGCCGGGACACCTCACTCTTCCCTGCCCCGATCCCGCCCGTCAGCCCCACGGTCAGCACGCCGCGCCCTCCTCGCTCCGCTCGACGGGTCCGCGCCCGCGGACCCCGGACGCCCCGCCGGCCGCCGGGCCGAGGCCGGCACGGAGGCGGGCCGGTCACACGACCGGCCCGGGCAGGGCGTGGGCAGCCTAACCTCCGGCCACCCCCGCCCCCGGGCTACTCCCCCTCGCGCTCCGCGAGGAACTTCTCGAACTCGCGCCCGATCTCGTCGGCGGACGGCAGGTCGGCGGGCTCGGCCAGCATGTTGCCGCGGGCGCCGGCCCCGGCGACCGCGTCGTACTGGTGCTCCAACCCCCGCACCAGCGCGACCAGTTCCTCGTCGCCCTCGCCGACCTGGCGCTCGATCTCGGTCTGGGTGCGCTGGGCCTCGGTGCGCAGGGTGTGCGCGACGGAGGGCAGCACCAGGCCGGTGGCGGCGGTGATCGCCTCCAGCGCGGTCAGCGCGGCGTCCGGGTAGGCGGAGCGGGCGATGTAGTGCGGGACGTGGGCGCCGACGCCGAGGACGTCGTGGCCGGTCTGGATGAGGCGGTACTCGATGAGCGCCTCGACGCTGCCGGGGACCTGCGCCTGGTCGAAGGGGGTCGGGTGTCCGGGGACCAGGTCGGTGCGGTTGCCGTGCGGGGTGAGGCCGACCGGGCGGGTGTGCGGGACGCCCATCGGGATGCCGTGGACGCTGACGGTCAGCCGTACGCCGAGCCGCTCGACGACCTGCTGGACGGCGGCCGCGAACCGCTCCCACTCCACGTCCGGCTCGGGACCGGCGAGCAGCAGGAAGGGGGCGCCGGTGGCGTCCTGCACCAGGTGGAGTTCGAGCGCGGGGACCTCGTAGTCGGTGTAGCGGTCGCGCTGGAAGGTGAGCAGCGGGCGGCGGGCCCGGTAGTCGATGAGCCGGTCGTGGTCGAAGCGGGCGACGGGCTGGTGGGGCAGGTCGTCCAGCAGTTCGTCGACGATCTGCTCCCCGGTCTGCCCGGCGTCGATGTATCCCTCGAAGTGGTAGAGCATGACGAGCCCGGCCGACTCCTGGGCCAGCGCGGTGTCCACCGCTGCGAGGCCCTTCGGCTCCCATGCGTACAGATCCTGCGGGTCTCGATCCTGCACTGTGACCGTTCCTCCTCGTGTCCGTACTGCAGAACACCCCCAGGCCCACGGGCATTCCCGCCCGCACCCCTTTCCCGGCGTCCCGTGGCTCGACGTTTCTGGCGACAAGCCTTCCCACCCGGGTGGCGGCGTGCCCCTCCCGGGCCTCCGCCGGGGCCGGCTCGGCCTTCTCTCCGAAGGGACGGGCGTGGGTGAACACCTCGATGAGGAGGCCGGGTTGGCGGCAGAGGGCCGTGGCGTCCGTACGCCGAGGGCCCGTTGCCGTACGCGGCCCCCGCCGGACGGCCATCACCACCTCCCCAGCATTGGTCCAGACCTTGACAGGGGCGCGGCCCGTCCCTAGCGTCACCGCCCGGCGCGACCACCGGCCCGTACCTCCCCATGACAGGTCCGACGGAAGGCATCCCCCATGCGCACCGCCCCTCCCCTGCTGGCCACCGCCCTCGCCTCGGCGGCCCTCCTCCCCGGCACCGCGGCCGCCGCCCCGGCCCCCGCCACCGTGACCGAGGTGACCACCGCCAAGGAGCTGAAGGCCGCGCTCACCGCCGTTCGCCCCGGCGACACCGTCCACCTCGCCGACGGGACGTACACCGGCAACTTCAAGGCGACCGTTCCCGCGACCGCCGGTGCCCGCATCACCCACCGCTCGGCCGACTGCCCCACCACCGTGCACGCCTCCAACACGGTGACCGGCGGGAAGGGACTCACCAACATCCCCGTCACGCCGTAACGCCCGGCCGCACCAGGAAACGGCGGAAGGCCCGCCCCCCAAGGGGAGCGGGCCTTCCGTGCGGGCTTGTCAGCCGGTCAGAGCATGGTGCTTCAGCTCTGGCCGCCGGCCAGCTTCTCGCGCAGGGCGGCCAGGGCCTCGTCCGACGCCAGGGCGCCGGAGTTGTCCGCGGACTCCGAGGAGTACGAACCGCCGCCGCCGCCACCACCGGTGCCACCGGAAGCGGCCGGGGCCGCACCAGCGGTGTCGGTGCCCTCGGCGGCCGCCTGGGCGTCCGCCTCGCGGGACTTGATGACCTGGGCCTGGTGCTGCTCGAAACGCTGCTGAGCCTCGGCGTACTGGGTCTCCCAGGCCTCGCGCTGCGTCTCGTACCCCTCGAGCCAGTCGTTGGTCTCGGGGTCGAAGCCCTCGGGGTAGATGTAGTTGCCCTGGTCGTCGTAGGACGCGGCCATGCCGTACAGGGTCGGGTCGAACTCGACGACCGACGGGTCGGCGCCGAAGGCCTCGTTGGCCTGCTTCAGCGAGAGGCTGATGCGGCGGCGCTCGAGGTCGATGTCGATGACCTTGACGAAGATCTCGTCGTTGACCTGGACGACCTGCTCCGGGATCTCCACGTGGCGCTCGGCCAGCTCGGAGATGTGGACCAGACCCTCGATGCCCTCGTCGACGCGGACGAACGCGCCGAAGGGAACGAGCTTGGTGACCTTGCCGGGAACGACCTGGCCGATCTGGTGCGTCCGGGCGAACTGCTGCCACGGGTCTTCCTGGGTCGCCTTCAGCGACAGGGAGACGCGCTCGCGGTCCATGTCGACGTCGAGGACCTCGACGGTGACTTCCTGGCCGACCTCGACAACCTCGGACGGGTGGTCGATGTGCTTCCAGGACAGCTCGGAGACGTGGACCAGACCGTCGACGCCACCCAGGTCCACGAAGGCACCGAAGTTGACGATCGAGGAGACGACGCCGGAACGGACCTGACCCTTCTGGAGGGTCGTGAGGAAGGTCTGGCGGACCTCGGACTGGGTCTGCTCCAGCCAGGCGCGGCGGGACAGGACCACGTTGTTGCGGTTCTTGTCCAGCTCGATGATCTTGGCCTCGAGCTCCTTGCCCACGTAGGGCTGGAGGTCGCGGACGCGGCGCATCTCGACGAGGGAGGCAGGCAGGAAGCCACGGAGGCCGATGTCGAGGATGAGACCACCCTTGACGACCTCGATGACGGTACCGGTGACGATGCCGTCTTCTTCCTTGATCTTCTCGATCGTGCCCCAGGCACGCTCGTACTGAGCGCGCTTCTTGGACAGGATCAGGCGGCCTTCCTTGTCCTCCTTCTGGAGGACCAGGGCCTCGATCTCGTCGCCGACGGCGACGACCTCGTTGGGGTCGACGTCGTGCTTGATCGAGAGCTCGCGGCTCGGGATCACGCCTTCGGTCTTGTAACCAATGTCGAGCAGGACCTCGTCCCGGTCGACCTTCACGATGACGCCGTCGACGATGTCGCCGTCGTTGAAGTACTTGATCGTCTCGTCGATCGCGGCGAGGAAAGCTTCCTCGTTACCGATGTCGTTGACCGCAACCTGCGGGGTGGTGGCGGTGGTCTCGGTGCTGCTCGTCATGTGGGAAAGGGCTCCGGTACGGACATGAAGTCGTAGGTACTGCCGCGCACGGAGCCGGTTTCACTCTGCAGCAGTCGAACAGCCTTCAGAGGCACAGCCTCCGGAGTCCCGGGGGCCCTCGCCTCGTACAACCGAGGGGACACACAACAGAAGCGAGCACATCCTGCTAGGTCTGAGGAGCGCAGGCTCGCAGCGCAACTTGTAGCATACGGGGGCAGCCGGACAGGGTCAATGCGCGAAGGCGCACACCCGGGACACAAGCCGCGAACCCGGCACAATTCCCGTTGCCTGAGGCCACACGGCCCGCACCGGGACCGCGCGGACACCGGCTGCCCCACCGGGGCACGGCTCCGGTGAAGTACGGAGAGTACGACGAGGGAGCCGATCATCCAAGAGCCCGTACCGCCCCGGTCCGCCGCCGACGAGGCCCCGGAACCCGAGGCGACCCGCCGCACCGCCTCCCCCGCCGAGAGCAGCCGGGCCAGCCGCGGCTGGTGGGACGGCAACGCCGACGCGTACCAGCGCGAGCACGGCGCCTTCCTCGGCGACGACCGCTTCGTCTGGGGCCCCGAGGGGATCGACGAGGCCGAGGCCCGCCTGCTCGGTCCCGAGGGGAGCCTGAAGGGGCGCGACGTGCTGGAGATCGGCGCCGGCGCCGCCCAGTGCTCCCGCTGGCTCGCCGCCGAGGGCGCCCGCCCGGTCGCCCTGGACCTCTCCCACCGCCAGCTCCAGCACGCCCTGCGGATCGGCGGCGAGGTGCCGCTGGTCGAGGCCGACGCCGCGGCCCTGCCCTTCGCCGACACCTCCTTCGACCTGGCCTGCTCCGCCTACGGCGCGCTCCCCTTCGTCGCCGAGCCCGCCCGGGTGCTGCGCGAGGTGCGCCGGGTGCTGCGGCCCGGCGGGCGGTTCGTCTTCTCGGTGACCCACCCGATCCGCTGGGCCTTCCCCGACGAGCCCGGCCCCGAGGGGCTGACCGTCGCCGCCTCCTACTTCGACCGCACCCCTTACGTCGAGCAGGACGAGCGGGGCCGCGCCGTCTACGTCGAGCACCACCGCACCCTCGGCGACCGGGTCCGGGACGTGGTCGGCGCCGGATTGCGCCTGGTGGACCTGGTCGAGCCGGAGTGGCCGGCCTGGAACACCCAGGAGTGGGGCGGCTGGTCCCCGCTGCGCGGCAACCTCTTCCCGGGCACCGCGATCTTCGTCTGCGTCCGGGACTGACCGGGAGCCCGGCGGCCGGGGCGCGCCTGCGTACGAGACTGGGGGCATGATCCGTACCGACGCCCTGGCCCAGTTGCCCGTCCGCTCCGTGCTGCCCGCGCTCCGCGAGGCGCTGGAGGGGCCGGGTACGGCGGTGCTGTGCGCGCCGCCCGGCACCGGCAAGACGACGCTGGTCCCGCTCGCCCTCGCCGGGCTGCTCGGGGACGGCCCGCCGCGCCGGGTGGTGGTGGCCGAGCCCCGCCGGATCGCCGCGCGGGCCGCCGCCCGCCGGATGGCGTGGCTGCTCGGCGAGGAGCCGGGGCGCAGTGTCGGGCACACGGTGCGCGGGGAGCGGGTGGTCGGCCCGCGGACCCGCGTCGAGGTGGTCACCACCGGGGTGCTTGTCCGCCGCCTCCAGCGGGACCAGGAGCTGCCCGGCGTCGACGTGGTGATCATCGACGAGTGCCACGAACGGCATCTCGACGCGGACACCGCCGCCGCCTTCCTGCTGGACGTACGGGCGACGCTGCGGCCGGAGCTGCGGCTGGTGGCGGCCTCGGCGACCACCGACGCGGAAGGGTGGGCGCGGCTGCTGGACGGGGCGCCGGTGGTGACCGCCGAGGGCGTGAGCCACCCGGTGGAGACGGTGTGGGCGCCGCCGCCCGCGCCGGTCCGCCCGCCGCACGGGATGCGGGTCGACCCGGCGCTCCTGACCCATGTGGCCGCGACCGTGCGCCGCGCTCTCACCGAGCGGGAGGGGGACGTGCTGTGCTTCCTGCCCGGGGTCGGGGAGATCGGGCGGGTGGCCGGGGAGCTGGGCGCGCTGCCGGGCGTGGAGGTGCTCCAGGTGCACGGGCGGGCCCCGGCCGCCGTGCAGGACGCGGCGCTCGCCGGGTCGTCCGGGCGCCGGGTGGTGCTGGCCACCTCGGTCGCCGAGTCGAGCCTGACGGTGCCCGGGGTGCGGGTGGTGGTCGACTCGGGGCTGGCCCGCGAGCCGCGTACCGACCACGCGCGCGGGCTCAGCGCGCTGACCACGGTGCGCGCCTCGCAGGCGTCGGGCCGCCAGCGCGCGGGACGGGCGGGCCGTCAGGCGCCGGGTGCGGTGTACCGGTGCTGGGCCGAGGCGGAGGACGCCCGGCTGCCGCGGTTCCCGCCGCCGGAGATCAAGGTCGCCGACCTCACCGCCTTCGCCCTCCAGGCCGCCTGCTGGGGCGATCCGGACGCCTCGGGCCTGGCGCTGCTCGATCCGCCGCCGGCCGGCGCGATGGCCGCCGCCCGCGAGGTGCTCTCCGCCCTCGGCGCGCTCGCCCCGGACGGCGCCGTCACCCCCCGCGGCGAGCGGTTCTCCGGCGTGGGGGTCCACCCGCGGCTGGCGCGGGCGCTGCTCGACGGGGCGCCCGAGGTGGGCGGGGCGCGGGCGGCGGAGATCGTCGCCCTGCTGAGCGAGGAGCCGCCGCGCGGCTACGGCGACGACCTGGCCGCCGCCTGGCGGACCGCGCGCCGGGGCCAGGACGCGTACGCGGCCCGCTGGCGGCGCGAGGCGAAGCGGCTGGCGTCGTCCGCCCGCGAGGCCCCCGCGGGCCCGCGCGACGGCACCGCCGGCGACGACGCGGCGGCCGGTCTGGTCGCCGCGCTCGCCTTCCCCGAGCGGCTGGCGCGGGCCCGGGGCGGTGACGGCTACCTGATGGTCTCCGGCACCGGCGCCGAGCTGGCGCCGGGTTCGGCCCTGCGGGAGAGCCCGTGGCTGGCGGTGGCGGTCGCGGACCGGCCGGTGGACCGGGCGCGGGCCCGAGTGCGGCTGGCGGCGCCGGTGGACGAGGCGACGGCCCGGTGGGCGGCGGCGCCGCTGCGCCGGGAGGGCGAGGAGATCGGCTGGACCGGCGGCGACGTGGTGGCCCGGCGGGTGGAGCGGCTGGGCGCGGTGGAACTGGCGGTACGGCCGCTGGACGGCGCGACCGGCGCCGAGCAGGTCCGGGCCGCGCTGCTGGCGGGCCTGGAACGGGAGGGTCTGGGGCTGCTGCGCTGGACGCGGGATGCCGCCGAGCTGCGACAGCGCCTCGCCTTCCTGCACCGGGCCGTGGGCGGCACCTGGCCGGACGTCTCCGACGAGGCCCTGCTGGCCCGCGCCGAGGAATGGCTGGAGCCGGAGCTGGGGCGGGCCCGGCGCCGCGCCGACCTGGCCCGGATCGAGGCGGGCGCCTGCCTGCGCCGCCTGCTGCCGTGGGCGGGCGGTGAGGCGGCGAGGCTGGACGAACTGGCCCCGGAGCGACTGGAGGTGCCGAGCGGCTCCCGCGTCCGCCTCGACTACGCCGACCCGGAGCGGCCGGTGCTCGCCGTCAAGCTCCAGGAGTTGTTCGGCCTCACCGGCACACCCCAGGTCGCGGGCGTCCCCGTCCTCGTCCACCTCCTCTCCCCGGCGGACCGCCCGGCGGCGGTCACCGCCGACCTGGAGTCCTTCTGGAAGGACGGCTACCGCGCGGTCCGCGCGGAACTGCGCGGGCGCTACCCGAAGCACCCGTGGCCGGAGGACCCGGCGACGGCGACGGCGACCCGGCACACCAAGGCGAGGGCGGAACGGGAGGGGCGGGGGCCCGGCAAGGGATAGGGCGGCTGCGCGCCGGTCCGGCCCGTTGCACCGGTGCGGCCGTGTCCGAGGGAGGCCCGTGTCTCGGGCACCCCTCCCCCGGAGGCCCCTGACGGTGGGCGGGGTGCCTCCGGCGTACGCGGTCCACCTGCCGGAGTGCGGACCCGAGCCGCTCCGGAGCTTCGGCTCCCGTACCGGCTCGGGCGGACGCCCACGCCGGTACGGCTGGGTCATCCTGCTGGGCGCGAACCGCCCCACCAGGGGCACCCGGCGGACCGCCCGCGGGCGCTCCAGGCCCGGTGCCGGTAGCCCGGAACGGCGGCGGTGACACCCCGCTGCCGGGCCTGGACCGGTCGGCCACGCGTGGCTGCACGCCTTGGTACAGCACGAGATCCCGCTCGCCGGGTACCTCGCGGAGGACGTGTGCACCGAGATGTCCGCCGACTCCGGGGCCTACCTGGACGCCTGGGCGTCGATCCGGCGGCGGCAGACTGATCCCGTTACGTCACCCGGTGCCGGCCCGGCCCGTCCGTCACCGGGGCCCGGCGAAACGCCTGCGCCCCGGTGACGGATGGCCCGTCAGGAGGCCTCAGTGACCTTCAGTTCCAGGACCACGACCGCCCCGCCGGTCGTCTCCACGCGGAGGCGGAAGGTGCCGGCGGTGTCGTCGGCGTGGAGTTCGGGGAGGACCAGGCGGCCCTGCTCGTCGGTGGTGAGGGCGAGTTCGCGGACCCGGCGCTCCTCGGCGGGCTCGTCGCCGGGGGTGAGGAAGTAGGGGCCCTGTTCGGCGGCCTTCTCGCCGTCGGTGGGTTCAGCACCGGTGAGCACGGTGGCGGTGACCGCGGCGCCGGGGGCCGCCTTGCCGTCGCGGGTGGCCGCCAGGGCGATCCGTCCGTCGAAGGTGGCGCCCGCTTCGCAGGTGAGGGGGGTCTCGTCGGTGCGGACCAGCTTGTCGGCGCGGGGCGCGGTGACCTCGCCGCGCAGCCCGAGGGAGACGGGCTCGGCGGTGCCGAGGAGGGTGGCCTTGACGGTGAGGGCCCCCGGCTTGCCACCGGCGAGCAGGGTGGGCGCCTTGGCGACACCGTCGGCGCCGGTGGTGACGGTGGCGGTGGTGGCGCCGTCCTCGAAGGTGGTGCCGGTCTCCCCGGTGAGGGTGAAGCGGACCTTGGCCTCGGCGGCGGGCTTCTTGTCGGCGCGTTCGGCCCGCACGGCCGGGCGCTCCGCGAACCGCTCGCCCGCCGGGGCGCTGAGCGTGCCGTCGCCGAGGTCGACGAGGCGGGCGGGGGGCGCGGGCGTGGTGGGCGGCGGGGTGGTCGGGGGCGGGGTGGTCGGCGGCGGGGTGGTCGGGGGCGGAGTGGTCGGCGGCGGAGTCGTCGTGGGCGGCGGGGTGGGCTTGGGTGAGCCGCCGTTGCCGTTGCCGGGCGGAGTGGGCGACGGGCTCGGGGTGCCCGGGCGGCCGGGGCGGACCGGGTCCGGTGACGGGGTGGTGCCGGCGGGGGCGCCCGGGGAGGGCTGGCTGCCGTCGGGGACCTCGTGGGCGCCCTTGCGGTAGAAGTCGTACCAGTGCAGGACCGTGCGCAGGTACTCCTGCGAGCGGTTGTAGCCGAGGATCGCCTGGTGGAGATCGCGTTCCACGGTCAGGTCGCGGTCGTGGGCGCAGAGGTAGCTGCCGGCGGCGAGGGCGGCGTCGTAGATGTTGTTGGGGTCGCGCCTGCCGTCGCCGTTGCCGTCGCGGCCCCAGCTCTCCCAGGTCTGCGGGATGAACTGCATCGGGCCGACGGCGCGGTCGTGGAGGGTGTCGCCGTCGTAGGCGCCGCCGTCGGTGTCGGAGATGTCGGCGAATCCGACACCGTTGAGGACGGGGCCGAGGATCGGGGACGGCGTGGTGCCGTCGGCGGCGAGGCGGCCGCCGCGGGCGTGGCCGGACTCCACCTTGCCGATGGCGGCGAGGAGTTCCCACGGCACGCGGCAGCGGGGGTTGCTGGCGGCGAGAGAGGCTTCCGCCTTGCGGTAGGCGGCGAGGACGGTCGCGGGTATCCCGGACTCGGCGGAGCCGACGCCGGGGGTCTCGTCCGGCGGATCGTTCCGTCCGGGTCCCTTCAGCGGCGGCAGCTCGGTGTAGTACGGGGAGTCGCCGCTGACCGAGGGGTCGTCGCGGTCGGGCGCGCTCGCCGAGGGGCGGTCGGAGGCCGCCGCCCTCTGCTCGTCCGCGGCCGTGGGGGCTCCGGAGGCGGAGAGCGCCGCCATCGCCGCCGCCGCGACGGCCGTACTGGCCGCTCCCCGCCGCATCCGCCGTCCGAACAGTGCCGCCATTGTGTGCAACCCCTCCCGCGTCGACGAGCCGTCCCCGTGGGCGCCGGCGCCCGGTCGGACGGCTCTGGCGACCCTACGGGACCCTGCCGCGCACGGGCACCCGTCGCTGACCGGTATTCACCACTTGGCCACATGCGCGTGGTCGGCACGTCTGTACGCACCGGCCGCCCCTTACGACCCAGCAGCACACCGGAGGGTTGTACTCCGCCGAGGCACGGGCACGATTCCTTCACGCGGCCGGAGCCGCGGCACCGTGCGCCCGGCACCGTCCGTCCGCGTCCGCCGGCACGCAGGGCCCGCGGCCGCGAACTAGGCCTCCCCTCGCCCCACTTGGCCCCAGGCCAGGTGCCCGCCCCTGCCGTGGCCGGCCTTGCGAACGCCGACGGGCCGTCCACCCGGCATCCCTCCCGGGTGGACGGCCCGTCGGCCACGTCCATACGCGTCGGCGCTCGCTCTCGGCTGCCTGCCGAGGCGGGCGGCCCAGTCAGTGCGCGGCCGCCTCCCAGTTCTGCCCGACGCCGACAGAGACGTCCAGCGGGGCGCGCAGCTGGACCGCGTCCGCCATCTCGCGGCGGACGATCTCCTCGACGCGCTCGCGCTCGCCGGGCGCGATCTCCAGGACGATTTCGTCGTGCACCTGGAGCAGCATCCGGCTGGTCAGCTTCGCCTCGGTGAGGGCGCGGTGGACCCGGAGCATGGCGATCTTGACGATGTCGGCGGCGGTGCCCTGGATGGGGGCGTTGAGCGCCATCCGCTCGGCGGTCTCGCGGCGCTGGCGGTTGTCGCTGTTGAGGTCCGGGAGATACCGGCGGCGGCCGAGCATCGTCTCCGTGTACCCCGTGGCGCGGGCCTCGTCCACGGCGTGGCGCAGGTAGTCGCGGACGCCGCCGAACCGCTCGAAGTAGGTGTCCATCAGCGCCCGCGCCTCGCCCGCGTCGATGCCCAGCTGCTGGGAGAGGCCGAACGCGGAGAGGCCGTACGCCAGTCCGTAGGACATGGCCTTGATCTTGCGGCGCATCTCGGGGTCGACGGCGTCCCGCTCGACGCCGAAGACCTGGGAGGCGACCGTGGTGTGCAGGTCCTCGCCGGAAGTGAACGCCTCGATGAGGCCCGCGTCCTCGGAGAGGTGGGCCATGACGCGCAGCTCGATCTGGCTGTAGTCGGCCGTCATCAGCGACTCGTACCCCTCGCCGACCACGAAGCCGCGGCGGATGGCGCGGCCCTCGTCGGTGCGGACGGGGATGTTCTGGAGGTTCGGGTCGGTGGAGGAGAGCCGGCCGGTGGCCGCGACCGTCTGGTTGAACGTGGTGTGGATGCGGCCGTCGGTGGCGATCGACTTGATCAGCCCCTCGACGGTGACGCGGAGCTTGGCCTGCTCGCGGTGGCGCAGCATGATCACGGGAAGCTCGTGGTCGGTCTGGGCGGCGAGCCAGGCGAGGGCGTCGGCGTCGGTGGTGTACCCGGTCTTGGTCTTCTTGGTCTTGGGGAGGTTCAGCTCGCCGAAGAGGACTTCCTGGAGCTGCTTGGGCGAGCCGAGGTTGAACTCCCGGCCGACCGCGTCGTGCGCCTCCTTCACGGCCTGCTGGACCGCGGCGGCGAACTGCTGCTCCATCGCCTCCAGGTGGGCGCGGTCGGCGGCGATGCCGGCACGCTCCAGGGTGGCCAGCAGGATCGAGGTGGGCAGCTCGATGTCGGCCAGCAGCCCCGTCGCGCCGACCTGCTCCAGCCGCTCGCCGAAGGCCGCGCCGAGGTCGAGGACGGTCCGGGCCTGCACCATCAGGCCGTGCGCCTCCGCCTCGTCGTCGGCGCCGAGCGTGAGCTGCCCGTCGGCGGCGGCGGGGGCCAGCTCGCGGCCCAGGTACTCCAGGGAGAGGGCGTCCAGCGCGAAGGAGCGGCGACCGGGCTTGACCAGGTAGGCGGCGAGCGCGGTGTCCATGGTGACCCCGGCCACGCGCCAGCCGTGCTCGGCGAAGACCCGCATGACGCCCTTGGCGTTGTGCAGGATCTTCGGCCGGTCGGCGGCGGCCAGCCACTGCGCGAAGGCCTTCTCGTCGGCCTCGTCCAGCCGCGACGGGTCGAACCAGGCGGCGGCCCCGCCCGGCGCGGCCAGCGCCACCTCGGTGACCGAGCCCTCGCCGAGCTTCCAGGTGTCGACGGTTGCCATGCCGAGCAGCGCGGCGCCGTGCTCGCCGAGCCACGGCTCCAGCTCGCCCGCGCCGAGGACCGTGCCGTCGATCTCGACGGCGGGCTCCGCGACGGTCTCCTCCTCGGCCGCGCCCGGGTCGACGGCGAGCAGCCGCTCGCGCAGCGACGGGTTGCGGATCTCCAGGGTGTCCAGCACCAGGGTGAGCGCCTTGCGGTCGTACGGGGCGCGCTCCAGGTCGGTGACGGCGCGGTCCAGCTCGACGTCGCGGATCATCTCGGTGAGGCGGCGGTTGAGCTTCACCGCCTCCAGGTGGTCGCGGAAGTTCTGCCCGGCCTTGCCCTTGACCTCGTCGGCCCGCTCCACCAGCTCGGCGAAGGAACCGAACTGGTTGATCCACTTGGCGGCGGTCTTCTCGCCGACGCCGGGGATGCCCGGGAGGTTGTCCGACGGGTCGCCGCGCAGGGCGGCGAAGTCCGGGTACTGGGCGGGGGTCAGGCCGTACTTCTCCCGGACCTTCTCCGGGGTGAAGCGGGTCAGCTCGGAGACGCCCTTGGTCGGGTACAGCACCGTGGTGTGGTCGCTGATCAGCTGGAAGGAGTCGCGGTCGCCGGTGACGATCAGGACCTCGAAGCCCGCCGCCTCGGCCTGGGTGGCGAGGGTGGCGATGACGTCGTCGGCCTCGAAACCGTCGACCGCGAACCGCTCGGCGTGCATCGCGTCGAGCAGCTCGCCGATCAGCTCGACCTGGCCCTTGAACTCGTCGGGGGTCTTGGAGCGGTTCGCCTTGTACTCGGTGAACTCCTCGGACCGCCAGGTCTTGCGGGAGACGTCGAAGGCGACGGCGAAGTGCGTCGGCCGCTCGTCACGCAGGGTGTTCGCCAGCATGGACGCGAAGCCGTAGATCGCGTTGGTCGGCTGGCCGGTCACGGTCGTGAAGTTCTCCGCGGGCAGCGCGAAGAACGCCCGGTACGCCAGGGAGTGCCCGTCCATGAGCATGAGGCGGGGGCGGTCGGCTGCCGGATCGGCGACCACTGCGGACTTCTTCTTCGATGCTGTCTCTGCCACGCCCCCGATCCTGCCACGCCGCTGCGACAGTCGGCTCCGCGCCGCCGCGCGACGCCCTCACAGGAAGGACACCTCACGTCACGGCCGGCTGTCACCGGCACGTGGGAGGATCGGAGGCGGTCCAGCACAGAAGGTGTCCGGCCCGGCTCGCGCCGGCCGGACAGGCTCGAAGGGGAGCGCAGCATGGCAGCCAAGCCGCCCACCGGTGACCCCGTCCAGGACGCCCCCGACGTCGGGGAGGTCCAGCACGCCGCGGCGGGCCTGCCCGCGGTCGCCCACTCCCTGCGGATGTCCGCCCGGCAGATGGGCGTGCGCCGCACCGCCCTGACCCTGCTGCGGGTCAATCAGAAGGACGGCTTCGACTGCCCGGGCTGCGCCTGGCCCGAGCCGGACAAGCGGCACGCGGCGGAGTTCTGCGAGAACGGCGCGAAGGCCGTCGCCGAGGAGGCGACGCTGCGCCGGGTCACCCCCGCCTTCTTCGCCGAGCACCCCGTCCGCGACCTCGCGGGGCGCAGTGGCTACTGGCTGGGCCAGCAGGGCCGGATCACCGAGCCGATGCACCTGGCCGAGGGCGCCGACCACTACACGCCGGTCAGCTGGGAGCGGGCCTTCGAGCTGATCGCCGACGAGCTGCGCGCCCTCTCCTCCCCCGACGAGGCCGTCTTCTACACCTCGGGCCGCACCAGCAACGAGGCCGCCTTCCTCTACCAGCTCTTCGCCCGCGAGTTCGGCACCAACAACCTCCCCGACTGCTCGAACATGTGCCACGAGTCGTCGGGCTCCGCCCTCACCGAGACCCTCGGCGTCGGCAAGGGCAGCGTCCTGCTGGAGGACCTGTACCAGGCGGACCTGATCATCGTCGCCGGTCAGAACCCGGGCACCAACCACCCCCGGATGCTCTCGGCGCTGGAGAAGGCGAAGCAGGGCGGCGCGCGGATCATCACGGTCAACCCGCTGCCCGAGGCCGGGATGGAGCGGTTCAAGAACCCGCAGACCGTCAAGGGCATGGCCCGCGGCACCGCGCTGACCGACCTCTTCCTCCAGATCCGCCTCGGCGGCGACCAGGCCCTCTTCCGCCTGCTCAACTCCCTCGTCCTGAAGACGCCGGGCGCCGTCGACGAGGAGTTCGTCGCCGCCCACACCCAGGGGTACGAGGAGTTCGCCGCCGCCGCGGCGAAGGCCGACTGGGAGGAGGCGCTCACCGCCACCGGGCTGGAGCGCGCCGAGGTCGAGGAGGCGCTGCGGATGGTGCTGGCCTCCGAGCGCACCGTCGTCTGCTGGGCGATGGGCCTCACGCAGCACAAGCACTCCGTCCCCACCATCCGGGAAGTGGTCAACTTCCTCCTGCTGCGCGGCAACATAGGACGTCCGGGCGCCGGAGTCTGCCCGGTCCGCGGCCACTCCAACGTCCAGGGCGACCGCACCATGGGCATCTTCGAGCGCCCCGCTCCCGCCTTCCTCGACGCGCTGGAGCGCGAGTTCGCCTTCACTCCGCCCCGCCACCACGGCCTCGACGTGGTCCGCGCCATCCGCGCGCTGCGTGACGGCGAGGCCAAGGTCTTCCTCGCCATGGGCGGCAACTTCGTCGCCGCCTCCCCCGACACGGAGGTCACCGAGGCGGCGATGCGCAAGGCCCGCCTCACCGTCCACGTCTCGACCAAGCTGAACAGGTCGCACGCGGTCACCGGTGCCCACGCCCTGATCCTGCCGACGCTCGGCCGCACCGAGCGGGACGTCCAGGCGAGCGGCGAGCAGTTCGTCACCGTCGAGGACTCGATGGGCATGGTGCACGCCTCGCGCGGCCGCCTGGAGCCCGCCGGACCCGCGCTGCTCTCCGAGACCGCGATCGTCTGCCGCCTCGCCCGCGCCGTCCTCGGCGAGGGCTCGGCCACCCCCTGGGAGGAGTTCGAGGGGGAGTACGCGCTGATCCGCGAGCGGATCGGCCGGGTCGTCCCCGGCTTCGAGGATTTCAACGCCAAGGTCGCCGACCCGTCCGGCTTCGCCCTGCCGCACGCTCCGCGCGACGAGCGGCGCTTCCCCACCCCCAGCGGCAAGGCCCACTTCACCGCGGCCCCGGTCGAGTACCCGCACCTGCCGCCGGGCCGCCTGCTGCTCCAGACGATCCGCTCGCACGACCAGTACAACACCACGGTCTACGGCCTCGACGACCGCTACCGCGGCATCCGGGGCGGCCGCCGCGTCGTCCTGGTCAACCCGGACGACGCCCGCGAGCTGGGTTTCGCCGACGGCGCGTACGCGGACCTGGTCGGTGAGTGGCGCGACGGGGTGGAGCGGCGCGCACCCGGTTTCCGCGTCGTGCACTACCCGACGGCGCGCGGCTGCGCGGCCGCCTACTACCCGGAGACCAACGTCCTGGTGCCGCTCGACTCCACCGCCGACACCTCCAACACCCCGGCCAGCAAGTCCGTGGTCATCCGGCTGGAGCCGACCGACCGCTGACCTGACCCGCGCCGCGTACCGCGTACGGGACCGGCGGCACATCTGGGGCGGGCCCCCCTGCCGCGGCGGCCGTCCGCCGGTTACCGTAAGCCCCGACTGAGCGCTTGCTCATCGAGCTTTCACGAACGGAGCCGGACCATGGGTGAACAGCAGACCGTCACGTTCCCGCAGGAGGTTCTCGACGAGTACGCCTCGCTCGGCGTCGACCTCGCCGCGCTCTTCTCCGCCGGGCACCTCGGCACCCGCATGGGCGTTAAGATCCTGGAGGCCTCCGCCGACCGCGTCGTCGGCACCATGCCCGTCGAGGGCAACACCCAGCCGTACGGCCTGCTGCACGGCGGCGCCTCCGCCGTCCTCGCCGAGACCCTCGGCTCCGTCGGCGCGATGCTCCACGGCGGCCCCCACAAGCTCGCCGTCGGCGTCGACCTGAACTGCACCCACCACCGCGGCGTCCGCTCCGGTCTCGTCACCGGGACCGCCACCCCCGTGCACCGCGGCCGCTCCTCCGCCACCTACGAGATCGTCATCACCGACGAGCAGGACAAGCGCGTCTGCTCGGCCCGGCTGACCTGCATGCTCCGCGACGCCGGCGGCGCCGCACCGCAGAGCTGACCCGTACGAGGACGGCGGCGGGCCCCAGCAGCGGGGCACCGCCGCCGCGGGCGTACGCCGCCCGGCACGGGCGGCGTACGCGCAAGCCGACGCCCCCCCCCGGCGCACCGCCGCGCAGACTCCCCGGGCACGCCGTCCCCCGCACACCGGCCGGGCCCCTCAGCACCCGCGACACCCTCGCCCCGGCCCTGCCCGGGGCGTACGCCCGGCGAGGCGTTCCCGTAGGCGAGACATGGCGGCCCGCCATCCGCGCCACCATCACGGCCGTGCGCCGGAGCTACGAACCGAGGCGCGCGGCCACCAACACGTACGCCGCCACGACCGCCCACGACCGCCGCCGGGCCCCTGCGAGCGACGCCTCATCAGCGACGAGGGACGCACCGCGCTCGCGCCGACTCCGAGCGGGAGCCCCCGATGGCCCGGGGCGTCGTGGGCGCACCCGGCCCCGCGTCTCCCCCGCGGCCGGCGCCATCCCCGCCTCCGCCGCCGGCTGCCCGCACACCGGCCGCGTCCCGCCTCACCGTGAGGCCGCGAACCACCTCCGCCGAGCCCCACCCGGCCGCGAACCCGCAGGAATGCCGGATTCCGAATGCGGATATCCGAATACCGGACACCCCGCCTCGCCATCTGCCAAACCCCTATCCGCCCCTCTTCACCCCGCTGCCCCTTTTCTCCGACGGAGGAAAAGCCCCGCGCACTCCCCATAGGCACACAGGAGCGCAATTGCGACACAGCCGCCCGGAATACGAGCGTCCATTTCCTGGGCGTAACACTAGGTAACCTTCACGCAATCAAACGCCCCGGATCCACCCGGCCCGGCAGGACCGAAACGCCCCTTTCGCGGACCACCCCAGGGCCGCCCACCCCAACTCGCCTCCCCTGCAAGGCAGTCACCCGCCCCACTCAGCCCATTCTCACCATCCGGACAAACGGAACGGGGGATTTGGCCCTTTACCGCCCTCCCCGGACCTCTCCGCATTCCGGCCCCGTCATAACAAGAGAGTCACATCATTGGCCTGACCTCTCCACCACGCCCACCTGCGCGCTTAGAGTCACGGCCAGTCACCGCGCCACCGGATTTCCATTCGCTTCGGTCTGCGCAGGACCGGCGTTCCACGACGGAATCGCCGTGTTAGGGGAGAGGACTGATCGTGCGCCACCGTTCCTTGCTCGTCATCACCACCGCCGTCACCGCCGGGGCTCTGACCCTGTCCGCCTGCGGGTCCCGCGACGACAGCGCCGGAGGAGGAGGCGGTGGCGGTGGCAAGCAGACCGTCGTCATCGGCCTCGACGCCCCGCTGACCGGCGACCTGTCCGCGCTCGGCCAGGGCATCAAGAACTCCGCCGAGCTCGCCGTCAAGACGGCCAACAAGAACAACGAAGTCGACGGCATCACCTTCAAGCTCGAAGCCCTCGACGACGTCGGCCAGGCCGCCACCGGCCAGCAGAACGCCACCAAGCTCGTCGGCAACGAGCAGGTCGTCGGCGTCGTCGGACCGCTCAACTCCGACGTCGGCCAGTCCATGCAGAAGGTCTTCGACGACGCCGGCATGGTGCTCATCTCGCCGGCCAACACCAACCCCGAGCTCACCCAGGGCAAGGACTGGCAGTCCGGCAAGAAGTCCCGCCTCTTCGACACGTACTTCCGCACGTCGACCACGGACGCCATCCAGGGCCCGTACGCCGCGCAGTACATGTACAACGAGAAGAAGCTCAAGACCGTCTTCGTCATCGACGACAAGAAGACCTACGGCGCCGGCCTCGCCGGCACCTTCGCCAAGGACTTCCAGCGCCTCGGCGGCAAGGTCGTCGGCACCGACCACATCAACCCCGAGGACCGCGACTTCTCCTCGGTGGCCAGCAAGGTCGCCAAGGCCAAGCCCGACTTCGTCTACTACGGCGGCGAATACCCCGCGGGCGCCCCGCTCTCCAGCCAGATCAAGAACGCCGGCGCCAAGGTCCCGACCGTCGGCGGCGACGCCCTCTTCAGCGGCGACTACATCAAGCTCGGCAAGAAGAACGCCGAGGGCGACCTCGCCAGCTCCGTCGGCGCCCCGCTCGACACCCTGGACACCGCCAAGGAGTTCATGAAGAACTACAAGGAGGCCGGCTACAAGGACCCGTGGGAGGCGTACGGCGGCTACTCCTACGACTCCGCGTGGGCCATCATCCAGGCCGTCAAGGCCACCGTCGAGAAGAACGACGGCAAGCTGCCCTCCGACTCCAAGGAATCCCGCAAGCAAGTCGTCGAGGCCATGCAGGACGTCAAGTTCAGCGGCGTCACCGGCGACGTCGGCTTCGACGAGTACGGCGACACCACCAACCGCCAGCTCTCCCTCTACGAGGTCGTCGACGGCGCCCACAAGCCCGTCACCAGCGGTGAGTACGAAGGCTGATCCCTGGGCCCACCGCCCCGACCCTCACATCCTTTGACCGCGCGGGGGCGCCACCAGCGCCCCCGCGCGGCCGTATCTGACCACACTTACTCGGAGGCCCCGCGGTGAACGATCTGCCGCAGCAACTTGCCAACGGCCTGCTACTCGGCGCGCTGTACGGACTCATCGCAATCGGTTACACGATGGTCTATGGCATCGTCCAGCTCATCAACTTCGCCCACGGCGAGATATTCATGATCGGCGGGTTCGGAGCACTGACCGCCTGGCTCATACTGCCCACCGGCACGAGCCTGCTCCTCGCCCTGCCCCTCATGATCCTCATGGCGATGATCTTCTCCGTCACCGTCGCCGTCGGCGCGGAGCGCTTCGCCTACCGGCCCCTGCGAGGCGCCCCCAGGCTGGCTCCGCTGATCACCGCGATCGGCCTCTCCATCGCTCTCCAGCAAGCGATCTGGGCCTTCTACCCCGAGGCGAAGAAGGCCCGCCCCTTCCCCGAGTTCGAAGGCGGCCGCATCGACTTCGGCGCCTTCGCCATCGGCCGCGGCGACCTCTTCCTCCTCATCGCCGCCCCCGTCTGCATGATCGCCCTCGGCCTCTTCGTCGCCAAGACCCGCACCGGCCGCGCCATGCAGGCCACCTCGCAGGACCCCGACACCGCCAAGCTCATGGGCATCAACACCGACCGCATCATCGTCACGGCCTTCGCGATCGGCGCCGCCTTCGCCGCCATCGCCGCCATCGCCCACGGGCTCAAGTACGGCGAAGTCAACTTCAAGATGGGCTTCATCGCCGGCCTCAAGGCCTTCACCGCGGCCGTCCTCGGGGGCATCGGCAACATCTACGGCGCCATGATCGGCGGCCTCGTCCTCGGCCTCACGGAGACCCTCGCCACCGCCTACATCGAGAACATCCCCGGCATGGAGCAGTTCGGCGGTGGCGCGTGGAAGGACGTCTGGGCGTTCGTCCTCCTCATCCTCGTCCTCCTGCTGAGGCCCCAAGGCATTCTCGGCGCACGCGTCGCGGACAGGGCGTGATATCCATGACCACCAGCACCCACCACACCAGCCTCATCCCGCTGCCCGGCCCCTTCGCGAAGGTCCTCACCCTCGCCGCCGCCGTCGCCACCCTCGCGAGCACCTTCCTCGCCTGGACCTGGACCACCGAGTTCCCCGGCAACCTCACCGTCACCGGGTACCCCGGCGGCCTCCAGACCCTCACCCTCACCGGCGCCATCCTCACCCTGCTGTTCGCCCTCTCCGGACAGGGCGTCCGCGGACTCGGCTGGCTCACCCCCGGCGGCAGGACCAGCCCCGTCCTCCTCCTCGCCCTCGGCACCTTCGCCGTCACCTGGTACACCGTCGTCTCCATCGCGGTCACCCTCGGCGGCATCGTCAACCTCGAACCCGGCGGCTTCGTCGCCGCCGTCGCCTCCCTCGCCCTCGCCCTCGGGGCCCTCAGCCTGCCCACCGACATCGGCGGCGAGGACACCGGAAGCGCATGGCAGCGGTTCGCCCGGGCCTTCAAGGCCCCCACCGCGAGCCCCGCCCAGGAACTCCCCTCCTGGGCCGAGATCCTCATCATCGCCGCCTCCTTCGGCCTCGGGCTCGCCGTCTTCACCTACGGCATCGACACCGCCTACGCCGAACTCTTCGTCGGCTTCCTCCTCCTCGTCGCCTTCGGCGCCACCGCCATCGCCCGCGCGGGCCTCAACCGGCGCCTGGCCGCCCTCACCGGCAAGCACAAGAACGTCACGGTCACCGCGGCCTTCGTCGCCGCCTTCGCCTTTCCGTTCACCCAGACCAACGACGCCTACGCAACCATCGGCACCAACATCCTGATCTTCGCCACGGTGGCCCTCGGACTCAACGTCGTCGTCGGCCTCGCCGGCCTCCTCGACCTCGGCTACGTCGCCTTCCTCGGCGTCGGCGCGTACACCGCGGCCCTCGTCTCCGGCTCCCCCAACTCCACCATCGGACTCCACCTGCCCTTCTGGGCAGCGGTCCTGGTCGGCGCCCTCGCCTCCCTGATCTTCGGCGTCATCATCGGCGCCCCGACCCTGCGGCTGCACGGCGACTACCTCGCCATCGTCACCCTCGGCTTCGGTGAGATCTTCCGCATCGCCATGCAGAACATGGACGGCACCTCCGGCCCCGACATCACCAACGGCTCCAACGGCATCCCCAACATCCCCGACCTGGAGATGTTCGGATTCGACTTCGGCGAGTCACACACGATCCTCGGAGTCGAACTAGGCAGGTTCTCCAACTACTACCTGCTGATGCTCCTCTTCACCATCGTCGTCGTCCTCGTCTTCCGCCGCAGCGACCAGTCCCGCATCGGCCGCGCCTGGGTCGCCATCCGCGAGGACGAGACCGCCGCCCGCGCCATGGGCATCAACGCCTTCCGGCTCAAGCTCCTCGCCTTCGCCCTCGGCGCCACCCTGGCAGGCCTCGCCGGCACCGTACAGGCCCACGTCACCTACACCGTGACCCCGGCGCAGTACAAGTTCGTCGAGGCCGTACCGCCCAACTCCGCCTTCCTCCTCGCCGCCGTCATCCTCGGCGGCATGGGAACGGTCAGCGGCCCCCTCATCGGCGCCGCCCTCCTCTACCTCATCCCGGCCAAGCTCCAGTTCATGGCCGACTACCAGCTGCTCCTCTTCGGCATCGCGCTCGTCCTCCTCATGCGCTTCCGCCCCGAAGGCCTCGTCGCCGACCGGCGCAAGCAGCTGGAGTTCAAGGAGACCGGCCAACTAGACACACCCAAGGGCGATATCGGCCTCAGCAAGGCGGGGGTGTAACCACCATGACCACCAGCACCAACCCGGCACCGGCCACCACCCCGGTCCTCGACGCGAGCGGCGTCATCATGCGGTTCGGCGGCCTCACCGCCGTCAACGACGTCTCCCTCACCGTCAACGCCGGCGAGATCGTCGGCCTCATCGGCCCCAACGGCGCGGGGAAGACCACCTTCTTCAACTGCCTCACCGGCCTCTACGTCCCCACCGAGGGCACCGTCTCCTACAAGGAGAAGGTGCTCCCGTCCCGCTCCCACCTCGTCACCCAGGCGGGCATCGCGCGGACCTTCCAGAACATCCGGCTCTTCGCCAACATGACCGTCCTGGAGAACGTCCTCGTCGGCCGCCACACCCGCACCAAGGAAGGCCTCTGGTCGGCCCTCCTGCGCGGCCCCGGCTTCAAGAAGGCCGAACGCGAGTCCCACGACGCGGCGATGGAACTCCTGGAGTTCACCGGCCTCGCCGGCAAGCGCGACCACCTCGCCCGCAACCTCCCCTACGGCGAGCAGCGCAAGCTGGAGATCGCCCGCGCCCTGGCCAGCCAGCCGGGCCTGCTCCTCCTGGACGAGCCCACCGCGGGCATGAACCCCCAGGAGACCCAGGCCGCCCAGGAACTGGTCTTCGCCATCCGCGACCAGGGCATCGCCGTCCTCGTCATCGAGCACGACATGCGGTTCATCTTCAACCTCTGCGACCGCGTCGCCGTCCTCGTCCGCGGCGAGAAGCTCGTCGAAGGCACCCCCGAGGTCGTCCAGGCCGACGAACGCGTCGTCGCCGCCTACCTCGGCACCCCCTTCGAGGGCGCCCCCGGCGACGAGGAGGTGGCCGAGGTCCGCGCCGCCGAGGCCAAGGCCACCGACACCCCCGCGCCCGCCGACGGCGCCGGCACCACGAGCAAGCCCCGCACGGAAGAAGAGGGGGAGACCGAATGACCGCCCTGCTGGAGGTCAAGGACCTCAAGGTCGCCTACGGCAAGATCGAGGCCGTCAAGGGCATCTCCTTCTCCGTCCACGCCGGGGAGATCGTCACCCTCATCGGCACCAACGGCGCCGGGAAGACCACCACCCTGCGCACCCTCTCCGGGCTCCTCAAGCCGGTCTCCGGCTCCGTCGTCTTCGACGGCGAGGAGATCACCGGGACCGGCGCCCACAAGGTGGTCGCCATGGGCCTCGCCCACTCCCCCGAGGGCCGCAGGATCTTCCCGAACCTCACCATCGAGGAGAACCTGAAGCTCGGCGCCTTCCTCCGCAAGGACGCCGAGGGCATCGAGCAGGACATCCAGAGCTCCTACGAGCGCTTCCCCATCCTCGGGGAACGCCGCAGGCAGGCCGCCGGCACCCTCTCCGGCGGTGAGCAGCAGATGCTCGCCATGGGCCGCGCCCTGATGTCGCGCCCCAAGCTGCTGATGCTGGATGAGCCATCGATGGGCCTCTCCCCGATCATGATGCAGAAGATCATGGAGACCATCGCGGAGCTGAAGGCCCAGGGCACCACCATCCTGCTGGTCGAGCAGAACGCCCAGGCTGCGCTCTCTCTCGCGGACCAGGGCCATGTGATGGAGATCGGCAAGATCGTCCTCTCCGGGACGGGCAGCGACCTCCTCCACGACGAGTCCGTCCGCAAGGCGTACCTCGGCGAGGACTGACCCCGCCCACGCGCGAGCGGGCCCGCACTCCCCTGGGGGGGGGTGCGGGCCCGCTCGCGTACGTACGGCTGTACGGTGCCGGGCTCAGCCCTTGGCGGCGCGCTTCTCCTCGTCGTCCTCGATGACGGCCTCGGCGACCTGCCGCATCGACATGCGGCGGTCCATCGAGGTCTTCTGGATCCACCGGAAGGCGGCCGGCTCGGTCAGGCCGTACTGGGTCTGGAGGACGGACTTGGCGCGGTCGACCAGCTTGCGGGTCTCCAGGCGCTGGGAGAGGTCCTCGACCTCCTTCTCCAGCGTCCGCAGCTCGGTGAAGCGCGAGACGGCCATCTCGATCGCCGGGACGACGTCGCTCTTGCTGAACGGCTTGACCAGGTACGCCATGGCTCCGGCGTCCCGGGCCCGCTCGACCAGGTCGCGCTGGGAGAAGGCGGTGAGCATCAGCACCGGGGCGATGGACTCCTCGGCGATCTTCTCGGCCGCCGAGATCCCGTCCAGCACCGGCATCTTCACATCGAGGATGACCAGGTCAGGGCGGTGCTCGCGGGCCAGCTCGACCGCCTTGGCCCCGTCCCCGGCCTCACCGACGACGGAGTACCCCTCCTCCTCCAGCATCTCCTTCAGATCCAGCCGGATCAGCGCCTCGTCTTCGGCGATCACCACGCGGGTCGTCAGCGGAGGGACGTGCGAGGCGTCGCCGTCTGAGACGGGCTGGGACTCGGGCTCGGGGACGCTCACGGGGGTGCTCCTTGGCTCAGGGCGGGGTCGTGCTGCTGCTGGATTCAGGGTACCTAGCTGCGCGCGGGAACCTTCGGCGGGTATAGTCCCTCTAGTGCGCTCGCCGGGTTGGCGGAATAGGCATACGCGGATGTCTCAAACACATCTGTCCGAAAGGACATGCGGGTTCGAGTCCCGCACCCGGCACACGAAATGGAATTTCACCTTCGGGTGGAGTTCCATTTTTTTTATTCCCATTCCGGAGACCCACTCCCTAAAGTCGGAGTCATGATCTTCCACTCTCTCGAAGTCCGCCAGAAGGCACTGACCCTTCTGCGGGACGGAATACCCAACAGCGAGGTGGCGCGCCGCCTCGGCATAGCGAAAGGCACCGTCGGTTACTGGAAACACAAGGACCTCGCCAGGCGCGGCGAATGCCCGGGACGGAGGTCGCCGCTGTGCCCGCGCTGCGACGGGCGCGAGCTGGACGGCCCCGCATACGTCCAGCTCCTCGGCCTCTACCTGGGCGACGGGCACATCGTCTGTCGTGCCAAACACGGCTCCCCCAGCCTGTCGATCACCATGGACGACGCCTGGCCCGGCATCCAGGACGAGTGCGAGACGGTCATGCGCGCCGTGCTTCCCGACAACAGCGTGCACCGGGTCACGAGAATCGGCTGCCGCGACATCAAGGTCTATTCCAATCACCTTCCCTGCCTCTTTCCCCAGCACGGACCCGGACCGAAGAACTCACGGAACATCGTCCTGGCGGAATGGCAACGGGAACTGGTCGACGCCCACCCCTGGAAACTCATTCGCGGACTCATCCATTCCGACGGCTGCCGCCTCACCAACTGGACCGTGCGCACCGTCGGCGGAGAAAAGAAGCGGTACGAATACCCTCGCTACTGGTTCACCAACACCTCGGACGACATCCGCGAGCTGTTCACGGACACCTTGGACAAGGTGGGCGTCATGTGGACGTCCTGCCCGCGCAAAGGTGTTCCGTACAACATCTCCGTAGCCCGCAAACCCTCCGTCGCCCTCATGGACGCCCACGTGGGGCCGAAGTACTGACCTGTCCCCAGCACCCCGGCCCGTGCGGCGGCGGACCCGGGTGGGGTCAGGGGCGGGTGGCGGGGGCGGTGTCGTCCTCGCCGATGTGGTGGACGCGGACCAGGTTGGTCGAGCCGGAGACGCCGGGGGGCGAGCCGGCGGTGATGACGACCGTGTCGCCGCGCTGGCAGCGGCCGACCTTCAGCAGGTACTCGTCGACCTGGTCGACCATCGCGTCGGTGGAGTCGACGTGCGGGCCGAGGAAGGTCTCGACGCCCCAGGTGAGGTTGAGCTGGGAGCGGGTGGCCGGGTCCGGCGTGAAGGCGAGCAGCGGGATCGGCGAGCGGTAGCGCGAGAGGCGGCGGACGGTGTCGCCGCTCTGGGTGAAGGCCACCAGGAACTTGGCGCCGAGGAAGTCGCCCATCTCGGCGGCGGCCCGGGCCACGGCGCCGCCCTGGGTGCGCGGCTTGTTGAGCTCGGTCAGCGGCGGGAGCCCCTTGGCGAGGATGTCGCTCTCGGCGGCCTCGACGATGCGGCCCATGGTGCGGACGGTCTCGATCGGGTACTTGCCGACGCTGGTCTCGCCGGAGAGCATCACGGCGTCGGTGCCGTCGATGACGGCGTTGGCGACGTCGGAGGCCTCGGCGCGGGTGGGCCGGGAGTTGTCGATCATCGAGTCGAGCATCTGGGTGGCGACGATGACCGGCTTGGCGTTGCGCTTGGCCAGTTTCACGGCGCGCTTCTGGACGATCGGCACCTGTTCGAGGGGCATCTCCACGCCGAGGTCGCCGCGGGCGACCATGATGCCGTCGAAGGCGGCGACGATGGATTCGATGTTCTCGACGGCCTGGGGCTTCTCGATCTTGGCGATGACGGGGAGGCGGCGGCCTTCCTCGTCCATGACGCGGTGGACGTCCTCGATGTCACGGCCGCTGCGGACGAAGGAGAGGGCGATGATGTCGGCGCCGGTGCGCAGGGCCCAGCGCAGGTCCTCGATGTCCTTGTCGGAGAGTGCGGGGACGGAGACGGCGACGCCGGGGAGGTTGAGTCCCTTGTGGTCGGAGACCATGCCGCCTTCGACGACGGTGGTGCGGACCCGGGGGCCGTCGACGGCGGTCACCTCGAGGGTGACCTTGCCGTCGTCCACGAGGATGCGTTCGCCGGGGGTGACGTCGGCGGCGAGGCCGGGGTAGGTGGTGCCGCAGCTCTGGCGGTCGCCTTCGGCGCCTGCTTCGACGGTGATGGCGAAGTCGTCGCCGCGTTCAAGGAGTACGGGGCCTTCGGTGAATCGGCCGAGGCGGATCTTCGGTCCTTGAAGGTCGGCGAGGACGCCGACGCTGCGGCCGGTCTCGTCGGAGGCTTTGCGGACGCGTGCGTAACGTTCTTCGTGTTCGGCGTGGAGGCCGTGGCTGAGGTTGAGGCGGGCGATGTCCATTCCGGCTTCGACGAGGGCTTTGATCTGCCCGTACGAGTCGGTGGCCGGTCCCAGGGTGCAGACGATTTTTGCTCGGCGCATGGGTCGACCCTAGGCCCTACCGATGGGTAGGCGATTGGCCGCGCATGACTGGTCAACGTCCTTTTGATAACAGGGTATTGACAAGTGTTGAATTGTGCGCAGGCTCGCTCCGATGAGCGCTCGCGGGGCGTTCCGCACCCCCTTTCGAGCGAATGGCCGAGGGTTCGAGCGAATCGGTTTTCGAGGAGCCCGCGGGGGCCGCGGGGCGGGATCGCGCCACGTCCGGCGGTCCGTGGTGTCACCGGATGGAAACCTGCCGGGGGTGTTGCCGGAGTGATCCCTGCGCCAGAATCTACGCGCGTTGTCTCAGCGAGCGAGGAGTGGATGATGGCGGTCAACCGCAGGGGTTTCGTGGGTGGTTCGGCGGCGGTGAGCGCGGGGTTGGCGCTCGGCGCGGGGACGGGCCAGGCCGCGGCGGCCGGCCCGGCGGCGCGGGGGTCCGGGCACGGCCCTCACGGCCGCGAGCGGCGGTACGCCTTCACCGTGATGGGGACGACCGACCTGCACGGCAACGTCCTGAACTGGGACTATTTCACGGACGCGGAGTTCGACGACGCGGACCACAACGACGTGGGGCTGGCCAAGATCTCCACGATGGTGAGCGAGGTGCGGGAGGAGCGCGGTCACCGGAACACGCTGCTGATCGACGCGGGCGACACCATCCAGGGCACCCAGTTGTCGTACTACTACGCGAAGGTCGACCCGATCACGGAGCGGCGCGGTCCGGTCCATCCGATGGCGCGGGCGATGAACGCGATCGGGTACGACGCGGCGGCGCTCGGCAACCACGAGTTCAATTACGGGATCGAGGTGCTGCGGAAGTTCGAGGAGCAGTGCCGTTTCCCGTTGCTGGGGGCGAACGCGCTGGACGCGAAGTCGCTGCGGCCGGCGTTCGCGCCGTACGTGATGAAGCGGATGCGGACGCCGTTCGGGCGGGATGTGCGGGTGGCGGTGCTGGGGCTGACCAATCCGGGGGTGGCGATCTGGGACAAGGTGAACGTGCAGGGCCGGATGGTCTTCCCGGGGCTGGTGGAGCAGGCGGCGAAGTGGGTGCCGAAGCTACGGTCGATGGGGGCGGACGTGGTGCTGGTGTCGGCGCACTCGGGGACGAGTGGCACGTCGTCGTGGGGTGATCAGTTGCCGTACGTGGAGAACGCGGCGGCGCAGGTGGCCGAGGAAGTGCCGGGGATCGACGCGATCCTGGTGGGTCACGCGCACGAGGAGATCGCCGAGTACGTGGTGGAGAACAAGGAGTCGGGGCGGCCGGTGGTGCTGTCGGAGCCGTTGAAGTGGGGGCAGCGGCTGACGTTGTTCGACATCGAGGTGGTGTGGGAGCGGGGCCGTTGGGTGGTGGAGAAGGTGGCTTCGCAGGTGCGGAACTCGAACGCGGCCAAGGAGGATCCGCGGATCGTGCGGCTGCTCGCCGAGGAGCACAGGAAGGTGGTCGCCTATGTGAATCAGGTGATCGGGACGTCGGTGGAGGAGATGTCGGCGGCCGAGGGGCCGGTGAAGGATGTGCCGATCATCGATCTGATCAACCATGTGCAGACGGAGACGGTGCGGGCCGGTCTGGCGGGCGGTGAGTACGCGGAGCTGCCGTTGGTCTCGCAGGCGTCGTGTTTCTCGCGGACGGCGCGGATGCCGGCGGGTGAGGTGACGATCAAGGACGCGGCGGGGCTGTACCCGTTCGAGAACACGCTGGAGGCGCGGGTGCTGACGGGTGCGCAGCTGAAGGAGTACCTGGAGTTCTCGGCGCGGTACTACGTGCGGACGGCGCCGGGGGCTCCGGTGGATCCGGCGGCGCTGACCAACGCGGACGGGATTCCGGACTACAACTACGACGCGTTGTCGGGGGTGACGTACGAGGTGGATGTGGCGCAGCCGGTGGGGTCGCGGATCGTGGGGCTGGCGTTCGAGGGTGAGCCGGTGGCGGCGGAGGCGCGGTTCGTGCTGGCGGTGAACAACTACCGGGCGAGCGGGGGCGGGGCGTTTCCGCACGTGGCGGCGGCGGAGCAGGTGTGGGCGGATCCGGAGGAGATCCGGAACACGATCATCGAGTGGGTGCGGGAGACGGGGACGGTGGATCCGGCGGAGTTCGCGTCGGTGGGGTGGCGGCTGACGCGGGAGGGTGAGCCGGTGTTCTGAGGTCCGCGGGTGTGGTGCGGGGCCGGGAGGCGGGGTGCCTCCCGGCCCTGGCCGTTCTTCTGCTGGGTGGTGGGGTTCAGCGGGGTTCGGCGAGGGGGGTGAGGGTGTGCTGGGGGTGGGTGGTGGTGTCGGGGCGTTCGAGGCCGAAGGTGGTGAAGGCGGTGCGGTCGGGGAGGGGGTAGGGCTGGGTGCCGGTGAGGGTGTTGAGGATGGTGGCGGAGCGCCAGGCGGCGAGGCCGAGGTCGGGGGCGCCGACGCCGTGGGTGTGGCGTTCGGCGTTCTGGACGTAGACGGCGCTGCCGGTGCGGCTGATGGCGGGGTCGAGGTGGAGGCGGTAGCGGTCGTCGATGCGGGGGCGTTCGGCGTGGTCGCGGCGGAGGTAGGGGTCGAGGGCGGCGAGGAGGCGGTCGAGGGGGCGTTCGCGGTAGCCGGTGGCGAGGACGACGGCGTCGGTGGTGAGGCGGCTGCGGGTGCCTTGGGTGAGGTGTTCGAGGTGGAGTTCGACCTGGGTGGTGGCGACGCGTCCGGCGGTGCGGACGGCGACGCCGGGGGTGAGGGTGGCGTCGGGCCAGCCGCCGTGGAGGGTGCGGCGGTAGAGCTCGTCGTGGATGGCGGCGATGGTCTCGGTGTCGATGCCTTTGTGGAGCTGCCATTGGCGGGGCAGGAGGTGGTCGCGGGTGGTCTGGGGGAGGGAGTGGAAGTAGCGGGTGTAGTCGGGGGTGAAGTGTTCGAGGCCGAGTTTGGAGTACTCCATGGGGGTGAAGGCCTCGGTGCGGGTGAGCCAGTGGATCTTCTCGTGGCCTTCGGGGCGGTGGCGGAGGAGGTCGAGGAAGATCTCGGCGCCGGACTGGCCTGAGCCGATGACGGTGATGTGGTCGGCGCCGAGGAGCCGTTCGCGGTGGGTGAGGTAGTCGCCGGAGTGGATGACGGGGACGACGGGTGCGTCGGCGAGGGGTTTGAGGGGTTCGGGGATGTGGGGGGCGGTGCCGACGCCGAGGACGAGGTTGCGGGTGTGGACGCGGCCGAGGGCTTCGGCTTCGCCGTCGGCTCCGGTCTGGGTGTAGTCGACTTCGAAGAGGGAGCGTTCGGGGTTCCAGCGGACGGCGTCGACCTGGTGGCCGAAGTGGAGGCCGGGGAGGTTTTCGGCGACCCAGCGGCAGTAGGCGTCGTACTCGGCGCGGTGGATGTGGAAGCGCTCGGCGAAGTAGAAGGGGAAGAGCCGCTGGCGGTGGCGGAGGTAGCTGAGGAAGCTCCAGGGGCTGGCGGGGTCGGCGAGGGTGACGAGGTCGGCGAGGAAGGGGACTTGGAGGGTGGCGCCTTCGATGAGCATGTCGGGGTGCCAGTGGAAGGCGGGGCGTTGTTCGAAGAAGGCGGTGCGCGGGGGGTGGGGGATGCCGTGGGCGAGGGCGGCGAGGGAGAGGTTGAAGGGGCCGATGCCGATGCCGACCAGGTCGTGGGGCTGGTCGTGGTCGGGGGTGTGCTGCGCGGTCATCGGGGGGTGTGTCCTTCCACCAGTTTCAGCATCCGGTCGAGGTCGCCGGGTCGGGTGTGCGGGTTGAGGAGGGTGGCTTTGAGCCAGAGGCGGCCGTCGGCGCGGGCGCGGCCGAGGACGGCGTGGCCGTCGTCGAGGAGGGTGCGGCGGACGGCGGCGACCTGGTCGTCGTGGGCGTGGGTGGGGCGGAACAGCACGGTGCTGAGGGCGGGCCGTGCGTGGAGGGTGAGGCCGGGGTGGTGGCGGATCTTGTCGGCGAGGGTGGTGGCGAGGTCGCAGACCTGGTCGACGAGGGCGCCGAGTCCGTCGCGGCCGAGGGCGCGGAGGGTGACGGCCATTTTGAAGGCGTCGGGGCGGCGGGTGGTGCGCAGGCTGCGGCCGAGGAGGTCGGGGAGTCCTGCTTCGGTGTCGTCGTGGCTGTTGAGGTAGTCGGCGGTGTGCTGGAGCGGGTCGAGGCGGGTCGTGTGGTGGACGGCGAGGATGCCGGCGGCGACGGGTTGCCAGCCGAGTTTGTGCAGGTCGAGGGTGACGGAGTGGGCGCGGTCGAGGCCGTGGAGGGCGGCTTTGCGGCGGTCGCTGAAGAGGAGGGGGCCGCCGTAGGCGGCGTCGACGTGGAGTTCGGCGCCGTGGGCGGCGCAGACGTCGGCGAGGGCGGGGAGGGGGTCGATGTGTCCGGCGTCGGTGGTACCGGCGGTGGCGGTGACGAGGACGTGGTGGCCGGAGAGGGTGGTGAGGGTGTGGTGGAGCGCTTGGGGTTCGAGGGTGCCGGTGGGGGTGGGCACGGTGTGGGTGGTGGGGAGGCCGAGGAGCCAGGCGGCGCGGGGGACGCTGTGGTGGGCGTTGGCGCCGTGGACGACGTGGAGGGGGGTGTCGGGGCGGCGTTCGCGGGCGAGGAGGAGGGCGAGTTGGTTGGCTTCGGTGCCGCCGGTGGTGAGGAGGGCGTCGGGGTGGTCGGCGGCGGGGTACGTCTCGCGGGCGAGGGTGTGGGTGAGTTCGGCTTCGAGGGCGGAGGCGGCGGGGGCCTGGTCCCAGGAGTCGAGGGAGGGGTTGAGGACGGAGGCGGCGAGGTCGGCGGCGGCGGCGAGGGCGAGGGGCGGGGCGTGCAGGTGGGCGGCGCAGAGGGGGTCGGCGGGGTCGGCGGCGCCTTGGGTGAGGGCGTGGACGAGGGGGCCGAGTGCGTGTTCGGCGCCGGTGCCGTGGTCGGGGAGGAGGGGGTGGGTGGCGGCGCGGACGCGGCGGGCGGTGGTGGCGGGGCCGCCGGCGGGGAGGGGGCCGCCTCGGTCGAGGGCGCCGGTGCGCAGGGCGTCGAGGACGGCGGCGAGGAGGGGCGCGAGCGCGTCGGGTCCGGCGGTGCCTCCGGCGAGGGGCGGGGTGTTCATGGGTTTCTGCTGGTCCTTCATGCGCGCGCGGGCAGGAGGTTCCAGCTTGTTGGGGGGTGGTGCGCGGGGGGCGGGGAGTGGGGCAAGTGGGTCCGAAAGGGGGATTCCCGCCGGTTGGCGGGCGGGGTACGGGGTGGGTCTGGTAGGGCGGGCCGGGCGGGAGCGGGGGACGGCGGCGGGGTCGCTAGCCCGCCGCCGTCCGCGGTCAGCCGGCCGGGCCGGGTCTGCCTGGGGCCCGGCCGGTGCGGCCGGGCCGTCTCATCCGGCGTTTCGGCTCTGCCGCTCGCGTACGCGCAGGGCGCGGGCGAGGTCGTCGGTCTGGTCGGCGAGGCGGCGGCGGAGGGCGGGGACGAGGTCGTCCCGGGCGAGGGCGGCGCGGCCGAGGGCGAGGGCTTCGTCGTCCACGGCGTGAACGGGGAAGGCGGCGGCGCCGAGGGCGGTGGCGATGGCGGCGCCGCGGCGGCGGGCGAGGGCGGGGGCTTCCTGGTGATAGCGGTGGACGTAGGGGCGAACGAGGGCGGTCTGCTCGGGTTGCCAGAAGCCCTGGGCGGTGGCGGTGAAGAGGTAGTTGGAGAGGGTGTCGTCCTCGAACAGGGCGTCCCAGGCGCGGCGTTTGGCGTCGAGGTCGGGGAGGGCGGCGCGGCAGCGGGCGGCGCCTTCCTGGCCGGTGGCGCTGGGGTCGGCGGCGAGTTCGGCGTCGATGGCGGCTTCGTCGACGGCGCCGAGGACGGCGAGGCGGTTGAGGATGCGCCAGCGCAGGGCGGGGTCGAGGGTGGGGCCGCCGGGGACGAGGCCGTCGTCGAGCCAGGCGGTGAGGGAGGCGGGCTGGGTGGCGCTGTCGATGAAGTGGCGGACGGCGACGAGGCGCAGGCCGGGGTGGGCGCCGGTGCGGTGGGCGCCGCCTTGGCCGCGGGTCCAGTCCTCGGTGCTGAGTCCTTCAGTGCGGCGCAGCAGGTCGCGGCAGAGGGAGGTGAGGGTGGCGAGGGCGGCGGGCCGGTCGTCGGGGTGGGTGTAGATCGCGGCGACGTGGCGGGAGGCGAAGCCGAGGACGCCGGTGACGACGGCGAGGTCGTTCTCGTGCGGGAGGTGGGTGCGGGCGGCGTCGAGGTAGGCGGCGGGGGCGAGATGGCCGTCGCGGACGAGGTCGCGGGCGGTGTTCCACAGGACCGCGCGGGTGAGGGGGTCGGGGAGGGTGGAGAGGGTGGCGAGTGCGGTGGTCCAGGAGGTGGGGTCGAGGCGGAGTTTGGCGTAGGTGAGGTCCTGGTCGTTGAGGACGACGAGGTCGGGGCGGTGGCCGGGGAGGGTGAGGGGCTGGTCCTGGGGGAGGTCGAGGTCGAGGTGGTCGCGGCGGGTGGGCGGGCCGGTCTCGGCGGTGTGGTCCCAGGTGGTGACGGTGACGCGGTGGGGGCGGTGGCCGTCGCGGTCGACGGTGAGCTGCCAGGTGGGGGCGGCGGCGGGGGTGCCGGTGGGGGGTTCGGTGTCGGTGGCGTGGGCGGTGAGGGTGTCGACGCCGCTGGTGCGCAGCCAGGCGTCGGCCCAGGTGTGGACGGGGCGGTCGGTGGCGGAGGCGAGGTTGTCGAGGAAGTCGGCGAGGGTGGCGTTGGAGAAGCGGTGCCGGGTGAAGTGCCGGTTGATTCCGGCGAGGAAGTCCTTCTCGCCGAGCCAGGCGGTGAGTTGGCGCAGGGCGGCGGCGCCCTTGGCGTAGGAGATGCCGTCGAAGTTGAGGAGGGCGGAGGCGGTGTCGGGGACGGCGTCGGGGTCGGGGGCGACGGGGTGGGTGGTGGGGCGCTGGTCGGCGTCGTAGCCCCAGTCCTTGCGGCCGGTGGTGAAGTCGGTCCAGACGTGGGTCCAGCGGGTGGCTTCGGCGACGGTCTGGTAGCCCATGTACTCGGCGAAGGACTCGTTGAGCCAGATGTCGTCCCACCAGGTGAGGGTGACGAGGTCGCCGAACCACATGTGGGCCATCTCGTGGGCGACGGTGACGGCGCGGGAGCAGCGTTCGGCGTCGGTGACGGCGGAGCGGAAGACGTAGGCGTCGCGGAGGGTGACGAGGCCGGGGTTCTCCATGGCGCCGGCGTTGAACTCGGGGACGAACGCCTGGTCGTAGGAGTCGAAGGGGTAGGGCTCGTCGAACTTCTCGTGGTAGCGGTCGAAGAGGGCGGTGGTGGTGTCGAGGAGTTCGGCCGCGTCGGTGTCGAGGTGGGGGGCGAGGGAGCGGCGGCAGTGGAGGCCGAAGGGCAGGCCGCGGTGTTCGGTGCGGACGGTGTGCCAGGGTCCGGCGGCGACGGCGACGAGGTAGGGGGAGATGAGGGGGGTGGTGGCGGCGCTCCAGCGGCCGTCGCCGTGGGGGGTGGTGGTGCCGTTGGCGAGGACGGTCCAGTGGGGTGGGGCGGTGACGGTGACGTCGAAGTGGGCTTTGAGGTCGGGTTGGTCGAAGGCGGCGAAAACGCGGCGGGCGTCGTCGAGGAAGAGCTGGGTGTAGAGGTACGTCTCGCCGTCGGCGGGGTCGGTGAAGCGGTGCATGCCTTCGCCGGTGCGGGAGTAGGCCATGTCGGCCTCGACGGTGAGTTCGTGGGGGCCGGGGGTGAGGCCGGTCAGGGGGAGGCGGCGGCCGTCGAGGGCGGCGGGGTCGAGGGGGGTGCCGTCGAGGGTGACGGTGTGGAGGCGGGCGGGGTGCAGGTCGATGAAGGTGTCCCCGGCGGTGCGCGCGGTGAAGTGGACGCGGGTGCGGGAGGCGAAGGTGTCCTCGCCGGTGGTGAGGTCCAGGTCGACGGCGTAGCGCTGGACGTCGAGGAGCTGGGATCGGGTCTGCGCTTCGTCGCGCGTCAGGAGGGACATGCGGGCCATGCTGCCCGATGGGGGCGGGCGGGCACAGGGGGGTTGGTGACGGGGGCGGGGGTGTGCCCCCGGGGGACGGGCCCTCCGGGGGCGTGGGTGGTGCGGGCGGGGTGGCCGTGCGGTCAGGACTCGTCGGTGTGGGCGTCGAGCAGGGCGCTGATGGTGCGGACGATCTCGGCCTCGGCGGCTTCGGCGTCGGCGCCGAGGGTGGTGAGGGGGCCGCCGCCGCTGAGGTTCTCGTGTTCGAGGAGGGCGAGGAGGAGGTGTTCGGTGCCGATGAAGTTGTGGCCGAGGCGCAGGGCGACGCGGAAGGTGAGTTCGAGGGCCTTGCGGGCTCCGGCGTCGTAGGGGATGAGGTCGGGGAGGGTGTCGGCGGGTGGCTGTTGGCCGGCGGCGACGGCGGTGCGCAGGGCGTCGGCGGTGATGCCCTGGCCGGTGAGGAGGTGGGCGGCGACGGAGTCGGGTTCGGCGAGGAGGCCGAGGGCGAGGTGGCCGGGGCCGATGAGGGGCTGGCCGGCGCCGCGGGCGGCTTCCTGGGCGGCGACGACGGCGTTGCGGGCGCGCGGGGTGAAGCGGTTGAAGCCGTCCTTGGGGTCGAGGTCGCCGCTGCCCTTGGGGACGAATCGCTTCTGGGCGGCCTGCTTGGTGACGCCGAGTCCGGTGCCGATCTCGGTCCAGGAGGCGCCGGAGCGGCGGGCCTGGTCGACGAAGTGGCCGATGAGGTGGTCGGCGACGTCGCCGAGGTGTTCGGCGACGACGACGGCTCCGGAGAGGCGTTCCAGGGGGTCGGCGTGGTGGGTCTTGATGGCCTCGATGAGGTCGTCGAGGCGTACGGACTGGATGGGCCTGTGAGTTTCCGGCATGCGTCAACCCTAAGTTGACGCCCCTCCAATCGTCAACCTCCGGTTGACGATCACGGACGTGCTCCGGTGCTCCCCGCGTTGGCGTCGAGGATCAGCCCGGAGAGTTCCAGCAGCCCGCCGACCCGGAACTCCGGCAGGGTGCGGGCCTCCTCGGACTCCCACGGGAGCACCCCCACGGCCCGCGCCGCACCGGCGGGGTGCGCAGCCCGGCCTCGGCGGCGGGCCGGACGTCGTGGGCCCACCGGTCGCCGACGTACAGGATCTGCCCGGGCGCGAACGGCAACGCCCCCGCCAGCGGTCTCGTCCACCAGGCACTCACCGACGTCGAGGACCACCGCGCGCACCGTGGGGCCGGGCACAGGGGCGGGCCCGGCAGGTGGGCGGGGACCGCGCCCCGCCGGGCCCGGCCGTCCACCGGGCGGCCCGCCCGCCGTGCGGAGCGCGTCCGGCGGCCGCACCCTGGAGGTGGAATGTCCCGCTTGACGAGAGGAAGTCCGCCATGGGCGAGTCCGCTATGGACAAGATGAAGGGCAAGGCCAAGGAGGCCGTCGGCAAGGTCACCGGTGACCGCCGCGCCCAGTCCGAGGGCAAGACGGACCAGGCGAAGGGCGGCGCCAAGGACGCTGCGGACCAGGTCCGCGAGCGCGGCAAGGGAGTCGGCGACTCCCTCAAGCGCGACGACCACTGACGCCCTGGCGCAGACGGTGAGGCCGGCCCCCGGACGGGGACCGGCCTCACCGGTGCGTGCGGGCCTGGCGGGGTCAGCCGGTTGTCGGCGACACCTCGGCCGGGTCGGCGCCCTCGCCGGTCACCGCCTCGTCCGCGATCCGCTCGTGGTGGCGGATGACCTCGGCGATGATGAAGGTGAGCAGCTTCTCGGCGAACGCCGGGTCCAGGTGGGCGCTCTCGGCGAGGCTGCGCAGCCGGGCGATCTGCTGGGTCTCGCGGTCCGGGTCGGCCGGGGGCAGCTGGTGCTCCGCCTTGAGATGGCCGACCTGCTGGGTGCACTTGAACCGCTCGGCGAGCATGTGCACGACGGCGGCGTCGATGTTGTCGATGCTCTCGCGCAGCCGCTGGAGTTCGGCGAGGACGGCCACGTCGCCCGCGCCGGAGCGGCTCGTTCCGGTGTTGCTGGTGGTCATGGTGGGTCACCCTACGCGGACGGCACCGGTCAGGACGGTCCGCCCGAGGAGTGGGACGGCCCGTCATCCGTAACCGGGTGGCTCCCGGACATTGGCGTTGCGGCGCGGGCCCGCTGCGGGGATCGTCGGCGTATGGGCGAGACGTACGCGGAACACGGGACGGACGAGGCGGGACGCACGGGAACGGGGGCGAGCGGTGCCGCCGAGGAGTTGTTCTCGGCGGTCTTCGAGGCCGACGAGGACCTGGTGGCCGCGCTGCTCGGCGCCGGGGTGAGCCCGGAGGCGGCCGACGCCGGGGGCGGCACGGTGCTGCACAGCGCCGCGGTCGCCGGGCAGGCCCCGGTCGTGCGGCTGCTGCTGGCGGCGGGCGCCGACCCGGACCGGCGTACGGCGGAGGGCGAGATCCCGCTCTGCGGCGCGGCCTGCTGGGGCCGCACCGAGGTGGTGCGGGCGCTGATCGCGGCGGGCGCCGACCCGGGCGCCGCCGACGAGCCGGGGCCCACCGCGCTGGTGTGGGCGGCGGAGGGCGGGCACGCGGCGACGGCGGCGGCGCTGCTGGAGGCGGGCGCCGAACCGGTGGCCGAGCGGGGTGACCCGCCCCTGGTGCGGGCCGCCCGGCAGGGTTCCCTGGAGACGGTCCGGGTGCTGCTGGAGCACGGGGCGGGCGGCCGCGAGGAGGCGCTGGAGGAGGCGCTGGAGGGGGCGGTGGGGCTCGCCGGCCGGCTACGGGACGAGCTGCTGGCCGGCGGCACCGAGGACGAGCCCGCGGGCGAGGTGGAGGTGGTCGTCCGGGAGGTGCGGCGCGGGTCGACGACGCTGCTGGCGGTGGTCCTGCTGCGGGACGGCGACCCGGGCGCGGGCACCGAGCGGTTCACCTCGCACGCGGCCGTCGCCACCGTGCTGGAGGAGGAGCTGGGGCGGGCGGCCTCGTACGAGGAGCTGAGCGCCCGGGCGCTGCGGCGCGGCGAGCCGTGGCACGACGACTGGCGGGAGCCGGTCCGCGTCCTGAGCGGGCGGGGCGACGAGGAGACCTTCTCGGCGGCCGCCGCGCGGCTCGGGGAGGCGGCGGACTCCCCGGAGGCGCTCTTCGCGGTGGAGGTGCTGGGGCGGCTCGGCGTCGGGCGGCTGACGCCCCGGGTCGTGCCGCTGCTGCGGGAGCTGGCGCGCGAGGCGGAGGACGCCCAGTTGCTGGCGGCGGTGGTGTCGGGGCTCGGGCACCACGGCGACCCCGGGGCCCTGCCGGAGCTGTACGGCGCGGCCGGGCACCCCTCGGCGGAGGTCCGCGAGGCGGTGGCCCGGGCCCTGTTCGGGCTGGTCCCGGCCGACGACGCGCAGGGCGTGGGTGTCCTGGCGGCCCTCTCGGCCGACGCCTGGCCCCGGGTCCGCGAGTGGGCGGTGACCGCGCTGGCGGCCCTGGCCTCGGACACCGGCGAGGTACGCGAGGCGCTGGCGGCCCGGCTGGCCGACGAGGACCCGGCGACGGTCGCCGAGGCCGCCGCGGGCCTGGCCCGGCGCGGCGCGGGCGCCCGGGCCGAGGAGGCGCTGGCCCTGCTGCTCACGACGGAACCGGAGGGGTCGGCGGTGCGGGAGACCGCCCTGCAGGCGGTGGAGCAGCTCACCGACCCGGCGGTACGGCGACGGCTGGACGGGGTCCTCCCGCTGGGGTGAGCCGCCGGGCGCCTGGGCGGCCCGGACACGGGAGCGGGGCCCGGCCGCCACCTGCTGGTGGTGACCGGGCCCCTCACGGTGTTCCGGGCACTTCGGCTACGTCAGGCCGCCGCGCCGGAGCCGCGGCCGGAGCCGCGGGCACGGCGGGCGCCCCCGCCGGAGGCGGCGCCCCTGGTGGTGGCGG
>NZ_JBHXJE010000018.1:0-105319 GCF_042723275.1 Streptomyces sp. NPDC058373 | reverse complement strand
ATATCCCCTCTTCTTCGTGTGGGTCCTGTTTTTTTTTTTTACCGTTGCCGGGGGGGGGGGCCCCGGGGTGGGGGGGGCGTCCTGGGGGGGGGGGGGGCGGGCGGGGGCCCCGCCCCGCTCCCCCTTCTCGTACGGGTGCGCCTGAGGGGCTGCGGCTACCGGGCAGCGGAGGCCGCCGGCGCCTGGACGGTTGCCTCAGCGCCGGATTCCGTGGGTTTCCCCCGGGACGGAGACCGCGCCTGTCCAGGGGCCGGGGGCGGGGCGCCGACGTCAGCTGAAGTCCCAGCTGTGCCCCCAATAGCTGTCGGCCGTGATCTCCTCGGCGGTGTAGGAGTCCTCCTGGACCAGCGCGCCCGCCCACCCGATCTCCAGGTCCCAGCCGCCGGGTGTGCGCACGTAGAAGGACACCATCTTGTCGTTGGTGTGGCGCCCCAGCGTGGACGACAGGTGGTAACCGGCCTTCAGGACCCGGTCGAGCGCCTGACCGACCTCGTCGAGGGTCTCGTATTCGACCATGATGTGCACCAGAGCCGGGGCTTTGAGTTCCGGTGAGGGCAACAGCGCCAGGCTGTGGTGGCGGGCGTTGACACCGAGGAAGCGCAGTCGGACCGGCCTGGCCTCGGGCGGGGTCGGCATCCGGAACGCGCCGCGCGGGAGGAAGCCGAGCGTTTCGGAGTAGAAGCGGAAGGCGCCGTCGAGGTCACCCACCGGGACGACCACGTGGCCCGCGCCCAGCTCGCCGGTGACGAAGCGGTTGCCGTACGGGGTGGCGAGCGGGCTGTGGTCCAGGGCGGGCCCGTGGAAGATCTCGACGGGTGTGCCGCCGGGAGCCTCGAAGGCGAACGCCGTTTCCACCCGGCGCAGGTCGCACTCCGCCTGGGAGAGGGATTTGGCCGGGACGCCCGCCGCCTCGACCGCTCGCCGTACCCGGTCGAGCGCCAGGTGGTCGCGGACCTCCCAGCCGACCGCCTCGACCCGGTCCTCCTCGCCGGGCAGGATCACGATCCGCCCGGCGCGCTCGTCCATGCGCAGGTAGAGCGCCTCCGTCTCCGGACCGCTCCCCTCGGCGAATCCGGCCGTCTCGAAGGCGAAGGTGCGCCAGGCCGCCATGTCGGTGGCCCGGATCCTGACGTAGCCCAGCGAGCTGATGTCGCCCATCGTCTTTCTCTCTTTCCGGTCAGTTGCGGTGATCAGTACGTGGTGTCCGGCGGGCAGGCTCAGATCAGGCCGCGCAGTGAACCCTCGGGCTCGATGCCCATCGAGGTGAGCGTGGCGGCGTGGTAGGTCGAACCAGGAGTGTGGATGGCGTGCTGGAGGCCGACGTGGGCGTCGCGCCAGAAGCGCTGCATGACGTTGTGCCGACGCACGGCGTTCCCGCCGGAGCGGGCGAAGATCTGATCGACCGCGGCGACCGCACGCCAGGCGCAACGGGTCTGGTTGCGCCGAACGACCGCCCGGTCCTCGAAAGTGATGTGCTTCCCGGCCTCGGCCTTGTCGTACAGCCGGCAGATGCCGTCGAGAAGCTGGGTGCGGGAGGCGCTGATCTCGGCGGACGCCTCCGCGACGGCCGACATGACGTACGGGTCGTCCTTGATCCGGGTGCCCATGGCCGTGACCCGCTCGCGCTGGTAGTCGAGATGGGCGGCGAGCGCCCCCTCGGCGATCCCCACCACGGCAGAGGTGATGCCCAGCGGGAACATCGCCCAGAACGGCAGCTTGTACAAGGTGTCCGAGCGGCCGACGCGTTCCGCCGCCTTCTCGCCCTCAGCGACTCCTCCGGCGTCGATGGTGCGGTAGGCGGGGACGAAGGCGCCGTCGACGATGACGTCCTTGCTGCCGGTACCGCACAGGCCGATCACGTCCCAGGAGTCCGGCACGATCGTGTAATCGGCGCGGGGCAGCACCACGTGGAGCATCTTGACCGGTTGCAGCGGCTTGCCGTCGGGGCCACCGACCAGCGCGCCGAGGAAGACCCAGTCGCAGTGGTCGGTCCCGGAGGAGAAGTTCCAGTGCCCCTTCAGGGTGTAGCCGCCGTCGACCGGCGTGGCGACGCCCTGGGCCGCGTACGGGGAGGCGATCCAGGTGTCGGGGTCGTCCCCCCACACCTCGGACTGGAGCTCGCGGTCCATCAGCGCCATCTCCCACGGGTGCACCCCGCCGACGCCGCACACCCAGCCGGTGGACCCGCAGCTTCGGGCGACGGCCATGACCGCCTCCGCGAAGTCCCGCGGATGGGCCGCGTACCCGCCGAAGTCCCGCGGTTGCAGCATCCGCATCACTCCTGCCTCGCGGACGAGCTTGACACTCTCGTCGGAGAGCCTGCCCAGGCCCTCCGTCTCCTGGGCCGTTGCTGCCAGGAGTGCCGAAGCCTCCTCGACCCGGCGGACCACCTCGTGCGCCATCACAACCTCCGAATGCTCGCCCCGAACCCGGCCCTCGCCGTTCGCCGGCCGGTCGGCCCGACGCTAGGCCGCTCGGGGCACGGTGTGCGCCCGGCCCTCCCGCTGACCGGGACGGCCCGGGCGCCGGCGCGGCGGGTCCTCCGACGAAGGCAGAGCCGCCCGTCCGTCCCGGTCAGCGGGAGCGGGCCTTCCGGCTCGGCCGTCCGCTTCGCACGATGACGATCGGGAGCGGCCCTCCGGAGCCGCCGGGCCGACACGCCGCTCCTGGGCGGACAGCCCCCTGTCGCGCACATATGGAGGAGCGATGGCAACAGTCGAGACGGACGATGGCGCCCGCGTCATCGAAGCCGGGACACCCCCCGTCCGGTACGCCCGGGGCTGGCACTGCCTGGGCCTCGCCGACACGTTCCGGGACGGTAAGCCGCACGCCATCCAGGCGTTCGGCACCAAACTCGTCGTCTTCGCCGACACGGCGGGAGAACTCCAGGTCCTCAACGGGTACTGCCCGCACATGGGCGGAGACCTGACCCAGGGCACCGTCAAGGGCGACGAGGTGGCCTGCCCCTTCCACGACTGGCGGTGGGCCGGAAACGGCCGCTGTGCGAGCATCCCGTACTCACGGCGGGTCCCTCCGCGTGCCCGCACCAAGTCCTGGCCCGTCCTCGAACAGAACCGTCAGCTGTTCGTCTACCACGACCCCCAGGGGAAACCCCCGCCCCCCGAGCTGGAGATCCCGCGGATCGACGCCGTCTTCTCCGACGAGTGGTCGGACTGGACGTGGAACTCGGTCCTCATCGAGGGCGCCAACTGCCGCGAGATCGTGGACAACGTGGTCGACATGGCCCACTTCTTCTACGTGCACTACTCGTTCCCCGTGTACTTCAAGAACGTGTTCGAGGGGCACCTCGCCACCCAGTACATGCACTCCACCGGCCGCGACGACGTCAGCTTCGGCACGGCCTACTCCAAGGCGGAGGGCGAGGAGAAACGGGTCAGCCGATCCGAGGCCACGTACTTCGGTCCCTCGTACATGATCGACTGGCTGCACGGTTCCAACGGCCTCATCGACACCGAGACCATCCTCATCAACTGCCACTACCCGGTGAGCCCGACGAGCTTCCTCCTCCAGTGGGGCTGCATCGTCAAGAAGGCGCCGGGCCACACGGACGAGGCGGCCCAGGCCATCGCCGCGGCGACCGCCAAGGGGGTCGAGGCCGGCTTCGTACAGGATGTCGAGATCTGGCGGAACAAGACCAGGATCGACAATCCGCTGCTCTGCGAGGAGGACGGTCCGGTCTACCAGCTCAGGCGCTGGTACGAGCAGTTCTACGTGGACGCTGATGACGTCACCTCCGAGATGACCAACCGGTTCGAGTTCGAGCTGGACACCGAACGCGCCGTGGAGTTCTGGTCCCGCGAGGTCGAGGACAACCTGGAGCGCCAGGGCGGCGTGCCGCTCCGCCCGGCATGAGCGCGAACGGACGGGTACCGCTCGCGGACCCGGAAAGGGCGACCCAGGTGCAGCACCTGTCGTGCGAACGCTGCGCGACGCCGGTGCTGGTACGCAAGAGCAGCCTGGCGCAGACCTCCGTGCAGTGGCCCGACGGCGCCGAGGGATGTGAGGAGTTCGCCGAAGTGCTCGCCGCCGACGGCAGGCCCCGGACCGCGGTGATCCCCACCTGCGCCCGGCTGCGCGCGACGATCGAACAGGCCGTGCGATCAGGGGAACTGGCGGTGGTCGACCAGTGAGCGACCCGATCCTCACGCTGCGCGTGGCCGAGGTGACACCGGAGACGGACGACGCGGTGTCCGTCTCCTTCGACGCCGGAAAGGCCGGCCGACTCGACTACCGGCCGGGCCAGTTCCTGACGCTCCGTGTCCCGGCGCAGGAGGGCTGGGTGGCCCGCTGCTACTCGCTCTCCAGCGCCCCGGGGGACCCCCGCCCGACCGTGACGGTCAAGCGGGTGCCCGGCGGCATCGCCTCGAACTGGATCTGCGACCGGCTGCGCCCCGGAGACACGGTCGAGGCGCTCCTCCCGGCCGGCCGGTTCACCCCCGCGCCCGACCACCGCGACCTGCTGCTCCTCGCCGCGGGCAGCGGGATCACTCCGGCGATGTCGATCCTGCGGGCGCGGGCCCGTGAGGGAGGCAGTGCCCTTCTGGTGTACGCCAATCGCGACGAGCGGTCGGTGATCTTCGCGGCCGAGCTGCGGCGCCTGGTCGAGGAGCACCCGGACCGGATCCAGGTGGTCCACTGGCTGGAGACGCTCCACGGCCTGCCCGACGCGGCCAGGCTGGCCGCGCTGGTCCGGCCCTGGGCCGCCGGCGCCGACGCGGCTCTGCTCTGCGGACCGGCGCCCTTCATGGCGGCGGCGGCCGCGGCCCTCACCGCACTGGGGCTGGACCGTGCGCGGGTGCTGACCGAGGAGTACCGGTCGCTCGCATCCGACCCGTTCGCCGTTCTGTCCGCCGCCCCCGGGCCGGAGCCCGCCGACGAAGCGGGCGCCGGCACCGGCACCGGCACCGTCACCGTCGAACTCGACGGTGAACGGAAGACATTCCCCTGGCCGGCGCGTACCACCCTGCTGGACCTGTTGCGCGCCCAGGACCTCGACGCCCCCTTCTCGTGCCGCGAGGGCTCGTGCAGCGCCTGTGCCTGCCGGGTCGTCGACGGCGAGGTGAAGCTGCTGCGCAACACCGTGCTGGAGGAGGAGGACCTGGCTGAGGGATACACGCTGGCCTGCCAGGCGGTACCGCTCACCGACCACGTCGAGGTCGTCTACGACTGAGCCGCCCGGCTCACCACCCACCGAAGGAGTTCCGATGCTGCCCAGTGTGAACGCACGGATGTTCCGCACCGTCCTGGGGCAGTTCGCCACCGGCGTGACGGTGATCACCGGCCTCGACGGTGAAGAGCGGCTCGGCCTGGCCTGCCAGGCGTTCTCGTCGCTCTCCCTCGATCCGCCCCTGGTGCTGTTCTGCCCGGGACACACCTCCACGAGCTGGCCGCGCATCCGCCGATCCGGCAGCTTCGGGGTCAACGTCCTGGCCGAGGACCAGCGTGAGGTCTGCGAGGCGTTCGGCAGCCCGTCCGGCCGCAAGTTCGACGCGGTCGGTTCGCGGCGCACCCCGGCTGGGACCATCGTCCTGGACGGAGTTCTGGCGTGGCTCGGCTGCACGATCGAAGCAGTGCATCGCGGCGGCGACCACGACATCGTCGTGGGCCGGGTGCAGGAACTGCGCGTCGAACGGCCGGACGGTCCGCTGCTCTACTTCCGGGGCGGACACGACACCCCTGCGGCGCTCACGCCGAGCGCTCGCTGAGCACGCCCCGCGGCGTCGGCGACGCCCCCGCCCGACGCCGATCACGCCCCCGCGGCGAGGACGCCGCGGGGGCCGGGGCCTGACCGCCCTTCGGCCCCGCACCCGCGTACCTGAAAGCGCGGCCCGGCATGCTCTGCCGGGCCGCGCATCCGTGCGTCGTGGTCAGGCGCCGTAGACCTCGGCCGGTTCCGGGCTCTCGGCGAGCAGTTCGCTCACCGCCGGCCCTATCTCGGCGGGGGACCAGCGGCGTTCGAGGACGCGCTGCGGGCCGTGCCGCCAGCCGTCGGCGAGGCCGATCGCCCCGCCCTCGCTCTCGAAGACCCGCCCGGTGACCTCACCCGACCCAGTGGAGGCCAGCCACACCACGAGCGGTGAGACATTGCCCGGGTGCATGGCGTCGAAGCCTGATTCGGGCACGCGCATCTTCTCCGCGAATGCCCCGACGGCCTCCGTCATCGGCGTACGAGCGGAGGGGGCGATGGCGTTCACGGTGACGCCGTACCGGGCCAGCTCGGCTGCCGCGATGACCGTGAGTGCGGCGATGCCCGCTTTCGCCGCACCGTAGTTGCCCTGGCCGACGCTGCCCATCAGCCCCGCGCCCGAAGTGGTGTTGATGATCCGGGCGTCCACCGGGCGGCCCTGCTTCGCGCACTCACGCCAGTACGCCGCTGCATGCCGCAGCGGCGCCGCATGGCCTTTGAGGTCGACCTTGAGGACCAGATCCCACTCCGCTTCGGTCATGGAGACCAGCATGCGGTCGCGGTTGAGTCCGGCGTTGTTCACCAGGGCGTCCAAGGTGCCGAACTCGGCGACGGTCCGGCCGATCAGTTCCTCCGCGTATCCCCAGTCGCTGACGTCGCCGAGATCGGCGACCGCGGTGCCGCCGGCCGCGTCGATCTCGGCGGCCACGGCCTTCGCCGTCCCGCCGAGATCGTTGACCACGACCCGGGCGCCCTCGGCGGCCAGAGCGAGGGCGTGCTCACGGCCCAACCCCTGGGCCGCACCGGTCACGATGACGACCCGGTCCTGACAGATTCCGCTCATGTCACGCTCCTTCGCTTACGTCGTCGGCCACTCCGGTGAGTCCGAGCCGCCGCGCGATGAACTCCCGGTGCTCCGACGGGCCGCCCCAGTCCGAGGCCAGTGCCCAGGCCCGCTTGGCATACAGGTGGAGGTCGTACTCGGTGGTGTAGCCCATGGCGCCGTGGCACTGGATCGCCGTCCGGGCCGCCATGCGGGCGGCGTCCGAGGCGAGCACCTTGGCCATCGCTGTGCGTACGGCGGCCTGCGGGTCCCCGACGGCCTGCGTCCAGCCCGCCGCGAGAACCGCCGGCCGGGCGAACCGCACCGCCAGCGTCACGTCGGCCAGAGCGTGCTTGACCGCCTGGAACGACCCCACCGGGACGCCGAACTGGCGTCGCTCCCGCACGTAGTCCACGGTCAGTTCGAGCATCCGCTCACTGAGCCCGACCAGCAGCGCGGACGTCGCCAGCACACCCCGTCGACGTGCCTCTGCCGCCGCCACGGGACCTTCGGCCAGCACCAGCCCGGCCCCGGTCCGCGGGGTGACCCGGGCCAGTCGGCGTGAGCCGTCCACCGAGCCGACCGGCTCGATACCCACCTCGTCCCGCGTGTACAGCCGTAGCTCGTCGTCGCCGGACAGGGCGATCAATTCCGCACGGGCCGCGAAGGGGACCGGTGCGCCGGGGCAGAGCGAGACCGTGAGCAACGCTGATCCGTCCAGTACCGCGGGAAGGTGGGGTGCGCCGGCAGCGGCGAGCAGCGGGGCTCCGACGGCCACGGTCTCCGTGGCGGGGACCGGGAGGCCGCTGCGGCCGAGCGTCTCCATCAGCGGGGGCAGGGCGTTCTCGTCGAGTCCGAGACCGCCGCCGCTCTCGGGGACGAGGGTGGCGGTGACGCCGACCCCGGCGAGCGTGCGCCACACGGCGTCGACGCTTTCGGCCGGGCCGCCGGGCCAGCCGGCCCGGATCCGCTCGGCGCCGGCCTGCTTGGCCAGTACGTCACCGGCCGCTTCGGCGAGGGCTGTGTTCTCCTCGGCTATGGAGAAGCGCATGGTCCGCGGTCACCTCCTCGGCAGGCCGAGCAGCCGCTCGGCGACGATGTTGCGCTGGATCTCGTTGGTCCCGGCGTAGATGGGGCCCGCCAAGGAGAAGAGGAAGCTTCGGCTCCACGGACCGTCGGTCTCGGCCTCGGGTCCCAGCAGATCGACGGCCGTCTCGTTCAGGGCGATGTCCAGCTGGGACCAGAACAGCTTGTTCAGGCTGGACTCCGCGCCGATCTGCCGCCCCTCCACGATCGAGGTGACCTGCTCCAGGGTGAACAGGTCGTACGCCTGGGCCTCGATCCACGATTGAACTACCCGGTCCCGGTGGGCGCCGGGGCCGCCCGGGCGCGTGCGCGCCAGGTCCAGCAGCCGGTCGGCGGCGTGCAGGAAGCGGCCGGGAGAGCGCAGGGTCAGCCCGCGCTCGGAGCCGGTCGTCGCCATGGCCACCCGCCATCCCTCCCCGACCTCGCCGAGCACGTCGGCGTCGGGGACCATCACGTCGTCGAGGAAGACCTCGGCGAAACCCTCGTCCCCGTCGAGGCGTTCGAAGCCGCGCACCGTGACTCCGGGAGCGTCCAGGGGGACGAGGAAGTAGGTGAGGCCGCGGTGGCGCTCGGTGTCCGGATCGGTGCGGAACAGGCCGAACAGGTGTGTGCAGAACGCGCCACGGGTCGTCCAGGTCTTCTGGCCGGTCAGCCGCCAGCCGCCGGCCTCCTCGTCGCGGACCGCCCGGCTCCGGGTCGCGGCCAGGTCACTGCCCGCGCCGGGCTCCGACCAGCCCTGCGCCCACAGGTCCTCGGCCGCGGCCATCCGGGGCAGCACGCGCCTTCGCTGCTCCTCGGTGCCGAACGCGAAGACGGTGGGGGCCAGCAGAAAGATGCCGTTCTGGGTGACCCTGGCGGGCGCCCCGGACCGGTGGTACTCGTCCTCGAAGACCAGCCACTGCCACAGCGACGCGTCCCGCCCGCCGTACTCCTCGGGCCAGGACACCACCGACCAGCGGGCCTCGAACAGGGTCCGCTCCCACTCCAGATGGGCGGCGAACCCCTCGCGGGTGTCACCCGACGGGAGCGGGAATCTCGGGACATGGCGGGCGAGCCACTGTCGTGCCTCCTGCCGGAAGTCCTCTTCCGCGCGGTTCCAGGTGAGGTCCATGGCTCACCGCTCCCCGTCGGCGGACCGCCCGAAGGCGTCCCGGACCTCGTGCGCGACCCCGGAGAGGTTGACCTCGAAGGTGAACCCCTGCTCGTAGCGGTAGCTGCGCTTCACGTCCCACAGGTCGATGCCGCTGAACGCCTCCTTGGCGGCACGGATCACCGCCGTGTTCTTTCCGGCGATCTCGCCCGCGACCTCCCGGGCCCGCTCGCGCAGCCGGTCGCCCGGCACGACGTCCAGGACGGAGCCGAAAGCGTGCAGTTCGGCCGCGCTCGCGGTGGCGCAGGTGTACATCATGGCGCGGGCCTTGTGCTGGGGGACCAGTCGCGAGAGGTGGGTCGCGGCCCCCAGCGCGCCGCGGTCCACCTCGGGCAGCCCGAAGTACGCGTCCTCGGCCGCGATGACGATGTCCGAGTTGCCGACGACGCCGATGCCGCCCCCCAGGCAGAACCCGTGCACCGCGGAGACGACCGGAACCGCGCAGTCGTAGATCGCGGCGAACGCGGCGAAGCAGCCGCGGTTGACGTTGATGATGGCGCTGTGGCCGTTGTCGGCCTGGAGCTCCTTGATGTCCACGCCGGCGTTGAAGCCGCGGCCGAGGGCGCGCAGTACCACCACCCGCACGGCCGGGTCGCGGCCGAGTTCCCCGACCGTCTCCGCCAGGCGGAACCAGCCCGCGGCCGGCAGGGCGTTGACCGGTGGGCAGTCGACGACGACCTCGGCGATACCGAGTTCGTCGACGGTGGTCCGGATGATTTCGGTGCCCATACGTTCTCCTGGATGTGACGGGGGTGGTGGCGAGGGCCGGTCGGTCGCGGTCATCGCCCGCTGTCGGTCAAGCGCGTGAGGGTCGCATGGGCCTCCGCGATGATGCGGTCGATGAGCTCCTGGCAGCTGGGCAGGTCCTCGATGACGCCCGCGACCTGTCCCGAGGCGAGGGTGCCCAGATCGGTCCGGCCGTCGACCATGCTGGCGCGCAGCATCATCGGCGTGTTCGCCGCCATCAGGACCTGGGACCAGCCCAGGTCGTGGCTGCGGCGCATGGCGACGCCCTCGCGGACCATGTCGGGCCACGACGTGCCGGAGACCTTCCGGAAGGCGACCGCGTGGCGCAGCGAGCGTACGAGGCGCGGCAGCGCCCGCTCCCTCAGCAGCCGCTCCACCGGCGGAGTGCGCAGCACCCGTTGGGGGATGCCGTCCAGGACCGGGGTGACGACGGTGTCGGTGACGGAGCGTTCGAGGTACTCGGCTTTGACCGATTCCCGTACGGTGCTGTCGCTGGTCAGCAGGAAACGGGTGCCCATCGCGATGCCCACGGCGCCCTGGGCCAGCGCGGCCACCAGGCCCCGGCCGTCCCGGAAACCGCCGGCGGCGATCACCGGGATGTCGACCGCGTCCACGACCTGCGGGAGCAGGATCGAGGTGGGTACACCACCGGTGTGGCCGCCTCCTTCGCCGCCCTGTACCACGACCGCGTCCACTCCCCACGCCTGGACCTTCTCCGCGTGGCGGCGGGCGCCGATGGACGGGATGACCACCAGGCCGGAGTCCTTCAGCTTGCGGATGACGCGTTCGTTCGGCGCGAGGGCGAAGGACGCGATGCGCACACCCTCGCGCACCAGGAGATCGCCGCGCTCCAGGAGGTCGGGCGCGTCGCCGCGCATGTTCACGCCGAACGGCGCATCGGTGCGCTCGCGGATGACGCGGATCGCGTCGCGGGTCTGCTCCAGAGTGAGCGTCGCGCTGGCCAGGATGCCCAGGCCGCCGGCCGCAGCGGTGGCCGCGGTGAGTTCGGGACCCGAGACGTAGCCCATCCCGGTCTGGACGATCGGATACCGGACGCCGACCAGGTCGCACAGCGGTGTGCGCAGGGAGGGATGGACAGAGGAGTTGGGGGCGGTCATGCCGGATCTCCTTCTCGCGCGGCCGGCGCGGGACGGCGTCCCGGCGGGCAGGGGGGCGGGGTGTCGGGCGAGAGTCCCGGCGCCCTTCGGGCGCGCGGCGCGTTCGCGGTCCGGCCGATGCGCTCGGGCGAGCCCCTTCGCGGGGCCCGCAAGGTGAAACTCTACCAAGCGCTTGATTGGTTTCGTAGTCCGGGTGCACCTCACGTGCGGCCGAAGCGGACGCGGCCGCCGGACAGTACGGAGTCTCCCTGCCGGGTGACTTCGAAGTCGGCCCCGCCTCCGCCCCGCCAAGCCGTGACGTCGAGCGCCTCGCCGGGCAGGACCGGCGCGGCGAACCGGCCGTACAGCTCTGTCAGGTCGGCGGGATGGGCGCCGAGGGCGTCGGCGACCCGCAGTACGGTGCCCGCGAGGGTGCACAGTCCGTGCAGGATCGGCCGTGGCTGCCCGATGGCCGCCGCGGCGGCGGGGTCGATATGGATGAGATGGCGGTCGCCGGCGAGCCGGTACAGGGCCGCCTGGGCGGGGAACGTCTCGTACTCCGCTCGGTGGGTGGGTTCTCCCTCGGGCGCGGGCGGGCGGCCGGGTCCCCGCTCGCCGCCGAACCCGCCGCGATCGGGCGCGAAGATCGACCAGACGGCGTGGAAGTAGGCGCTTTCCACCGCCACGTCGAACACGGCGGCTCCGCCCTTGTCCCACACGTCGGCGACGGTCGCCGCGCAGGTCACCTCCCCCGACGGCGGCAGCGGCCGGTGGATCGTCAGCCGTTGTGCCCCGTGGAGCGCGGGGGTGTCGCCGAAAGCGCCCCGGTCCGCCAGCACGTCCGGCGCCCACTGGGCGAGTGTCAGGGCGAAGGTGGGCAGGACACGCAGGTCGCGCTCGAACACCAGGTCCAGGTCCTCGACGGGGCGGGCGCCCACGGCGAGGGCGTAGAGGATCGCGTCGCGTTCGTCGTAGCCGACCGTCCTGCTGCCGAGATCAAGGCCTCGCCAGTGTCCGGCGGGCTCACGTTTCTGCTGGTCCATCGCACCATCCAATCAAGCGCTCGCTTGGTCTGGCAGGGTAGGGAACGGAGCGTGCGGCAGTCAACGGACGCCGCCGCGGGTTCGGGCGCGGCTGACAGAATCCCGCTCAGTGAGATCCGCCGGAGCCTCCTTGCGGCGGTCGCGGTAGGGAGTCCGGTAGGAGAGAGGCTCGCGGACGCCGAAGGCGACAGCCGCGCTCCCACCGCCGTCGCGGCGGACGGGTACACCGGTGGACCGCCCTGGTCGATGCCGGACGGACTCCCGTCCGCCGGACGGAACATGTGTCAGATCTACGGAGGGGAGAGGCGATGGCCGGCTCAGCGGAGGTGTTCGGCGGGGGCACCGCGGTGATCACCGGCGCGGCCGCAGGCGTCGGAGCGGGACTCGCCCGGCACGCCGCGCTCGCGTTGGGGATGAGCGTCGTGCTCGTCGACGTCGACGCGGCCGGGCTGGAGCGCACCTGCGCCGACATCACCGACGACGGAGGACGCGTCGTCCCCGCCGTCGTGGACGTACGGGACGCCGACGCGGTGCAGGGCCTGGCGGACCGCGTGGCCCAGGAGTCGGGGCCCCTGCGCCTGCTCGTCAACAACGCGGGAGTGCAGCAGTTCGGCTACTTGTGGGACACCCCGGTGGCCAACTGGGAACGGCTCGTGTCCATCAACGTCAACGGTGTGTTCCACGGTGTGCGGGCCTTCATGCCCCGCCTCATCGCCCAGACCGAACGCGCGTGGGTGCTGAACCTGGCCTCCATCGGCTCCGTGACGGCGTGGCCGTTGCAGACGCCGTACATCATGAGCAAACACGCCGTGCTCGCCATGACCGAGTGCCTGCGCCAGGAGGTCGAGCTGGTCGGCGCCGGCCACATCCAGGTCAGCGCCGTCCTCCCCGGGGCCGTGTCCTCCCGCATCTTCGACGAGGCGGGTGGAGTCGACAGCGGCGACCTCACCGCCGCCGACAAGGAGCGCGAGGCGATGTTCCGGGTGCGCGAGCGGTCCATCAGCCCGGAGGAGGCCGCCGCGACCATCCTGCAACAGGCGGCGGACGGCGAGTTCTACATCGTCACCCAGCCCGAATCCGTGCTCGGCGCCATGCGGGACCGCGCGGACCAGCTGACCGCGCGCCGCGCACCGGCCGCCCCGCGCAGCCGCTTCGCCGCGCCGGGGCCCTGATGAGCACAACTCACCGCATATCATCACCACGAGGAGATGAGTGAGACATGGTGTCGACGAACACCGTCCGTGAGGGCACCCCGGCGGGGACCGTGCCCGTACCGCGTACGAGCCTGGGCCATCTCGCCCTCCATTTCCGGCCGGGCGAGCGCGCCCTGGCGACCCGGTTCTTCGAACTGCTCGGCGCCCGCGTCCAGGAGTTCCCCAACCAGTTCTCCGACGAACCGCTGTACGTCATCGCGATGGACCGGGACACCCCGGCCCGTGCCGACAACATCGTCTACCTGTTCGCGCTGAAGCCCGCGCAGCTCGAACTGGAGGCCGTCATCGCCGAGCGGCTCGGCCTCGGCACCGACGACGCCCATCCGGCGCTGGTGACCTTTCTCGGCCAGCGGGAGAAGTGGCCGGAGTCGTACCTGCACCTCGGCCTGCACTACAGCAGGCTGGAGGACCTCGAAGCGGCGGTGACCGGACTGCGCGCGGAGATCGCGAACAACCCGGAATTCGGTCCCCGCGTCCAGGGCCTTCAGGTACTCAAGGCCCGCGGCGAGGAGGGCGACCGGGAGATCGAGGAGCGCATGGCGGCCTCCGAGGTGTTCTCACGGACCGAGGAGTACGCCTACGGGCGGCACGGGGCCCAGGTGCACATCCGCACCGACCTGTTCGCCACCGGACTCAGCCTGTTCGGCTCGGTGGTCGAGCTGGACTTCGTCTTCACCGGACCGGGCCGGGAACGCAACGCTTTCAACTCACCCATTTCCTAACTCTTTCACCAGCGTCAACAGGGAGCATGCACTATGGACAAGCGTCCGCTCGGCGGGGACGGACCGGCACTGTCGGTGGTGGGCCTCGGCTGCAACAACTTCGGGATGAAACTCGACCCCGAAGCGACCGCGGCCGTGGTCGGTGCGGCACTGGACGCCGGCATCACCCACTTCGACACCGCCGAGATGTACGGCGAGGGCAAGTCGGAGGAGTACATCGGCGCCGCACTCGGCCGACGCCGGGACGAGGCCGTGCTCGCGACCAAGTTCCTGCCGCGCCCCAAGGAGGAGTCCTACACTCCTGGAGCGCTGCGCCGCCGGATCATCGACGCCTGCGAGGGCAGCCTGCGTCGGCTGCGGACCGACCGCATCGACCTGTACTACCAGCACTACCCGGACCCCGAGGCGCCCGTGGAGGAGGCACTGGAGACGCTCGACGAGCTGGTACGGCAGGGCAAGATCCTGCACATCGCCTCGTCGAACGTGACCGGCGCACAGCTGGAGGGCGCGGCGGACACCGCCGCGGCGGCGTCGCTCACCCGCTTCTGCGGCACCCAGTTCGAGTGGAACCTGCTCTCGCGAGAGGCGGAGCAGGAACTGGTGCCTGCCGCCCGGGGCCGCAGGACCGGGCTCGTGCCCTACTTCCCGCTGGCTTCGGGCCTGCTCACCGGTAAGTACCAAAGGGCACAGGCGTACCCGCCCGGCTCGCGCTTCGACACCATGGCCTTCTTCGCGGACAAGGTCGTGAACGACGCCAACTTCGACCGGATCGAGCTTCTGACCCGGTTCGCCGCGGAGCGCGGCCATACCCTTCTGGAGCTGGCCATCGCCTGGCTCGCCGCACAGGACGGTGTCGCCTCGGTGATCGCCGGCGCCACCACACCGGAGCAGGTGGCGGCGAACGCCGCGGCCGGCGCGTGGCGGCTGACCGAGGAGGACCTGGCCGCGATGCCCTGACAGGCGGTACAGCGGGGGAGGGCGGGCGGTGGCCAATCCACCGCCCGCCCTCCCTGCTGTCCGGCTCCCTCGCCGGGGCCGTCGGCCTCAGCGGGTGACGCTTCCCCCGTTCAGATCGATGGTCTGGCCGGTGAGCCACGACGCCTCGGGCGAGGCGAGGTAGGCGACGGCCGCCCCGACGTCCTCGGGCCGGCCGAGGCGCCCGACCGGAATGCCCGCCGAGATGTCGGCGATCCCCGGTCCTCCCGCGCTCTGCATCAGACCGAGCGCCAACGAGTTCGCTGTGATGCCGGCGCCCGCCTCCTCCTGGGAAATGTGCCGGATGAAGCTCTCGACACCGCTCTTGCCGGACCCGTACAGCGACACCCCGATCGCGAGGCCGGTCCGGCCGGCGCCCGAGGAGATCTGCACGATGCGCCCCCAGCCCGCCTCACGCATACCGGGCAGGACCCCGTGCACACAGTTCATCGCCCCGAACAGGTTGATCTCCACCGGCCCTCGCCATCGCTCGGGCGCGATGTCCCGGAACGGGCCGTAGCCCATGTCGGCCGGGATCCCGGCGTTGTTCACCAGGATGTCGACGTGCCCGTCCAGGGCCTCTCCGACTCGCGCGACGCCCGCCCGCACGGCGTCGAGGTCGGTGACGTCGAACGGCACCGGTACGGCCGTCCCTCCCGCCTTCTCGATCTCGGCGCACGTGGCCTCCGCCCGCTCGGCGCGCAGGTCGTTGACCGCTACAGCGGCGCCTTGTCCGGCCAGCGCGAGGGCAATCCCGGCCCCGGCGTTCTGGCCGGCTCCGGTCACCAGGGCCACATGGCCGGTGAGGTCGAACATGCTCATCTCGTTACGTTCCTTTCTGCAGGGCGTCCCCGGCGAGCGATGTCATCTGCGGGGCCGGAGCTCGCCGGCCCCACCGGTCCCGGCTCAGTCCGCTCCCGGGGCCGAAGGGCCGCGGTGCAGCAGTAGAGCGTCGGGGTCCGGCTCGCGCAGCATCGACCAGTAGTCGACGAGTCGCCACGGACAGCTCACCCAGGCACGTCCGGCGGCGTTGCGGTAGTAGCCGTTGGCGGTGCCTGGGTGCTGCCACACGGTCCGGTCCAGCTCGGCGTCGACCCGCTCGTTGTACTTCCGGGTGGCTTCCGGCGTCGGCTCCATCGCCGTGTAGTCGTGATCCACCAGATGGCGCAGGCACTCGACGGCGTAGTGGACGTGCTCCTCGCTCGTCACGTTGTGCCCGCCGCCGTGGTTGGGGGCGGCGTTGGGCCCGGCACTGACGAAGAAGTTCGGGAAGCCGGGGACCATGACGCCCAGGTGCGCGCGCGGATCCCGGCCGCCGTCCCAGCACTCCGAGAGGGTGACACCATCGCGTCCCACGACATCGAGGAAGCTCAGGTACTCCAGCCGGAACCCGGTGGCCCAGATGATCACGTCGGCCGGCAGGAACTCGCCGTTGCTCAGGCGCACCCCGTCCGGTTCGATCCGCTCGAAGGTCGCTCGGTGCAGGGCGACGTCGTCCCGCCGGGCCGCGGCCAGGAACCCCGGGTCTTTCACGATGCGCTTGGCGAACGGCGGGAAGTCGGGGGTGAGCATCTCCACGAGGTCGGGCCGATCGGCGAGCTGCTCGTGCAGGTACCGGAGACAGACCTGCATCAGCGCATCGTTCGCCGGTGAGGAGGAGACATGGTTCGCGTACCACTCCTCGTCGATCCGGGGGATCGCGTAGCTCTTGTCCGCCGTGAACCAGTGCGTGACCAGCCGGTGCCACTGCTGGTAGTAGGGCAGGTGGCGCATGGCCCACCGGGCGGCGTCGACGACCTCGCTCACCACGTCGCGCTCGGGGGCGATCCAGTGCGGCTGGCGGAAGACGACGTCCAGATGCGCGACCCGCTCCGCGAGGCTCGCCACCACCTGCACCGACGTGCATCCTGTGCCCAGCACGACGACGCGTTTGCCGTCCAGCTCGACGGAATCGTCCCATTCGGCGGTGTGCATCGTGGTGCCGGCGAACGATTCCCGTCCGGGCACCTCGGGGACGGACGGACTGTTCAGGACACCGGTCGCGGTGATCACCGCGTTCGCCTCGTACACCTCCGCGCCGCCGGGTCCCGCCACCTCGACCCGCCAGACCTGACGCTCCTCCACCCAGGTGCAGCCGCGTACCCGGTGGGACAGGGCGATGTTGTCCCGGATCGCGTACTTGTCCGCGACGTGGTGCAGATAGCGCAGATACTCCGGGCCGGTCGGATAGAACTTCGACCAGTCGGGGTTGAGTTCGAAGGAGTACGAGTAGAAGTGGCTCGGGGTGTCCACGGCAGCGCCCGGGTAGGTGTTGCGCGCCCAGGTCCCCCCGATGTCGTCGCCCGCCTCGAACACCCGGTACGAGAATCCGGCCTCGGCGAGCTTCACCGCCGCGTTGATGCCGATCATCCCGGCGCCGATCACCGCGACCCGGAAGCCGGGGGGCACCGGCCGGTGGTCCCCGCTGGAGCCGGGGAGGTACTCGAACCCGGACTGCTCACGCAGGTAGGGCTCGTACTCGGGGGTGACATCGTCGTCGGTGGCCACCCGGGCCATCTCCAGGAACAGGGACTCGTCCGGGTCCCGCAGGGCGGGATCCAACCCGCGTGGCAGGATCTCGTGAGCGCGCCGTCGCACCTCGTCGGCGACCTCCCGCGGGTACTGGCCGGGCGCGAGGTCGTGGTCGGGTTCCGCCTCCTTGGCGGCGGCGAGCCGTTCCCGGAACTCGGTCAGCAGCGCACGGTCTCCTGTGGCGTGCACCAGTGTCATCAGCAGGGGGCCCGGCTCCGCGGCGTCGATCGCGGCGCGCAGTTGTGCGGCGTCGGCGTCGGGCACCGGGTTCACCACCCGGGTCGAGCGGTCGTCGGAGATCACGGACGTCGTCATGAATCCTCGCATCGGTGAAGTGGCTGGAGGGCTCGGGGAGGGCGGGGCGCTGCGCTCGTACCGCACGGGCTCCCGCGCAGGCCTCACCAGGGAAGGGGGTGTGCCACCTTCGCCCGCAGCAGGCCCGAGATCTCGGCCAGGGCCTGCCGGCCGCGGGCCAGGTGGTACAGCTGCATGAGAAAGCCGTGGCCCACTCCCGGGTACCGGGTCAATGTGGTCTGCACCCCGGCGTCGCGCAGCCGGGCAGCGTAGCGCTCGGACCAGTCGCGCACCGGGTCCATCTCGCCCACCGCGATGATGGCGGGCGGGAGCCCGGCGAGATCTCCGGCGTAGGCCGGGATCTCGTCCGGGCCGGGTTCCGGTGCGCCTGTGCGCGCGAGGTCGTGCAGATAGGAGAGGTCGTCGCGGCTCAGTCCGGGTGCGTCGGCGAACGCCCGGACGGAGTCGGCGGCCATGTCGCGGTCGAGACCGCCGTACATCAGAATCTGACAGAACAGCCGGGGGCCGCCCAGGTCACGGGCGCGCAGCGCGACCAGCGCCGCCAGCGTGCCGCCCGCGCTGTCGCCCGCGACCGTGACCCGGTCGGGCAGCACGCCCAGCTCCGCGGCGTGCGAGACCACCCACTCGGTGGCCGCGTAGGCGTCGTCGATCTGCCCGGGCGGAGGGTGCTCAGGGGCGAGGTGGTAGTCGACGGCGAACACGCGATGACCGGTGTACGCGGCGATTGCCCGCGCGAGCGGCTCGAAGGAGTGATTGCTGCCCATCACCATGCCGCCGCCGTGGAAGTACACGATCGCCGGCAACTCGGTCGCCACGGTCGGGCTGTAGACCCGGATCGGAAGCACGCCGTGCGCACAGCCGATGTCACGGTCCTCCACCCTGGCCATCTCCGGCACCGCGGCCGGATGCGGCAGCGCCTCCAACGCGGCGCGGACGGCCCGCAGCCCCGTCTCGCGCATGCCTCCCCCGCGCTGCGCCCGCCGCAGTTCGTACAGCGCGGCGGCGTCGGGGTCGGGCGTGGGAACGTGCTGCGACATCGTCGAACCCCTCGGTGGAAGGCAGGGCACGCGGACCGCGGCGGCATTCCGTGCCCGGCCCGCTCATGGCTCGCGGTGGGCACCACTCCGACGCCGCACCCTTCGGAGCGGGCGGCCCAGTGGGCCCGCTTCGTAGTCTGGTCCGCCGCGGCCGGCTTCGGGCGGCGGTTCCCACTGACCGGAACGGCGGCCGGTGCGCGCGCCCGGGGCGGGCCTCCGCCGGTCGGCGGTGAACCGAGCAAGCGTTCACCAGGGTGCAGGCGTGGTGTTCAGAGCCGTTCGAGGATGGTGACGTTGGACTGGCCGCCGCCCTCACACATGGTCTGCAACCCGTACCGCCCGCCGGTGCGCTCCAGTTCGTTCAGGAGGGTGGTCATCAGCCGGGTGCCGGTCGCGCCGATGGGGTGGCCCAGGGCGATGGCACCGCCGTTGACGTTGACCCGGTCCAGGTCGGCGCCGATCTCGGCGGCCCAGGCCAGGACGACGGAGGCGAAAGCCTCGTTCACCTCGAACAGGTCGATGTCGCCGACCGTCATCCCCGCCCGGTCCAGGGCTCGTCGGGTGGCCGCGATGGGTCCGGTCAGCATCCACACCGGATCGTCGGCGTAGACCGACAGGTGGTGGACGCGGGCGCGGGGAGAGAGGCCGTGCTGGCGTACCGCCCGCTCCGAGGCGACCAGAACAGCCGAGGAGGCGTCGCTGATCTGGGAGGCCAGCGCGGCGGTGATCAGACTGCCCTCCCGCAGGGGCGTGAGAGAAGCCATCTTCTCCGGTGAGGTGTCCCGGCGAGGGCATTCGTCCGTGCCGAACTCCCCGACCGGTTCGATCTCGTCCTTGAACCGCCCCTCTTCGATGGCGGCCAGTGCCCGTCGGTGGCTGCGCAGGGCGAAGGCTTCCATCTCCTGCCGGGAGAGCCGCCATTTCCGGGCGATCATCTCGGCCGCTCGGAACTGCGAGATCTCCTGGGTTCCGTAACGCTTCACCCATCCCGGAGACTCGGCGAAGGGTGTGCTGAAGCCGTACTGCTCGCCCACCGCCATCGAGGCGGAGATCGGAATGACGGACATGTTCTGCACACCGCCGGCGACGATCAGGTCGGCCGTGCCGGACATCACGCCCTGCGCCGCGAAGTGCACCGCCTGCTGGCTGGAACCGCACTGCCGGTCGATCGTCACGCCGGGGACGTGGTCGGGCAGCCCGGCCACCAGCCACGCGGTGCGGGCGACGTCGCCAGCCTGCGAACCGATGGTGTCGTTGCAGCCCAGCACGACGTCGTCCACGGCGCCGGGGTCGACGCCCGACCGCCGTATCAGCGCGCTGATGGCATGGGCCGCCAGGTCCGCGGAGTGCATGGCGGACAGGGAACCGCCGCGCCGTCCCACGGGGGTGCGGACGGCGTCGATGATGTAGGCCTCGGCCACGGTCCTCCTCCTTCTCGCTGCTCGGGCTTTCTCAGTGCTCCGGAACTCTCAGGCGTGCTGGCTGCTGACCGAGACGACCTCGCCGGTCATGTACGAGGAGTAGCCGCTGGCCAGGAAGACCATGACGTTGGCGACCTCCCACGGCTCCGCGGCCCGGCCGAACGCCTCCCGGCCCTTCAGCTCGTCGAGGAACTCCTCGGTGGTGACCTTCGCCAGGAACGGGTGCAGCGCCAGGCTCGGCGACACGGCGTTGACCCGGATCCCGAAGGGGGCGAGATCCGCTGCGGCGCTGCGGGTCAGGGCCATCACCCCGGCCTTGGCAGCCGCGTAGTGCGCCTGCCCTTCCTGGGCCCGCCAGCCGATCACCGAAGCGTTGTTGACGATCACGCCCTTGCGCCCGGCACGGGCCATCCGGCCGCCGGCGGCGCGGAGGCAGCGGAAGGTGCCGGTGAGGGTGATGTCCAGGACCCGGGACCACTCCTCGTCGGTCATCTCCAGCAGGGAACGGGTGCCGCCGAGCCCCGCGTTGTTGACCATCACGTCGACCCCGCCGAACGGTTCCGCCGCGTCCAGCAGGGCGTTCACCTGCTCCTCGCGGGTCACGTCGCAGACGGCCGAGGCCACACGGTCGTCACCGAACTCCTCGGCCAGCTCCTTCACGGCCCCGGCGAGGCGGGCCTCGTGGACGTCGCCGAGCACCACGGCCCGTGCCCCCTCCTCCAGGCAGCGGCGCACCACCGCGGAGCCGATGCCGGCCCCGGCCGCGGCGGTGACCACCACGGTCCGGTCGGTGAGCAGTCCGTGTCCGGGCACGTACTCGGGCGGGGCCTGCTCGGCTTTTCGTGTGTTCACGCCTTCGGCTCCTTCGGCAGGCCGAGCACGCGCTCGGCGATGATGTTGCGCTGAATCTCGTTCGAGCCGCCGTAGAGGGTGTCGGCCCGGCTGAAGAGGAACAACCTCTGGAACGCGTCGAGTTCGTACGGCGCGGACTGGGCGGTCAGCGAGGCCGCGCCCGCCACCTCCATGGCCAGCTCTCCCAGATTCCGGTGCCAGGTCCCCCACAGGAGCTTCGCGATCGACGCCTCGGGGCCCGGCGAGCCCGAACCGGCCAGCATCCGCAGTGCGTTGAGCCTGATCAGTTCGAGTCCCATGTGGGCTCGGGTGATCCGGTCCCGGATCGCGGGTTCGTCGATCGCGCCGGTGCGCCGGGCCAGTGCCACCACCGTTTCCAGCTCGCGGGCGAAGCCGATCTGCTGTCCCAGGGTGGAGACGCCGCGTTCGAATCCGAGCGTGGCCATGGCCACCTTCCAGCCGTCGCCGGGGGCGCCCACGACGAGGGAGGCGTCGGTCCGGGCACCGTCGAAGAAGACCTCGTTGAACTCCGATGTGCCGGTGAGCTGGTTGATGGGCCGTACGTCGACACCCTCCTGCCGCATGGGCACCAGCAGGTAGGAGAGACCGGCATGCCGTACGGAGCCCGGTTCCGTCCGGGCGATCACGAAGCACCAGTCGGCCAGGTGCGCCAGTGAGGTCCACACCTTCTGGCCGTCGATCACCCATCGGTCCGGCTGCCCCGGATCAGCCGCGGTCTCCAGACGGGCCCGGGTGGAGACGGACGCCAGGTCCGAACCCGCGTCGGGCTCGGAGTAGCCCTGGCACCACAGCTCCTCGACGAGACGGATCCGCGGCAGGAAACGGTCCTTCTGTTCCTGGGTGCCGAACGCGATGAGAGTGGGGCCGAGCAGTTCCTCGCCCAGGTGGTTGACCCGGGCGGGCCCGTCGGCCCTCGCGTACTCCTCGTGGAAGACGACCTGGCGGGACAGGGAGAGCGCTCTGCCCCCGTACTCCTGCGGCCAGCCGATGCAGGTCCAGCCGTGGGCGGCCAGGTGCCGGTCCCAGGCGAGCCGTTCCTCGTACGCCTCGTGCTCGCGGCCCGAACCGCCGCGTCCGCGAAGGCCGGCGAAGTCACCGGAGAGATGCGTTTCGAGCCAGTCCCGTACCTCCTGGCGGAAGGCTTCGTCCTGCGGTGAGTGGGCCAGATCCACGAATCCCCCTACAAGAGGCAGTCGGTGTTCGGTGCTGGTCGGCACGTGAGGTTTCGCCTACACTACCCCACCAAGCACTTGTTTGGTCAACGTCCAGGGCGCCACCGAAGGAGCAGGCATGTCCGTTGCGCAGAGCCGTACCGCCGAGGAAGCCGAGGATCAGGTCGTCACCTACGAGGTGCGCGGCGCCGTCGCCGTGGTCACGGTGAACCGCCCCCGGTACCGCAACGCGCAGAACTCGAAGGTGACGTACGCCCTGGACGCCGCCTTCACCCGGGCCGTCGACGACGACTCGGTGAAGGTGGTCGTCCTGGCGGGCAGCGGTGAGCACTTCAGCGGCGGACACGACATCGGCACGCCGGGCCGCGACATCGACGAGACCTTCGAGCGCAGGGCCGTCATCTGGTGGGACCACACCGACAAGCGCGGTGTCGACTCCCGCATCGCCCGCGAGTCCGAGGTCTACCTGGGAATGTGCCGCCGCTGGCGTGAGATCCCCAAGCCGGTGATCGCGATGGTGCAGGGCGCGTGCATCGCGGGCGGCCTCATGCTGGCCTGGTCCTGCGACTTCATCGTCGCCTCCGAGGACGCGTTCTTCAGCGACCCGGTCGTGCGGATGGGCATTCCCGGCGTCGAGTTCTTCGCGCACCCCTGGGTGATGAGCCCGAGGGCCGCCAAGGAGTTCCTGTTCACCGGGGACCGCTTCGACGCCCGCCGCGCCCACCAGCTCGGCATGGTCAACCACGTCGTCTCCCGCGAGGAACTGGAGCCCACCGTGTTCGCGCTGGCCGAGCGGATCAGCGCGATGCCCCGCTTCGGCCTGGCGCTGGCGAAGAAGGCGGTCAACCAGGCCGAGGACCTGCAGGGCATGCGTTCGGGCATGGACTCCGTCTTCGGCCTCCACCACGCCGCGCACTCCCACAACGCGGAGGTCGGCGCCGACTCCCTGGCGGGCATGGACGCGCGGGCGATGCGGGAATCCGGGCGGACGGCGGGCGGCGCGTGAACCACGGCCGGCATCACAGCGAGGAACCTCACCCAAGGGCGACCCGATGACCTTCGCACTGACCGCAGAACAGAACGAACTGTCCTCGACCCTCTTCCACCTGTTGGCCCGCCGCAGCGACAGCGGCGCGGTGCGCAGGGCCGTGGAGAAGGCCCCTGGATACGACGAGGGCCTGTGGCGCACACTGTGCGAGCAGGTGGGCGTGGCGAGCCTGGCCATTCCCGAGGAGTACGGCGGCGCCGGCTTCTCCCTGGTGGAGACGCACGTCGTGCTGGAGCGGCTGGGCGCGGCGCTCACGCCATCACCGCTGCTCGGCTCGGGCGTGCTCGCCGCCCAGGCGCTGCTGCTCTGCGGGGACGCGGCGGCGTGCGAGCGGCTGCTTCCCGGCATCGCCGAGGGCACCCGGGTGGCGGCAGTCTGCTGGGCCGGTGAGGACAGCCACTGGCGGACCGACCGCAGCGACGTGCGCGCGGAGGCCGGGGGCGCCGGTGGCACCTGGTCGCTGACCGGAACTGCTTCCCTGGTCCTCGACGGCGGGGCGGCCCACACCTTCCTTGTCGTCGCCAGGACCGGGCCGGGGAGGGTGGGCCTCTTCGAGGTGGACGCGGCCGACGACCGGGCCCGCTCGACACCCACCCCGGCGGTGGACTCCACGGTGAGCCTGGCCCGGGTGAAGTTCGACGGCGCACCGGGCGCCCCCCTCGCGCTCGACGCGGCGGGCCTGCTCGAAACGCTGCACGATGTCGCGGCCGTGGCGATCTCCGCGCTCCAGGTCGGCGCCGCCCAGCGCGCCCTGGACATGACGGTGGCCTACTCCAAGGAGCGTGTTCAGTTCGGCCGCCCCATCGGGTCGTTCCAGGCGCTGAAGCACCGCATGGCCGACATGCTGGTCGCGGTGGAGACGGCCCGGTCGGCGTCCTGGGCCGCGGCCTGGTCCGCCGCCCGGCGGGACCCCGAACTGCCCGCCCGGGCGGCCCTGGCGAAGGCGTGGTGCTCGGAAGCGCTCAACGACGTGGCCGCCGAGGCGGTCCAACTGCACGGCGGGATCGCGATCACCTGGGAACACGATGCCCAGATGGTGTTCAAAAGGGCTCACGCGACCTCCCAGCTGTTCGGTCAGCCCCATGAGCACCGGGGTCGGCTGTTCCGGCACATCGTCGGCGAGGCGCCCCGGTAGCCGCGGCCTGTGTGCCGTACGTCAACGGTGCGGCACCTCGACGAACACCGCCTCGGCCTCGACGGTGCGCACGCCGTCGCAGGCGATCCAGCCGGTGACGGTGACCTTGCGCCCGGAGCGGGCGGCGACCTCGGCGCGCATCCGCAGCGGCCGGCGCAGGGGAGTGCGGGCGAGATAGCGCACGGTCATGGAACCCGTGACGCAGAGCAGCCCCGTCGACTGGACGAGGATGCCCAGCAGATTGTCCATCAGTAGCGCGCTCACGCCGCCGTGGACCGAGTCCGTGGGGCCCTCGTGCAGGGCGTTCATCACGACGGTTGCCTCGGCCCCTCCACCCTGCGGGAAGAACACCTCCAACGGGACCTGCACCGGGTTGTACCGGTCGAGCAGCACGCGAGGTACACCCACGGTCTCCGCCACGGGCAGCGGCACGCATCGCGTCCCCGACTGCCTTTCCAGCTTCCGGGTGAGGGAGGCGAGGGTCTCGGCGACCCCGGCCAGTTCCTCGGCGGAGACCTCCGTCACGGCCACGGCGTGGGCCAGTGACCGGGTGGCCTCCACCAGACGTTGCCGCTCCTGGTGACTCACCGGCTGCTCCTCCTCTGCAACGACCTGTTCTACGACGTCTGTCCGCCGTCGACGACGAAGTCCTGCCCCGTGCAGTAGCCGGCGGCGTCGCCGGCGAGGAAGGCCACCACGGAAGCCACCTCGGAGACCGTGCCGACCCGGGGGATGGGCTGCCCCGCCACCGCCCCGCCGCCCGATCGTGTCTCCTCCGTGATCATCGGGGTATCGATGGCACCGGGGCAGACGCAGTTGACCCGGATGCCGAGCGGCCCCAGCTCCCGCGCGGCCGACCTGCTGGCTCCGCGCAGCGCCCACTTGGACGCGGCGTACGCGAGGCCGCCCGGGTAGCCGACCAGGCCGGCGGTGGAGGCGATGTTGACGATGGATCCGCCGCGCCCACGCATCAGGGGGACGACCGCCTTCATGCCCAGGACGGGCCCGACGAGGTTGACCCGCAGCGTGGCCGCCAGGTTCTCCTCGGTGAGGTCGGTGAGTGGCTCCTTGACGGCGACGCCCGCGTTGTTGACGAGGACGTCGACCCGTCCGAACGCCTCGTCGGCCCGGCGCATCGCCACGGCCCAGGCATCGGCGCTTCCCACATCGAGCGGGCAGACCAGCACTTCGCCACCGATCCTGTCAGCGACGGCCCGCGCCGCGCTCTCGTCCAGATCGGTGAGAACGACCCGTGCGCCGAACCGGGCCAGAGTCCGGGCGTGTTCGGCGCCCTGGCCCTGCCCGGCCCCGGTCACCAGGGCGACCTTGTCCCGCAGATGGGGGATGTGCTCGGCCATGCTCTGCTCCCTCCCGCCGGTGGCCGCCACCGGTGCCACAGCCGCCAAGCGACTGCTTGTTAGGGCGACTCTAAGCGGCTGTGGCCCGATTCTGTAGGAGTGGAGCATGACCAAGCGCTTGATCGGTACCATGTTTATGTCGTTGCCCCGAGGAACAGGAAGACCGCCGTGGCCTACTCCGTCAACCATGTGGGAATCACCGTCAGCGACCTTGACCGCTCGCTCGACTTCTACGTGCGGCTGCTCGGCGGCTCGTCGCTGGGTTCCTGGGAGCGCAGCGGCCCCAGGATCGACGCCGTGACCGGCTACCCGGGTGTGGTGGTCCGGCAGGCGTTCGTCCGCCTCGCCGAAGGGGCGACGCTCATCGAACTGCTGCAGTACGTCGGTGGTTCGAAGGAAGTGACCGACCCGGACCACGGCCGAGCGGGGTCCGTGCACATCGCGGTGGACGTCCGGGGGCTCGACGAAACCCTGGACCGGATGCGTGGGGAGGGCCTGACCGTCCTCTCGGAGCCCATCGTGGCCGGAGAAGGCCCATTGGAGGGCTGTCGGGTCGTCTACGTGCTCGACCCGGACCGGGCCCGCGTCGAACTCGTCGAGACCCCGGACGCGGCGGCCTGAGGGCGTTGACCCATAGGTTGTTGGCTCGACCGATGGGCGGGTGCCCGTCGAGTGCCGTGCGGCGGGGAATCCGCCGAAGCTTCGGTTCGCGCTGCGTGGCTGGTGGGGCTGGCGACGGGCCCAAACGTCGTCAACGGCCTTGTCGCCACGTGGTGATCGTCGTCATTCCGCTGGATCTGGTCGGCGACCTCATGGCCGCTCTGGCCACCAGCATCGGCATAGTGCCGGTGAGGCGGGAAAACCTCAGGGTTCTCCACGGACCGATCGCGGCGCTCGCCTACGTTTCCGTCCGCGACCTGCACCAGCCCCAGCGCATGCGTGCGGTCGGCGGAATATGCGGGGGCGGCATCGCTTTCGCCTCACTCGCCGGCCCCTTCCTCAGCGGCCGGGTGTGTCGACAGCGATCATCGCCCAGCCCGTCCGCGTCGCGCTCAACAAGAGCAGCACTGTCGTGGAAGGCCCCTGTCCCCACCTCGATCTCGGCGGTCAAGAACGTCGTGCTGCTCGACGCGGGCTCCTCCGCTCTCGGGCTGCGCGCGGTCATTCTGGTCTCCGAGCGGAAGCAGGTACATGAGATGGAGGCGGTGGCCGCCCCCTGGGTGCCGACACCTGACCCGCAGAACTCCGGGGCCGCCCCGCGACGCCCTGCTGCGGCGGTCCCGGCCACCAGCCGTCGTGCGAACAGGGACAGCCGCATATCCGGATGGCGGCCCGTCGGAGTCAACTCGCCCGACGAACCTCACAACGCCCCGGGACCCTGCGCGTGACCACAGGTGAAGTACGGTCAACAGGTGAGCACATCACGCAAGCCCCGAGGCCCCTACCGCAAGGGCCTTGAGCGCCGTCGGCAGATCCTGCGGGCGGCCCTGGAGGTCTACAGCGAAGGCGGTGAGCGCGGCTCCTCGCTCAAGGAGATCGCCGACCGGGTCGGCCTGTCACAGGCAGGTGTACTGCACTACTTCGAATCCCGCGAAGAGCTGCTGCTCGCGGTCCTGGCCGAACGGGACCTCGCGGGCACCGAGGCGACCAGGGACGCCGCCTCCCCCGGCGAGGCGGTTGCCAGGGCCGTCGTCCACAACGCACGGCAGCCTGGCCTGGTCGACCTGTTCGTGACCCTGTCGGCCGCCGCATCGGACGTGGAGCATCCCGCCCATGCCTTCTTCACTCAGCGCTACGATGCCCTGAGTGCTCAGATCGAGGACGGAATGGAGCAGGCGCGGCGGCGCGGGAACGTCCGCGAGGACGTCACCCCCGAGCAGTTGTCGCGGCTTCTCATCGCGGTCGCGGACGGCCTGCAGCTGCAGTGGCTGCTCAACCCGGACATGGACATGGCGGAACTAGTCGAGGTGTTCAATCGGATGTGCCGGCCTCCGGCGGGCGAAGAACCGTCCGCGCCCGCCTCCGACGCCCATGGCTGACGGCTCGCCGCACGGGTGGTCCAGTCCACCCCGAGCCTCAGTGCAGCGAACGGGGATGCAGTGCCTTCCGAAGTCTGCATGCCGTATGGCTGCTCCGGCGATGGCGAGCACCACACGCCAAACCCTAGCTTTATTCGGGTTTAGGTTCTACCGTCGAAGTCGTGACACGGCTCGGCCTGCCCACTCGCTCGCCGGCCGAGCGTCCGCGTCCAGTCCGCCTGGCGCCACGAGAACGGCCCCTTCTTCCTCGATCTGACCATCCCGTCCGGCGCCGAGGCGGAAGTGCGGCTCCCCGGCAGGCGCGCGTTCACGGCCGAGGCGGGAGACCACGCCTTCCACTGACAGCCTGGTGACCACTGCGCGCTGCTCTTCCTGCCCCACCGCCCCGACCGAACTGAGGATTCCGCCACCATGCCGCATGCACCCGTAGACAGCTCCTCCGGCGCGGACACCACACTGAGCCTCGACACGAAGACTTCCCTGCTCTCCGGCCGCGGCCTGTGGTCCACGGAGTCCGCCGAAGAGGCGGGCATCCCCTCGCTCACCCTCAGTGACGGCCCGCACGGCGTGCGTTTTCAGTCCGGCGAGGGCGACCACCTCGGCATCAACAACAGCATGCCCGCCACCTGCTTCCCACCGGCCACCGCCCTCGCCTCCAGCTGGGACCCGGAGTTGGTAGGCCGCCTTGGTGAAGCGCTGGGCCGCGAAGCCCGTTCGCTAGGCGTGGACGTACTGCTCGGCCCCGGTGTCAACATCAAGCGCTCGCCGCTCTGCGGCCGTAACTTCGAGTACTTCTCGGAGGACCCCCTGCTCAGCGGGGTGCTCGGGGCTGCCCACGTGCAGGGTGTGCAGAGCCAGGGCGTCGGTGCCTCGGTGAAGCACTTCGCGGCCAACAATCAGGAGACCGATCGGATGCGCGTCAGCGCCGACGTCGACGAGCGCACCTTGCGCGAGATCTACCTGCCGGCCTTCGAGCGCATCGTCACCGAGTCCGCGCCGGAGACCGTGATGTGCTCGTACAACAAGATCAACGGAGTGTACGCGGCCGAGCACCGTCGGCTGCTCACCGAGGTCCTCCGCGAGGAGTGGGGCTTCGACGGCCTGGTGGTCTCCGACTGGGGTGCGGTAGCCGATCGGGTCGCGGCGCTGGCCGCCGGGACCGACCTGGAGATGCCGGGCAACGGTGGCGGAACCGACGCCGAGGTTGCGGCGGCGGTCCGCGCGGGCACCCTGGACGAGTCCGTCGTCGACACCGCGGTCGACCGGCTGCGCGCGCTGGCCCGCCGGGCCCGCGCCGAGACCACCCCCACGCCGGTGGACCACGAGGCGCAGCACCGGCTCGCCCGCGAGATCGCCGCCGACTGTCTGGTCTTGCTCAAGAACCAGGACCGCACCCTGCCGCTCGCACCGGCAGGACGATTTGCTCTGATCGGGGAGTTCGCCACCGCTCCGCGCTACCAGGGTGGTGGCAGCTCCCATGTCAACGCCACCCGCGTCGACAGCCCGGCCGACGAGTTGCGCGAGCTGCTCCCCGACGCCCGTTTCGATAGTGCCCGGGGCTACGACACCACCGGGCAGGAAGACGCGGTACGGCTGCGCGAAGAGGCCGTCGCGCTCGCTGCGAAGGCGGACACCGCCATACTCTTCGTCGGTCTGCGGGAGGCCGACGAGTCCGAAGGATTCGACCGCGAACATCTCGAACTCCACGTAGACCAGACTGAGTTGCTCAGGGCCGTGGCGCAGGGCGCGCGACGCACCGTGGTGGTTCTCCTCAACGGGGGCGTCGTCCGCCTGGCGGACAGCTGGTACGGCGAGGTGGACGCGGTCCTCGAAGCGTGGCTCCCGGGCCAGGCGGGCGGCGGCGCGATTGCCGACGTGCTGACCGGCCGGGTCAATCCCTCCGGCCGTCTGGCCGAGACGATCCCGCACCGCCTTGCCGACACCCCGTCGTATCTCAACTTCCCCGGCGAGCAGGGCCACGTCCGCTACGGCGAGGGCGTCATGGTGGGCTACCGCTACTACGAGACCGCCGACGTCGCCGTTCGCCACCCCTTCGGTCACGGGCTGAGCTACACCGCGTTCGAGGCGAGCGGTTACCAGGTCACTCAGACCGGCCCGGACACCGCGCAGGCGACCGTCACCGTCACTAACACAGGGGACCGCGTGGGCAAGCACGTCGTCCAGGTGTACGTCGCCGCGCCGAAGCGGCCGGTCAGCAGCCCTGCCCGGGAGCTGCGCGCCTTCGCCAAGGTGGCACTCGGCCCCGGCGAGTCCACTACGGTCACCTTCGATCTGGACCGGCGAGCCTTCGCCTACTGGGACATCACCCTCGACAGCTGGACCGTAGTCGCCGGTACCTATCATGTGCAGCTCTGCGAGAACGCCCACGACGTCCTCGTCTCCGTCCCTCTCGGCCTCGCCGGGGACCGGCTGACCAAGCCGATCACCCTTGACTCCACCGTCGGAGAGTGGTTCGGTCACCCGGCCGTCGGCCCCGCCCTGACCGAGGCGGTACGTGTTGGGCTCACCGAGGAGCAGGCCGCCGCGGCCGACGACAGTGCCGACGCGATGCGCATGGTCGACTCCATGCCGATGCGTCAGTTCCTCGGCTTCCTGCCGGTGCCGCTCCCGGAGGGCGTCCTGGAGCAGTTGATGGAGCTGAGTCACACCCCGCCCTCGGGTTCCTGACCCGTCTCCAGCCGCCCCAGTTCCTCGGCGTCGAGGCTCAGTCCGGCCGCCGCCGCCGAGTCCCGTACCGACTCAGGCCGGCCGGCCCCAGGGATCGGGATGGTCGCCGGGGACTTGCGCAACTGCCAGGCCAGCACTACCTGATGAGGGCTGACGCCGCGTTCCCGCGCGACAGCCTCGAACGCGCCGTACTTCGCCCCGAGCTCCTTCGCCTGGTGCATGCCGCCGAACGGCCCCCAGGACAGGAAGGCCAGTCCCAGTTCCTCGCAGAGCGCCATTTCGGGCTCGCTGGACCGGAAGCCGGGGGAGTACTCGTTCTCCACCGCCACGAGCGCCTCACCGAGGATGGTGCGGGCCAGTCGGATCTGCCCCGTATCGGCGTTGGAGATCCCGGCGCGGCGGATCAAGCCCGCTGCGTGGAGGTCGTGGAGTGCGCCCATGGTCTCGGCGTACGGGATCTTGGGGTCGGGCCGGTGGTGCAGGTACAACGGCAGGGTGTCCAGTCCGAGGCGGCGCAGGGAGGCCTCGCAGGCACGGCGCAGGTGTTCGGGCCGGCCGTCGGTCTCCCAGATCTGGTCACCGGGTCGCAGGTGCCCGCCCTTGGTCGAGACGATCACCTGGTCGGTCGGGCCCGGGTAGCGGGCGAGTGCCTTGGCGAGCATCGACTCGTTCACGCCCGCCCCGGCCCCGGGTCCGTAGACGTCGGCGGTGTCGAAGAGCGTCACCCCCGCGTCCACCGCCGCGTGGACGGTGCGGATCGCGCGGGCCTCGTCGTAGCCGGGGACCTGGGTCAGGGTCATCGCGCCCATCCCCACCGGGAAGACCGCCAGGTCGCCCAGGGGCCGGACCAGCCGGTCCTTTCGGGTGGCGTCGCTCACTTGCCCACCGCCGTCCAGCCGCCGTCGACGGGCATGCACACACCGGTCGAGAACGTGGCGTCCATGAGCAGGAAAACGATGGCGGAGGCCATCTCCTCGGGGGTGCAGAGCCGGCCGAGCGGCGTACGGGCCTCGGTGGCGCTCACGTCATAGCCCTGGTCGATCATCTCCTGCACCATGGGCGTCAAAGTATGGCCCGGGGCGACGCTGTTGACCCGTATCCCCCGGGAGGCCCACTCGACGGCGAGGTTCTGGGTGAGCTGGCGGACCGCCGCCTTGGCGACCCCGTAATCGGCTTGGTTCACCCAGCCGCCGAAGGCGGTGGTGGAGGAGACGGTCACGATCGATCCGTCCGCCGGGGGGCCGCCGGGCGCCTGTTCCATGCACCGCACCAGCGACCTGGCCGCCACGAGTGTGCCTGTCACGTGGACGTCCAGCACACGCCGGTAGGCGGCGAGATCCAGTTCGAGAGCCGGAACGAAACCACCCCGGACGCCGTGGCTCGTGACCAGCAGGCTCGGCGACCGGCCGGCCTGCTCGGTGGCGGTGTCGAGTGCGTCCCGGACGGCCGTCTCGTCCGTCACGTCCACGGAGAACGCGCGCAGCGCGGCGCCTCTCGGGGACGCCGACCGGTCGGGTATCGGCTGCGCGTCCAGGACGGTGACCTCGACCCCTCTGCCGAGTAGTAGGTCGACCACGGCCAGGCCGATCCCGCTGCTGCCACCTGTCACCACCGCGTGTCGTGTGCTGTCGGCCATGGAGCCACCCGTTCCCGAGGAGTTGTCGGCCGACTCAACCTAACCTAACAATTGCTTGCTAGGTAGACCTGTCTTAGGAGCCAACCAAGCGCTAGGTTTACTGTCGAGTTGTTCGATGTCCGCATCTGAGAGGAACTGTCCATGGGCGACAAATCGATGTCCCTGGAGGAATTCGCCGGGACCATCGAGTCGGGCATGACGATCGGCATCGGCGGATGGGGGGCGCGGCGCAAACCGATGGCGCTGGTCCGTGAGATCCTGCGCGGTGACGCACGGGATCTCACCGTCGTCACCCTCGGTGGCCCGGACGTCGGGCTGCTCTGCGCGGCGGGACGGGTCCGCAAGCTCGTCTACGCCTTCGTCTCGCTGGACAGCATCGCGCTCGACCCGCACTTCCGGGCGGCGCGCGAGCGGGGTGAGATCGAGACCGCCGAGTACGACGAGGGCATGTTCGTCACCGGTCTGCGCGCCGCCGCGGGCCGGCTGTCCTTCCTGCCGACCCGGGCGGGTCTTGGCTCCGACGTACTGACGATCAACCCCGACCTGGTGACGATCGCCTCTCCCTACGACGGAGAGGAGTACGTCGCGATGAAGGCGCTGAACCTCGACGTCGCCCTGGTGCACGTCAACCGCGCCGACGCCGCGGGCAACGCCCAGTACCTCGGGCCGGATCCGTACTTCGACGACCTGTACGCGATGGCCGCCGAACGCTGCTACGTCAGCACCGAGCGGATCGTCGCCCCTGAGGAGCTGGCGGCCGGCGGACCCGCGCAGTCACTGCTGATCAGCCGTCTCTTCACCGACGGTGTGATCGAGGTGCCGGGTGGTGCGCACTCCACCTCGTGCGAGCCGGACTACGCCCGGGACGAGGCGTTCCAGGCCCATTACGCGTCGGCCGCGCGGGAGGCGGGCTCGTGGGAGGAGTTCCGTAAGAGGTTCCTGGACGGCGACGAGCGGGAGTATCACGAGGCGGTGGCGGAGTTCCACGCCGCACGCAACGAAGAGGAGGACGGTCGATGACGGACATCACCCGAGCCGAGGTGTGTGCCGCGGCGTGTGCCGACGCGTGGCGCGACGCCGGGGAGGTGCTCGCGCACGCGGTCGGCGTGCTACCCGCGGTCGGGGCGCGGCTCGCGCGGCTGACGACCAGCCCGGATCTGGTGCTGAGTGACGGCGAGGCGTTCTTCATGAGCGAGCCGCCGCCGCTCGGCCGCACTGCCGCGGACGGGGGAGTCGTCGAGAGCTGGGTGCCCTATCGCCGGGTCTTCGACATCGTCGCCAGCGGCCGTCGCCAGAGCATGATGGGCGCCAGCCAGATCGACCGGTACGGTAACCAGAACATCTCCCTCATCGGCGACTGGCGGCAACCCTCCCGGCAGCTCATCGGCGTGCGCGGGGCACCGGGCAACACGGTCAACCACCGCACCGACTACTGGGTGGCCCGGCACACGCCGAAGGTCTTCGTCGAGAAGGTCGACGTGGTGTGCGGCGTGGGCAACGACCGGGCCCGCGCGGGCAAGGGGCTGAGGTTTCACCACCTGGGCGTGGTGATCACCGACCTGGCCGTCCTCGACTACGGGAGCGACGGGCTGCTGCGCGTGCGCTCGCTCCACCCGGGCGTGACCGAGGAGCAGGTCCGGCGCAACACCGGCTTCGAGATGGACATGGGCGGAGCCACCGAGACCCGCACGCCGGACGAGGCCGAACTCCGGCTCATCCGTGAGGTGATCGACCCCGGGCGGCTCCGCGAGCGAGAGGTGCCCGTCACTCGGTGACGAGACCGCCGTACAGGACGCGGAGGTACTGCTCGGCGACCGCCTCGGCGCGGAACCGGCCGCGCGGGCGGTACCACCGCACCGTGGACCACACGGTGTCCCGGATGAACCGGTAGGTCAGGTTCACATCGACGTCGCGGCGAAAGATCCCGGACTTCTGGCCGGCCGTGAGCGCCCTCAGCCAGATCCTCTCGATCTTCTTGCCCATCTGGTCGACGTACTCGAATCCGGGCAGACCGCTCAGCGCGTCCGCCTCGTTCTGGTACAGGGCGACGGCTTCCGGGGTCTGGTGGATGGTGGTGAAGGAATGCGCGATCAGCCGGTCGAGGACGTCCTTGGGGCCCTCCGCCTCCTTCTCGATCTCCGTGAAACGCTCCAGGAGGTGCCCGAGGAACTCCCGCAGGATCTCGTCGAGCATCTCCTCCTTGGAGCTGAAGTGGTGGTAGAGGCTGCCGGAGAGGATGCCCGCCTCGTCGGCGATGTCCCGGACGGTCGTCTGGGTGAAGCCGCGGGAGGCGAACAGACCCGCGGCGATCTGCAACAGCTCCGCCCGGCGCACGGAGCCGCCGCTTCTGGAGCCGCCGTTCCTGGCCGCGGCCCGGTTGGGGGCTGCTGTCCGGGCGGGGCGACGTACCGCCATGTCGTTCGTCCTCTCCGTCGGGGCGCTGCCTCCGACCACCAAGCGTTTGACCGCATCGTGCCACACACCGCGGCCCGGCCGTCCCGCTGAGCGGGACGGCGGCTTGCGGGTGTCCGGCCCGCTCCCTGCACTGCCCAGCATATCCCCAGTCGTTGACCAAGCAGTTGGTTGCCCAGGAGGGTGTACGTGAACGAGGTCCCGAATCCCCTGACCATTCCCCGGCTGCTCGCCCTTGCGGCGGAGCGGTACGGGGACCATCCGGCCGTCGTCGAAGGCGCGGCCTCGGTCGGCTACCGGCAGCTGGCGGAGCTTGTCCGGCGGACGGCGCGGGCCTACCTGGCCGTGGGGGTCCGTCCCGGTGACCGGGTCGCCGTCTGGGCGCCCAACCGGCTGGAGTTCGTGCTCGCCCTGCTCGGCGCGCAGAGCGCGGGTGCTTCCGTGGTGCCCATGAACACCCGCTACCGCGGCCACGAGGCCGCGGTGATCCTCCGTCGGTCCCGGGCCTCGGCGCTCGTTCTCGCCAACGGCTTCCTCGGCGTCGATTTCGCCGCGATGCTGCGGACCGCGGCGACCGAGCGGGCCGGCGTCGGCGAGGAGCACGGGCCGGGGGGCCGGGACGGAGCGGTGCAGCAGTCCGGGCCGGGAGGGACCGGTCCCGTCCCCGGGTTGCCCTGGCTGCGGACGGTGGTGGACCTCGGCGCGGACCGGTCCGCGGACGGCCTGCTGTCCTGGGACGACTTCGTCTCCCGCGCGGAGAAGGTGCCGGAGGAGGAAGGTGCCCGTATCGCACGGGAGGTCAGCCCTGACGACCTCAGCGACATCATGTTCACCTCCGGCACCACGGGCCAGCCCAAAGGCGTGATGAGCGCGCACCGGCAGACCATCGGAACGGCGCTGGTGTGGGCCGAGGGTGCGGCACTCAGCTCCGCCGACCGTTACGCGGTCGTCAACCCCTTCTTCCACGGTTTCGGCTACAAGACCGGGGTGATCGCCGCGCTTACCGCCGGCGCCACCATTCATCCGGTGGCCACGTTCGACGCCGACCGCCTCCTGGAACTGATACAGGAGGCCCGTATCTCGGTGCTGCCCGGCGCGCCCACGCTCTTCGTCTCCCTCCTCGACCACCCCCGGCTGCGGGAGTTCGACCTCTCCTCCCTCCGCTTCGCGACCGCGGGCGCCGCCACCGTCCCCGAGTCGCTGTTCCGGCGGATGCGCGAGGAGCTGGGCTTCGACACCGTGGCACAGGCGTACGGCCTGACCGAGTGCGTCGTGGCGACCCGGTCGCGGCCCGGCGAGGACCCGGCCCACGTGGAGCGGACGACCGGCCCCGCCGTGCCCGGGATCGAGATCAGGGTCGTCGGCCCGGACGGCAAGGACGTGGCCACCGGCGGGGACGGCGAGATCCTGCTGCGCGGCGACAACGTGATGCTCGGCTACTTCGAGGACGAGGAGGCGACCCGGGCGGCCGTGGACGCCGAGGGGTGGCTGCGTACCGGCGACGTCGGCCGGCTCGACGAGCACGGCTGCCTGAAGATCACCGACCGGATCAAGGACGTGATCATCGTCGGAGGTTTCAACGTGTACCCCGCGGAGGTGGAGAACGCTCTGGCCGACCATCCGCAGATCGCCGAGGCCGCGGTGGTCGGGGTCCCGGACGCCCGGCTGGGGTCCGTGCCCTGCGCCTACGTCGTCCCGCGCCGGGGGGCGGCGGACCCCACGGCGGGGGACGTCATCGCGTACTGCAAGGAGCGGCTGGCCAACTTCAAGGTGCCCCGGCGGGTGATCGTGCTGCCCGACCTGCCGAGGAACGCCAGCGGCAAGATCCTCAAGACCAGCCTGCGTCAGCGGCTCAGCTGAGCCGCTCGATCACCATGGCCATGCCCTGACCGCCGGCCACGCACATGGCCTCCAGACCGAACCGCCCGTCCCGCTCCTGGAGGGCATGGATCAGCGTCGTGGTGATCCGTGCCCCCGTCATGCCGAAGGGGTGGCCCAGCGCGATCGCGCCACCGTTCACGTTGACCCGCTCCGGGTCGGCCTTCAGCTGCCGTACGGAGGGGATCACCTGGGCGGCGAACGCCTCGTTGAACTCGAACAGGTCGATGTCCCCCACGGAGAGACCGGCCCGGTCCAAGGCCTCGCGGGAGGCGGCCACCGGACCGAGCCCCATGATCTCCGGGCTGAGCGCCGACACCCCGGTGGACACGATCCGGGCCAGCGGGGTCAGCCCCAGCTCGGCCGCGCGCCGGTCGCTCATGACGACCAGGGCCGCGGCGCCGTCGTTGAGAGGGCAGCAGTTCGCCGCGGTCACGGTGCCGTCCGGCCGGAACACCGGTTGCAGCGCGGAGACCTTCTCCAGAGTCATCGCCTTGCGGGGCCCGTCGTCGGCGGCGACCACGGTGCCGTCCGGCAGGGTGACCGGGGTGATGTCCCGCTTCCAGAACCCGCGCGCGTCGGCCGCCTCGGCCAGCCGCTGGCTGCGGACCGCGAACTCGTCCTGCTCGCGCCGTGAGACACCGCACAGCCGGGCCACGTTCTCCGCCGTGTCGCCCATGCCGATGTAGACATCGGGCAGGTCGCCGGTGGAGCGGGGATCCGCCCAGGCGGCGTCGTCACCGGCGGCCCGGCGTGCTGTGCGCTCCGCGGCCTGCTCGTACACCGGGTTGCGCGTCTCCGGCATTCCGTCGGCCTTGCCCCTGCCGAACCGGGAGATCATCTCCACGCCGGCCGACACGAAGGCGTCGCCCTCACCGGCCCGGATCGCGTGGAAGGCCATACGGGTGGTCTGGAGCGAGGAGGAGCAGTAGCGCTGGACCGTGGTGCCGGGGAGGGTGTCGAGGCCGAGCCGCAGGGCGGTCATCCGGGCCAGGTTGTAGCCCTGTTCGCCGGCCGGCTGGGCGCAGCCCAGCATGAGGTCCGCTATCTCCGACGGGTCGAGCGCGGGTACTTCGGCGAGTGCGGCTCGCACGATCTGCGCGCCGATGTCGTCGGGACGCAGATCCTTGAGCGAGCCTTTGTGCGCCCGCCCGACCGGGGAACGGACGGCGGACACGATGACTGCTTCGGGCATGAGGAGGCTCCTTGGGTTGTCGGGCTTCAGCGTCGAGGTGTTCTCGCGGCCAGCAGGTCGGTGTTGGGCGAGTGCTGGAGGAAGGCGGGCCACTCGCCGCCGCCGTCCACGCTCAGTACGGCGCCGGTGATGTGGGCGGAGAGAGGGGAGGCGAGCATGAGGCAGGCAGCCCCGATGTCCTCGGGCCGGGCGAAGACTCCGCGCGGGATCGTCGCGGCCACCCGTGCGGTCTGCTCGGCGTCGCCGTAGTGGTCCGTGGCTCCGGGGGTCGCCACGAGCCCGCAGCTGATCGCGTTGACCCGCACCCGGGGGGCCCACTCCACGGCGAGCGTGGTCGTCAGGCTCTCCAGGGCGGCCTTCGCCGCGCCGTAGACGGCCGACCCGGGGCTGGGCCGCCGGGCGCTGATGGAGGTGATGTTGAGCACGACGCCGCCGCCCTCCTGGGCGTCCATGACCGGGAAGACGGCGCGGCTGACGAAGACAGGTGCCAGGAAGTTGAGGTCGGTGACCCTGCGGTGGAAGCGGGCGGAGGCGGCTGCGAAGTCGGCGAACGGCGCACCGCCCGCGTTGTTCACCACCACGTCGACCCGGCCCCTCCGCGCCACGATGTCCTCGACCCACCGCTCGACCTGGTCGGGTTCGCGCACATCGACCTGGCTGAAGTGCGCTCCCTCGCCCTCGGCGAGAGGGGAGGCCGTCGGCCCGCTCCGCCCGCAGGTCTCCACCTGGGCGCCCGCTCTCAGAAACATCTCCACGATGCCGTCGCCCACGCCCCTGGTACCTCCGGTGACCAGAACGACCTTGCCTGACATGTCCAACTGGATCGGCATGCCGACACAGTATCCACGGTCACCAACCAAACGCTAGGTTGGAGCGACGTATCCACCAAGCAAGTGCTTGGCTACACTCGACGGGGGTCACGTGCCCCGTGTCGCCTGGAGGAGTCGCCCCATGGAATCCGGAAATCAGCAGCGCGCCATGCATCTGGCGGTGTTCGCCCAGGGGCTGGGCGTGGCCCACTCCGTCTGGAAGTCGCCGCGCACCGCGCCCGAACGGCTTCACACGCTGGAGCACTGGGCCGAGACCGCGCGTATCGCCGAGGAGGGCCGCCTCGACGCCGTCTTCATCGCCGACGCCCTCGTGCTCCCCGACTCCATCGACGCCGACGTCGGGGAACGGCCCGACCCGGTGTCCGTGCTCTCGGCCCTCTCGGCCGTCACCTCGCGCATCGGGCTCATCGGCACCAGCTCCACCACCTACAACGACCCGTTCACCGTCGCCCGCCAGTTCGCCACGCTCGACCACCTCAGCGGCGGCCGAGCCGGATGGAACATCGTCACGACCGCGATCGCCGGCGCCTCCGGCAACTACGGCTCGGCCGAACTGCCCGAACACGAGGCCCGCTACGAGCGAGGCGAGGAGTTCGTCGAGGTCGTCCTCAAGCTGTGGGACAGCTGGGAGCCCGGCGCGATCGTCGCCGACCGGGCCACCGGCGTCTACGCCGACCCCGACCGCGTCCACGAGATCGGCCACCGCGGCAAGCACTTCCAGGTGCGAGGGCCGCTCACCGTCCCCCGGCCGCCCCAGGACAGGCCGCTGCTCGCCCAGGCGGGCTCCTCCCCGACCGGTCTGAACCTCGCAGCCCGCTTCGCCGACATGGTCTTCACCACCCAGTACGACCTGGAAGCCTCCCGCACCGTGGTACGTACCGTCCGAGAGCTCGCCGCGGCCAAGGGGCGCTCACCACTCGACGTCAAGATCCTGCCGGGCCTGACCCCCATCCTCGGCCGCACCGAGGCCGAGGCGAGGGACCTCGCCCAGGAACTGGGCTCGCTGATCAGCCCGGAAGCGACGCTGACCTTCCTGGGGCAGGCGTTCGGCGGGATCGACCTCCGCGACTACGACCTGGACGGGCCGGTGCCCGACATACGGCAGCAACTGCCGGCGCATGCCGGTGTCTCACGGCCCGCGCTGCTCATCGGCACCGCCCTCGCGGAGAAGCTGACGATCCGCCAGATGATCCAGCGTGTCGGGCTCAGCATCGGCCACCGCTGCCTCGTGGGCACGCCCGACCAGGTCGCCGACGACATGGCCCTCTGGTTCGAGACGCACGCGGCCGACGGATTCAACGTCATACCCGCCGATCTCCCCGGCGGCCTCCAGGACTTCGTGGCCGAGGTCGTGCCACGGCTCCAGGACCGCGGCCTGTTCCGCAAGGAGTACACGGGCACCACACTGCGCGAACACCTGAGCGGCTGAGGCCGGGCACGGCCGAACGTCCAGCACCCGCACCGTCGATCGACGAAAGAAGCGTGGATCATGAGCCTCGCCGTTTCCCAGCCCTTCGACCCCCAGAGTTTCCGCACGGTCCTCGCGCACTACCCCACCGGCGTGGCCGTGGTGACCGGTCTCGCCCCTGACGGGGAGCCCGTGGGCATGGTGGTCGGTTCCTTCACCTCCGTCTCACTGGACCCGCCCCTGGTGGCGTTCCTGCCCGACAAGAGGTCCAACTCCTACGCCCGCCTCTCGTCCGCCCGTTCCTTCTGCGTGAACGTCCTGGCGGCCGACCAGGAGGAGCTGTGCCGGCGGTTCGCCTCGAAGAAGGCGCAGAAGTTCGATGGCGTCGCCTGGCGACCGGGCCCGTCCGGAGCGCCTGTCCTGTCCGGCGCCGTGGCGTGGATCGACTGCGCCGCCGACCAGGTCTTCGAGGCCGGGGACCACTACATCGCACTCGGGCGGGTGACGGCCCTCGGAGTGCAGAACCCGACCGCGCCCCTGCTGTTCTTCCAGGGCGGATACGGAGGGTTCACGGCCCGCAGCCTTGTCGCGCCCTACGAGAACGACCTGTCCGCCCAGATCCGGCTCGCGGACCTCGCACGGGAGCACATGCGGGCGCTGGCGGACGAGTTCGGCCTGGAATGCTACGCCCAGTCGGTGGCGGGGGACGAGATCGTCGTCGTGGCGGCGGCGGGCCCGCCGGAGACCGCCGTACGCACGCACGTCGGCCGCAGACTCCCGCTCGTACCGCCTTACGGAGCGCTGTTCGTCGGCGGCGAAGGGGAGCGGGCGGCCGAGGAGTGGGTCGCCCGGCTGCCCCGGCCCGTCTCCGAGGAGGACCGCGCGACGTGCCGGCGCATGCTGGACCAGGTGCGGCGGCGTCAGTGGTCCCTGGGGCTCGTCTCGCACCGCCACGAGGAGGTGTGGACCGAGGTCGACGGTTTCACCGCCGCCGCGCGCACACCGGAGCTCGACCGGCGGATGAGCCAGGTGCTGGACGAGGTCCTGGACCGGTACGAGCCGGAGGAGCTGGACCCCGAAGTCCTCCACGACGTCCGCGTCATCGCCGCGCCGGTCCACGGCCGCGACGGCACCGTGGTGCAGGTGCTGGTCCTCTTCGGGATGCCGCCGCAGGTGAGCGTCGCACAGATCACCCGGTGGCGCGAGCGGCTGATCGAGGCGGCGGACGCGGTCACCGAGACGATCGGCGGGCGGAGCCCCACGCGCGTCGCGTGAGTGTGTGCGCGCCGAGGGGGACGCGGGGCCCGCCGCGGCGCGGTGACCGAGAGGGCAGAGTCCGGGCACCGCACGACGGTGCCCGGGGATACCGAAGACCGGGGCGGCCGTTCGACCTGATTGCTCCACCGGGTCGGAGCATCTGGCCGGCCCCCGGTGGGAGATATACCCACAGCCGACTCCGCCACGACCAGTCCACCCACCTGCCCGCGCGATCGAGGAGACCGGACATGAGCGACGAGAGAGCGACCACCGAATGGGACGAGGAGTGCGACGTCCTCGTGGTGGGCTCCGGAGGCGGGGGCCTCACAGGCGCCTTTACGGCCGCGGCCTCGGGGCTCGACACCCTGGTGATCGAGAAGACCCGCTTCTACGGCGGCACCACGGCCTACGCCGGCGCCTGTCTCTGGCTGCCCGGCAATCCCGCCCAGGAACGGGCCGGCATCGAGGACTCGGCGGAGCTCGGCCGCACCTACTTCCGGGCCGTCGTCGGTGACAGCGCCCCCGGGGGCCTCCAGGACGCCTACGTCGACAACGCGGGCCCGATGGTCGCGTTCCTGGAAAAGAACCCCACGATCCGGTTCGAGTACCGTCCGTTCCCCGACTACTACGACGCCCCCGGCCGCTTCCCTGCCGGCCGCGGTGTGTTCCCCGCGGCGTTCCCTGCCGCCGCGCCCGGAGACGAACTGCTGGGCGCGATCCGCCCGCCGGTCGCGGAGGAACGCCTGGGCGCCCCCGCTCCGTCGGGGCCCTTCACCGATGGGCGGGCGCTGATCGCGGCTCTGCTGTCAGCCCTGCGTGCCACCGCACACGCCCGGATCCGCCGTGACACCGCCCTCGGGAAACTGGCGACGGGGCCGGACGGCGCGGTCCAGGGAGCGTGCGTGTCGACGGGTGACGGACGAGAGGTGCGCATCCGTGCCCGGCGCGGTGTCCTGCTCGCGGCAGGCGGTTTCGAAGCCAGCCACCGACTGCGCCGTGAGTGGCAGGGGCTCCCGGGGGCGGAATGGACGATGGGCGCGCCCAACGGCAACACGGGCGACGCCGTCCTCGCCGGCCGGGCGATCGGCGCGGACACCGGGCTGCTGACCGAATCCTGGTGGTGTCCGTCCGTGCTCTTCCCGGACGGCTCCGCCAACTTCGCCCTCGGCTTCCGGGGCGGAGTCTTCGTCGGCGCCGACGGACGGCGCTTCGCCAACGAATGCCTGCCGTACGACCGGATGGGCCGGGCCATGCTGGCGGCCGGGCGCGGCGACGCCCCCGAGCGTCCGGTGTGGTGGGTCTTCGACGGACGATGGGCGAAGGGGCTGCCGGGCAGCGTCGTGGTGCCCGTCGACCACGCGTCCTTCACCCGGGCAGGTCTGTGGCACACGGCGGACACGCTGGGCGGCCTCGCCGAGGCCATCGGTGCCGACGCCGAGGGCCTGGCAGATACGGTCCGGGTCTTCAACGGTTACGCCGCCGAGGGGACGGACGCGGACTTCCACCGCGGCGAGGACCCCTACGACGCCTTCTTCGCCGACGGCACGGGCCCGAACCCCGCCCTGGTGCCGATCGAACGCGGGCCCTTCCACGCGGTCAGGATCGTCCTGGGTGACCTCGGCACCAAGGGCGGCCTCCGTGTCGACACCTCGGCCCGCGTTCTGCGCGCGGACGGCACCGCGATACCGGGCCTGTACGCGACCGGCAACACCATCGCGTCCCCGGCGGGCACACACTATCCGGGCCCCGGCGCCCCGATCGGCTCCGCGATGGTCTTCGGCTACGTCGCGGCCCGCCACATCGCCGGCTGACGAATCCGAGGCAGAGGGGCGGTCCCCAGCCAGCGGCCCCGTCGATGTATGCGCGGGGCCGCCGCATCGACAGGGTCAGGTACCCGGCTGGGGGTCGCTCGGCAGCGGCGCGGTGTAGGAGAAGCGGGTGAGCAGTGCGTCGGCGCCAAGTGCTTCGACGCCGACCACGCGACCGGTGAAGCCGCCGGCGACCTCGGTGGAGACGTAACGGCCGTCGACATGCGTGAGGGAGTGGAAGCGGCCGTCCTCCTGGAAGCCGAGTTCGAGACGGTCCGGTCCATTGTGCAGGCTGAGGCGGTCCGATGTGTCCGAGGCGCGGATGGCCAGCGGGACCTCGGAGTCCCGCACGGTGGCAGAGGCCAGCTTCTGGTCACACGGGCCGATGACGGCCCGAGCGGTCACCGTGTTGCCGGTCCGTTCGACCGCTACCCAGTGTCCGTCATCGATACGTACCACCAGTGCCACGTCACCCTTCGGGACGGTCGCTTCGGCCTGCCACTCGGCGTCACGTGTGCGCACCGCGAGCAGGTGCACGGCTTCACGGGACTCGGGGGTTCGACCGCCGGTGAGCACGATGCCGGCGGTGTCGTCGTGGCGGACGAACGTGCTCGGAGCGATGCCGGGCGACACCCACCGGGGATGCAGTCCGGGAGCGACGAAGTCGTCGGAGAACGTGGTGGGCTGCGGCGGCACCTCGAAGGCGTCCTCGATGACCACCGGCCAGTCATCAGCCCATTCGACACCGGCCAGGAAGGTCTCCCGTCCGTTGACGTGGAACTGCGGGGTGCTGCCGCGGGGCCGGACACCGAGGTGGGTCATGGCCCATCGCCCGTCGGGAAGTTCGACGAGATCGGCGTGACCGGTGTTCTGCACGGCGTGACCGGTGCTGCGGTGCGAGAGAACCGGGTTGGCCGGATGCGGTTCGAACGGTCCGGTGACCGAGCGTGAGCGCGCCACCGAAACGCAGTGGCCGCGTTCGGTTCCGCCCTCGGCGATGACGAGGTACCACCAGCCGCCTCGACGGTAGAGGTGCGGGGCCTCAGGATGCGCCATTCCCGTTCCGCCCCACAGCAGCCGCGGCTCGGAGAGCAGGCGGCCAGTCAGTGGATCCACGGCTGCCTGTTGGATTCCGGACGCGCCCTGTGCCCAGCTCAGGTAGCAGTTGCCCGCTTCGTCCCACGTCAGATCGGGGTCGATGCCGACCGTGCCCAGGGTGTGCACAGGGTCGCTCCAGCCCTTGGCGGGGTCGGTGGTCCGCACGATGATGTGTCCCTTGGCGTAGTCCGCCATGTTGGTGGTCACCAGCCAGAAGACCCCGTCGTGATGGCGGAGCGTCGGCGCGTAGATGCCGGTGCTGCCGGCCTCGGGACCACGGGTGACCCTGAGCTGTTCGGGCCGGTCGAGCGCGTTACCGCACTGTTCCCATTCGAGCAGGTCGGAACTGCGGAATATCGGGACTCCAGGGAAGTACTCGAAACTGGAGGTCGCAAGATAATAGGTGTCCTTCACACGGCAGATGGACGGGTCCGGGTAGAAGCCCGGCAGAATCGGGTTGATGCTCATCATCTGTCATCCCTTCTCAGGGCTCAGGGCTCAGGGAAAAGGCGGGGGTCTTGCTGCAGGTCGCCGGCCGACCGGCCGGATCCGGCGAGGAGCCGGACGTCCGAGCCGGTCAGAACCCGAAAGCTGTCTTGAGATCGCTTCCTCTCGTGGTTCGACAGCATCAGGCAGCGGGCTTCTCCGGCGCGGACGGCGCGGGGCACGCGGCGGTGCGCGCCAGTTCGCCGACCAGCGCCGTGAAGGTGTGCTCGCCGGCCGGGACCCGGCGCTCCTCGCCCCCGAGGCGGACGACGCCGGTCGCCCCGGCAGGCACCCGGATGTCGAGCCGGACCTCTCCGTCCGAGGCGTGCCAGCGGCTCGACGCGATGCCGTACGGGGTGTCGATCTCGACGCCCGCGGACTGCGGGCCACTGCCGCCCGGACCGTGGCCCACGACCGGCGCGAAGAGGATTTCCCGGTAGCCGGGTGCGGCGGGGGCGAGTCCGGCGACGTACTCGTGGAGGAAGCGGACGACGCTGCCGAAGGCGTAGTGGTTGTGGGAGTCGCGCGCGTTGCCGTCCTTGTCGTATCCCTCCCACTGCTCCCAGATCGTCGTCGCGCCCTGTTCGATCTGCGCGAGCCAGGAGGGCGAGGTGGTCTGGAACAGCAGGCGCAGGGCTACGTCCGCCCGGCCGGCCTCGACCAGGGCCGGGAGCAGCATGGGGGTGCTCAGGAAACCGGTGCCCAGGTGGTCGCCGGCGGCTTCGACGAGTTCGACGAGCCGGTCGGCGGCGGCCTGCCGCTGATGGCCGGGAAGGAGACCGAAAGCAAGTGCACGTACGTAGTCGTCCTGCTTGTCCTCACCGATCCGGGCGCCGCGCTTGCGGACGAACGCGGCACGCCACGCCTCGGTCGCTCTGCGGTGGAGGTCCTCGTAGTGCCCGGCGTCCGCCTCCCGGCCGAGGACCCGTGCGATGCGGGCGAGCAGTGCCGCGGAGTGGGCGAAGTAGGCGGTGGCGACCACGGCGGGCGGGAACAGGAAGGACTTGGCCCAGGTGCTGCCCTCGCCTGGACGCAGCCATTCTCCCAAGTGGAAGCCGCTGTCCACGATGTACCGCTCGTGGCGTCCGTACCGCCGGCCGAACCTCCGGGCCGGCCCCTTGCGCCCGGCTGCCCGCGCGGCGAGGTGGTCGACCCACCTCCTGGCGCTGTCGTACTGGGCGCGCAGTACCTGCTCGTCGCCGAGGTACGTGTACATCGTCCACGGCAGCATGACGCTCACGTCGCCCCAGCCGGTCGACGTGGCCACGTACTCCATGGGGTGTCGGCCGAGGGCGGCCGACCTCTCCGACGGGATGAACGGGGGCACCCGGCCGTCGTCGTACTGTTCGACCGCCAGGTTGGCCAGGTACCTGCGCACATAGGCGCCACAGTCGACGAGTTGGGCGGCGGTGGGTCCGAAGACCTGGATGTCGCCGGTCCAGCCGCTGCGCTCACGGGTCGGGCAGTCGGTCGGGGTGTCCAGGAAGTTCGACCGCAGTGACCACATCGCGTTGCTCCACAACTGTTCCAGGCGTGGATCGGACGACTCGAAGCGGGCGATCCGCTCGATGTCGGTCGACATGACGATGCCGATGGCGTCGTCCGGGCCGAGCGGGTCGGCGCCCTCGACGGAGACGTAGCGGAACCCGCGCACCGTGAGCGAGGGGCAGTACTCGGTGGCGGTCTCGCCGAGGATCACCACGTCACGCTGGAAGCGTTCCTCCTTCACCGCCTGCTCCTTCCGCTTTCCCATCTTCTTCGGAATCAGGTGGGCTGTGTCGAGAGCGCCGCCGGGGGAGAGCACTTCCCCGTAGCGGACGGTGACGGTGCTCCCCGGTGTGCCGCGCAAGGTCAGGGCGGCCACACCGGTGAAGTTCTGGCCGAAGTCGATGATCTGCGCTCCCGAGGGAGCGGTGCGGACGCTGCCACCGCGGCGGCCGGTCTCGCGGACCCGTTCGACGTCCTCCGCGACGAGGACGCGGTCGTGCGGCGGGAGCGGAACCGCCTGTGTCTGCTCCTCCAGGGTGGCACCGGGCTCCAGCCATGCACCGGCCTCGATCCGCAGGTCGACGTGCTCGCCGAACACGGGGTCTGCGGTACGGATCCGGCCACGGCCGACGTTCCACGTCCCGTCGGTCGTGACGGTCCGCCGGGTCCCGTCGGCGAGGTCGAGCACGATCTCGCCGAGGACGCCGATCCGGTCGCCGTACCGGGCATCCAGCATGCCGTAGCCCAACGTACCGCGGTACCGGCCGTCGCCGACCACCATGCCGATCACGTTCGCTCCTTCGCCGAACGCGTCCGTCACGTCGTAGACCTGGTACTCCACCTGCTCGTCGAACGGCGTCCACCGCGGGACGAGCTCCTGGCCGGTGATGTCCTCACGGTTGACGAAGAGCCGGTACCAGCCAAGGGCGCTCGTGTAGGCGCGGCCTCGGACAACCGGTGCCGGGAGCGAGATCTCCTTCTTGAAGTAGAGCGCACGCCGGTCGTCGGGGCCCTTCGGCGGCGCCGAGATCCACCGCGCTGTGAGGTGGTCAGGGGCGAGGACACCGGTCTCGAAGGCGGCCGGTTCGCTCCAGTCCGAGGCGAGCCCGTCCTGGAACACGCGTACACGCCACAGGTAACGGGTGCGTGCCAGCAGCGGAGCTCCGCCGTAGGCGATACCGAACGGCTTTGCCCCGCTGATGATCCCGGACTGCCACACGAGTTCTGTGGCTGCCCGGTCTTCCGCGACGGTGAAGGCCGCGCCGCTGGTGACCTCGATCTGGTAGGCGTCCTGTTCCGTGCCTTCAGGTGTCCTCCAAGCGAAACGGGGTATCGCTGTCCCGATCCCGAAGGGCGCGGACCGGGAGTTGGTGGTGAGCGCATGAGGGCTGCCCGTCATGGTCGCACTCCTAGCTGTGATGTCGGTCGCTCGACGTACTGCGGCCGGTGTCTTCGGGAGGGGAGTGCCTCCCGAAGACACCGGCCGGGCGGGATGACCCGAACCGGACGGCCAGCGCGTGGCGGTGACCTGCTCCGCACACCACCGGCCGCGGTTGAGGCTGTTCCCGCGGTCCGGTGTACGGCTTTCCACGCTCGGCAAGAAGTCGCCGGTCAAAGCACGGGCCATCCCGGGATCTTCTGGTCAGACGAGGCCCGGGACCTCAACCGTGGCCTCCCCGCGGATGTCGGCGCTGGAGAGTCCGAGGAGTACGGTCATCTCGCCCGACTCCACTCCCCGTCGGCCGTCGGGCCAGGTGTAGGCGAGGCGCTCCAACGGAACGGTGAACTCCACCTTCTCGGTGGCGGACCCGGTGAGCGGGACGCGTGCGAAGTCGACGAGCTGCCGGACCGGGCGGACCACCGTGGCGCCTTCGTCGCGCACGTACAGCTGCACGACGGCCGAGCCGTCCCGCTCGCCGAGGTTGCGGGCCTGCGCTGCCACCTTCAGGGTCCCGTCCTCGACCGTGACGCCCTCGAGCGTGAGATCGAACGTGGTGTAGGAGAGCCCGTGGCCGAAGGGGTAGAGCGGGCTGCTGTCGGTGAGGTCGATGTAGCCGTGGCGCGGCAGCGTGGGGTGGTCGTGGCCGGAGCCGATGGGATGTCCGTGGTACATGGGGATCTGTCCGACGCGGCGCGGGAAGGTGGAGGGGACGCGTCCGCCGGGCTCGGTCACTCCGTACAGTACGTCGGCGATGACAGCTCCGGCGACCGGGCCGAGCAGCGGTGCGAGCAGGACCGCGGCGGATGCTTCGTGCACCGGTTCCAGCAGCAGCGGTCGGCCCGAGACGACCACGGTGACGACCCGCTTGCCGGCGTCACGGAGGGCCTCGACCAGTTCGGTCTGGTTGCCGGGCAGCGTCGGGTTCGACGCCGTGCGGCCCTCGCCCGCGGTGTTGTTCCCGGCCCAGCCCGTGCGCTCGCCGACGACCGCGATCACCACGTCGGCGTCGGCGACGGACGCGGCGACCGCCGCCGGGTCCAGGGCGGGAGCGTCTTGTTCGAGGCTGCCGAGCGCGTGATATCGCACGGTCGGGTCGAGGGCGCGGACCGCGTCGGCCACGGTCACCGACTCGGGGTGGAGCGTTCGGGCGTTCTCCTCGAAGGCGGGCTCGATGCCGGGGAGCCGGACCTGGAAGAGGTCGGGAAACACGTCCGGCGAGGCGCTCTGGCCGGGGAGCGCGCCGGTGGCGAGGAGGGAGATCGCCTTCACCATCTCGGCTTCGGAGACGGTCGAATAGGCGCCGAAGTGGACGCGGAGCTCGTCGGCGGCGGGCCCGACGACGGCGACCTTGGCGGTGCCGGGGGCGAGGGGGAGAATGCCGTCGTTGGCGAGGAGGGTGACGCTCGCGCCGGCGACCTCGCGTGCTTGCCGGTCGGCGGACGTGCGGTCGAAGCCCTCCGCCGCCCTGGCGGGGCGCGCGCGCCGGATGTCGGGGACCAGCCCGAGGCGCGCCTTCACTTCGAGGACGTTGATGACGGCCCGGTCGAGAGCCTCCTCCGGGAAGGTGCCGTCCTCGATGAGCGCACGCAGGCCGCTCGTCGTGGCGTTGCCCGGCAGCTCGACGTCGATGCCGGCGTCGAGCGCCTGCCCTGCCGCGTGCCCGGGCGTGGGAGCGGTCCGGTAGGTGTTGTGCAGCATGGTGAGCGAGTCGTAGTCGCTGACGACGAGTCCGTCGAAACCCAGCTGGTCGCGGAGGAGGTCGGTGAGCAGCCAACGGTTCGCGGCGGCCGGTATTCCGTCGATGTCGTTGTACGAGTTCATGATCACCGAGAGGCCGGCCTCGGCGATCGCCCGGCGGAACGGCTCCGCGTGCACGTCGGTCAGTTCGCGGCGGCCGAGCTGGGTGGCCGCCTGGTTGAGGGCGCCGAGCGAGTTCGCGTAGCCGAGGAAGTGCTTGCCGGTGGCGAGGATGCCGCTGTCCGCGTCGTCGCCCTGCACCCCGCGGATGAATCCGATTCCCATGCGCGTGACGAGTTCCGCGTCCTCGCCGTACGTCTCGTGGACCCGCCCCCACCGGATGTCGCGGGCGAGGTCGAGCACGGGAGAGAAGAGCAGGTGGATACCGACTTCCCGCGCCTGCCGCGCAGCGGTCCGCCCGACGGTGCTGCTGACCGCCGGGTCCCAGCTCGCCGCCTGCCCCCACGGAGTCGTGAACTGGTGGCCCTGCGGGTGGACGAACCCGCTGACCCCCTCGGCATGCACGAGTGTGCCGATACCGAACGGGGCCAACTCCCGCTGGACGTCCTGGAAGTGCGCGAGGTCCTGGCGCAGTTGCTCCAGGTCCGGACTGAACTGCTGCCCCATGGAGAGGTGGCCGACGCCGTGCGGCCTAACCCGCCGGAGCTGGTCGATGTCGTACGGGAACCCCTTGGAGAAGTCGGGGGTTTCGGTGCCAGGCGTGCTGAACCTGGCGAAGTCGATGAGGTCCATGGGGATGACGCCCTGGATCTGGGCGATCTTCTGGTCGAGGTCGAGACGGGAGACGAGAGTGCGCATATCGGTCATGGTGTTCTTCCTTGCGTGTCCATCGGAGCGAAAGTGATCAGGGCCGGCCGGCGGCGGCTCGGGCGGTCAGCCGGATCTCGGCGCGGGGAGTCCTGGCCCGTACCGGTGGCCGGGTGCGGAGAAGCCCCGTGGCCGTCACAGGACGGCCTTCATCTGCTTCGCGACGACGCGGGTGGCCCACCTCGGCGAGATCCGGTACAGCCTGTCGAGCAGTCGGGCGTCCGAGCCGATCAGCACCCGGAAGCTGCCGTTCCCGACACCGTCGACGATCTCGCGGGCGGTCCTTTCGGGCGTTGTCGCGCGCACCTTGCGGCCGCCGGCATCGATCATCGCCACGCCGGAGTTGCCGCTGATGTTGGTGCTGATATTGCCCGGGAAAACCGTGGTGACAGCCACGTTCGTGTCGATGAGCTCTTCGTAGAGCCCCTCGCTGAACTGCTTGACGGCTCCCTTCGTGGCTCCGTAGAAACCCTGTCCCGCGAACGCGACCAGCCCGGACAGGCTGGAGATGTTGACGATCGCGGCGGCGGGCCTGGACCGAAGGGTGGGCAGGAGCGCGAGAGTGGTGTTGACGGTTCCCCAGAAGTTCACGTTGACGATGCGCTCCAGCTCATCCCGGGACAGCTCGGCGAGTGGGGCGAACCGGTGAATGATGCCCGCGACGTTGATGACTCCGTCGATCTGCTGGTGGGCTTCGAGCACGCTGCCGGGCAGGCCCTGGACGGCGGCGTTGTCGCTCACGTCGAGAACGTGGGTGGTGAGGCCGCGGTGGTCCGGGTGGGACAGGGCGCGGGTTTCCTCAAGGCCCTCGGGGCTGAGGTCGACCGCCGCCACTCGTGCACCGCGGGAGAGCAGTTCGAGCGTGACCTGCCTGCCGATGCCGTTGCCGCCTCCCGTGACGACGAACACGTTGTTCTTGATTTCCATGGGTTCTCTCTTCGGTGAAACGAGGGGCGGGCCGGGGCTCCGGGCCGGCCGTTCGCGGTCAGGTGAGCGTGCGCCTCTGGGCGACCGCACCGAGCCAGGCGAGGCTGGGCTTGGGAGTACGGACGAAGGTCTCCCGGTCGACGGCGATCAGCCCGAAGGTGGGCTCCCAGTGGCCCCACTCGAAGTTGTCCAGGGCGGACCAGTGCAGATAGCCCAGCACGTTCGCTCCCTCCTCCAGGGCTTCGCCGAGGTGGCGCAGTGCCTCGCGGGTGTAGGCGATACGCCGTTCGTCGTCGCTGGTCGCGATTCCGTTCTCCGTGACGAGGATCGGCATGCCGTCCAGGAACCGGTGGGCGTGGCGGACGGCGATGCCCAGGGCGTCCGGCCGGTAGGGCAGTCCCACCTGGGTGTTGTCAGGGCTCGGAGCGTGGGGGACCAGGCCGTCCTGGTCGACGGTCTGGGTGCTGTAGGCCTGGATTCCGACGAAGTCGTCCCCGCGGCAGCCTTCCAGGTACATGTCCTCCCACAGGTAACGCACCTCGGCGAGCTTCTGCTCGGCGCCGGGTGCGGCTTCCTGCGCCTGGGAGGAGATCGTCATCCCGACCTTCGCGCCGGTCGCGTTGCGCAGGACCGGCACGGCGGCCCGGTGGGCGGCGATGAGTGCGCGCCCTATGGTCTCGTCGGGGGACGCGAGCACCGTCGGGTCGATCTGCTCGCCGCGGGCCGCGCGCACGCGCATCCCGTGCATGACCGCGACCATGTTGGGCTCGTTGATGGTGCATACCCAGTCGACGTCGTGCAGGATCTGTGCCGCGAACTCGACGTAGCGGGCGAAGGCGTCCACGGCGCCGTCGCCGAGCCAGGCCCCCCGCTCCTCGAACCAGATCGGGTGGGTGAAGTGGTGCAGCGTCACCACGGGCGTCAGCCCGAGGGCCTTCGCGGTGTCGATCATCCGGCGGTAGTGGGCGAGTTCGGCGCGGGAGAACGCGCCGGGGGAGGGCTCGATGCGAGCCCATTCGATGCTGAACCGGTAGGCGTTCAGACCTGCGTCGGCGAGGAGCCGCATGTCCTCGGCGAAGCGGTGGTAGCTGTCGAGGCCGTCGCCGCTGCGCTGGAGGCCGTAGGGCCCCTGTTCGATCAGCCACCAGTCGCTGTTGAGGTTGTTGCCTTCCACCTGGTGAGCGGCGGTCGAAGCGCCCCACAGGAAGTCGTCAGGAAAGAGGTCGGGCATGTGCGCTGCTCCTGGTGTGTGGTGGTCGGAAGGACCGGGCACCGCTGTGGGGCCTGGCTTTCTCGGGTTCGGCACGTTCGGCGTGTTCACCGGACGCCGCGCACCCGCCAGGCGGTGACGCCGGCGCCGGTGGCCACGAGGGCCGCTGTCAGGTAGAGGGCGGTGTAGTTCTGTCCGCCGCTGGTCGTCAGGATGAGAGGTGCCACGACGGGGGCCACCGCTGACGGGACGTAGCCGGCGACGTTGAGAATCGACATCCACCGGCCCGCTTCCGCCCGGTCGGGCACGACGTCACTGGCCAGGGCGAGATCGACGGAGCCGAACAGGCCCGCGGCGGCGAGGATGAGAAGGGTGGCGACCGCATAGCTGAGAACGTCGGGCGCGAAGGCCATCACGGTCAGACCACTGGCCGCGAGAGCGGCGGCGACGTACAGGAAAGGCTTGCGTCGCCGCAGGCGGTCGGAGAGCAGCCCGCCCAGGACCGCGAAGCCGGTGGTGACGACGATGCCGATTCCTCCCACCAGGGCCAGCTTCTGGCCGGCCTCCTCCGGGGCGAGGCCGATCCGGTCCAGGAGGAAGTAGAGCTGGTAGGTGCTGAAGAAGGTCATGCCGACCTGGAGCAGGAACCGGCCCAGCCAGACGAGTGCGAAGTCCCGGTGCTTGCGGGGATCGAACACCAGCTGCTTGAAGACGACGGACAGGGGCTCGTGATCCTTCGTCCTGGCAGCCGGCCGATCCGGGATGGCAACGACGTAGAACACGAACGCGACGACGAGGACAACGATCGGGGCCAGGAACATCAGCAGCAGGTTGCCGGTGAGGGCACTGCCCACCAGGCTCGCGGCAACGCCGGCCAACTGCGTGGAGACCCCGGAGAACGCGCCCACCTTCCCCCGCTGTGACTCGGGGACCTGATCGGCTATCACCGGAGCCAGGGCGCTCAGGGTCGCGGCGAGACCGAGGATGTAGACGACCCAGGCCACGGCGACGAACAGGACGGTCGAGGCCAGGGCGATGGCCGTCCCGGCTGCTGCGCAGATGACGATACCGGCGGCGACCCAAGGCCGTCGGCGGCCCCAGCGGCTTCTCGTCCGGTCCGTGAGCACGCCGGCGAGCGGGGTGGCCACGATGTTGAACAGGGCGCCGATGCCGACCACCAGCCCGAGGCTCGACTCCTTGCCCCCGGGGTCGACCAGCTGGATCTTGTACGCGAGTCCGAACAGCATCGGTGCGAGCATGGTGAGGTTCGCACCGAACGTGGTCAGCGTGTAGACGAAGATGAACCATGCCGAAACACGGGGCGGCTCGCTGTGCCCGGCCGGTCCCGAGTCGGCGGCCGGAGCCGGACTGTTCTCGGGGCCGGCGCCGACGACGGGGTGCTGAGGCGGTAGAGCAGAAGACATGACGGGACTCTCTTGTCGGTCGAGGAGGCGCCCGGGGGCGCTATCCGGCTTCCGCCGCTGACACCGCGGCGTTCGGGTGTCCCGCCGCGGGCGGCTCTTCAGGCGTTCCACCAGGCGCGTTCGCCAGCGCGGCAACGAGCTCGATCTCGGCCTCGCCATGCACGGCGGAGCGTGCGAGGAGGCGTACGGTGCCGAACTCTCCACTGGGCCTCAGCACCGCCAACGCCCGGCCCCGGTATGTGGTGTGCGTGGCCGACACGAAGGACTCCTCGGTGGCCGGAGCCGCCGTGCCGAAGGCGATGAGTTCGGCCGGGCCGCTGACCTCCAGCGATACCTGGTCGTCGGCAAGCATCTCCACGACGCCGTCCGCGTCCGTGACCGCGACGGTGACGAACGCGAGATCGTCACCGACCAGAATCCGGCGCTCCGCGGAAAGACGCAGACCGAGCCGCCCCGAGGAGGAGCACAACGTGCTGCGGCTCACCGGGGCTCCGTCCCGATAGCCGATCGCCAGCAGTTCACCCGGCTCGTACGGCGTCCGGAACCGTGCGCGAAACCGGTGCCGGGCGCCGGCCTTGCGTCGGCCCAGGGATCGGCCGTTCAGCAGTAGTTCGATCTCTTCGTCGGCCGAGTAGACCTCGATCTCGGCCGTGCGGCCTTCGCAGCCACGCCAGGACCAGCTCTCGACCGCGTCCGTGCTGCGCCACGCCGAACGCACCACGGGCTGTCCACTCCGGTCGACCGGGCGGACAGCTATGGCCGGCGTTGCGAGAGTGCCCCAGGCCGCCTGCGCGAGTCGCAACGACGTGTCCGGGCGCCCGGTCAGATCGATCATTCCGGGGCCGGCGATCACGTAGGGATAGGGCTTCGACAGTCCCGCACGCTTCCCCGGCACCCATACGCCGACACCGGCCTCGCCGAGGTACTCCCAGCCCGCCCAGACGAAGTCGCCGATGACGGCGGGATGGGCCTTCACCAGGGACCACGCCCGGGCGACATCCCCGGGAAGGGTCTCAGTGCCGAGGACGACCCGGTTCGGGTAGGCCTTCACGTCCTGGCGATAGCGGGCGAGGCCGTAGTTGTATCCCGCGACGTCCACCACCCCGAACACGTCACGACTGGCCTTGTCGGCCCGGCGCAGCCGTGACACCAGATTCATCATCCGGCCGATCTGGTTGACCATCCTGTTCGCCTCTGTGCTGCCCGCCATCGACGTCTGCTGCGCGTCCGTCGTGGGGTTCGCGACCTTCCCCGACTTGTAGGGGGAGGCCCCCAGGGAGACCAGGACGTTGAGGAAGATGTTGACGGCGACGGTGACCGGCCGGTCGGGGTCCGCGGCGTGGAAGTGGTCCGTGATCTCGCGGGCGAGTTGCACGCCTTCAGGGGTCGCGGTCTCGGGAATCTCGTTGCCGATCGCGTACATCACCACGCTGGGCCGGTTGCGGTCCTTACCGATCAAGGCCGCAGCGTCCTGGCGCCATGTGTCGCGGAACCGGTCCGCGTGATCGTGGGCGGTCTTCTTGACGAACCAGTAGTCGGCGAACTCGTCGACCACGTACATGCCCAACTCGTCGCACGCGTCCAGCAGGTGGCGGGACATCGGGTTGTGCGCGCTGCGTACGGCGTTGAACCCGGCATCCTTCAGGATCCGCACCCGACGGAACTCCGCGCTGCGGTGCGTGGCGGCACCGAGGATCCCGTTGTCGTGATGGATGCACGCTCCCCGCAGCAGAACCGTGTGGCCGTTGATCCGCAGACCCTGCTGCGCGTCGACCTCGACGGTGCGCAGCCCGACCCACTCGTGGCGTTCGTCGACCACCGTGCCTGCGCGCTCGATCCGGGCGACGAGCCGATACCGGTGAGGGGCGTCGGCCGACCACAGCTTGGGCCGGGCGACGGTCATGGCAGCCACCCCCGCGTCGGAGTGCATCGTCGCGGAGGCCACCCTGACGTCGCCGTCCCACAGCTCCACGGTCACCGAGAGCGTCTCCGACGACGGATTCGTCACCTCGTACGCCACCTGGACGCGCGCGTCCGCGCCTGGCGAGAGGGTGCGCAGTCGCAGCCCGTCCTCGGCGAAGTGGATCGCGGGGCGCAGCACCACGTACACGGGCCGGTAGAGGCCGGACCCGGAGTACCAGCGGCTGTTGGGCTGGTGGCTGTTGTCGACCTCGACCCGGATGTCGTTGTCGGCCCCCCACTTGACCGCGCCCTGGAAGGACAGCTCACGTTCGGTGTACCCGCCTCGGATCCGCCCGATGAACTGGTCGTTGACGTAGACGTCCGCGTCACCTTGTACGCCCTCGAACCGCAGGCCGGCCAGGAGGCCGTCGTCGGGGCCGGCCGTCCAGGTGGTGCGGTACTGGTACGCACCGCCGAAGAACCAGCCCGCGTCGGCGCCTCCGGGGCTGGACGGGCCCCGCTTCTCCCCGATCATCGCGTCGTGCGGTAGCCGGACCCTGGTGCTGTCCGGTGAGGAGGTTCGCCGGAACTCCCACGTCGCGAGCGGAATCTCCGCGGTTCGGCCGACCGGACCGTAGCTGGTCAATTTCCGCCTCACTTCACTCGGTGTTTACGCGGAACGCGTACGAAGCAAGGACAACACTCGTGTTGTCTCGCGTCAATACATAGGTTGCTGGCTTGTTAATTACGCAGGTCAAAGCGCTGGAGTTCTTATTATCGCGCGTCAATCGAAGGTGAATTGTCCCGTGTTAACGTGCTGCGGGAGGCGAGGCATGATGACAAGCAGCAAGGACGTAGCGGCGCGCGCGGGGGTGTCACGGTCGACGGTGAGCCAGGTTCTCAACGGCCATGAGGACCGCTTCTCGCCGGAGACGGTCGCCCGGGTGAGGGAAGCCGCGGACGGCTTGGGATACCGCCCCTCGACGGCGGCGAGAACGCTGGCCCGCGGCACCAGTGACATCGTGATCACCCTGGTGCCGAACATCACGTTCGGGCCCCGCCTGCGCGACTTTCTCGACGTCCTCTCCAGCGGGCTCGAACGGCAGGGATACGTGAACCTGATCCGCCTGGCAACCGCGACGGACCCGATCGAGGACGCCGTACTCGGCCTACGGCCGTACGCCGTCGTCAGCCTCGCCCCGCTGGAGGAATCCGACCGCAGACGACTGCAACGGCATGGTGCGCTCGTCGTGGAGCATTCACGTGCGGCGCAGGAGCACCTGGACACGGCGATCGGCCAGCGTCAGGCGGAACACCTGGCCGCCTGTGGCTACCGGACGATCGCCGCCGCCGTGGCGGTGGACGCGCGCGAACACCGGTTCGCCTCTCCGAGGGCGGGAGGCGTTCACGAATGGAGCCTGCGCCACGGCCTCCACGTCCTTCCGACGCTGTACGTCGACCTCACCCATGAGGGGCCGGCAGGGGCCGTGGCGCAGTTGCCCGAGGTTCCCCTCGGAATCGCCGCCTACAACGACGAGGTCGCGCTGGCCGTACTCGGAGCCGCCCAGCAGCTCGGACGGAGCATTCCCGGCGACGTGGGGATCATCGGGGTCGACAACTCTTCGCTCGCCCGCGTAGCCACGCCCGCCATCACGTCCATCGACTTCGACATCGAGTTCAGTGCCCGGAGCATGCTCCGGGCGATCCTCGACCACGAGTCCCGGTTTCAGGATTCCGAGGCCGCCGAGGTCGAAAGACGGCTCCGTGTGGTCAGTGGCCGCAGCACCCCGCCGCTCACCCCGGTCTGAGTGCGACGGAGATGGCCTGGGCGGGCGCGAGAAGGGGGCCGGCTGTCGGGCTCACGCCATCCGCAAGCCAACGGCGCGGAAGGGTCGCCGCCTTCCGCGCCGTACACGCTCGCCCCCTCGCGTGCGACTCGAGCGAGGGCCCGGAGGGGGGAAGCGTGTTCGTGCCAGTGGATCAGTCACTCTCCCGAAGGGGCGCGGTCGGCGCCGACGGACGCAGGCTGCCGGGGGAGGTGCGGTTCTTCGGGGCGGTGGGGCGCGGTGTGCAGCTTGGTGAGACGTTCACCTTCGATGTCCACCTCGGGCAGCCACCGCTGCAGAACGCGGGGCAGCCACCATGCCTTGTGGCCGAGCAGGGCCATGACCGCGGGCACCAGGGTCATGCGGACCACGAAGGCGTCAAGCAGGACGCCGATGGCGAGCGCGAAGCCCATGCCCTTGATCACCTGCATCTCGGCGAAAATGAACGAGCCGAAGATCGCGATCATGATGAGAGCCGCGGCGGTGACCACCTGAGAGCTGTGGCCGAAGCCTCGGACCATCGCTTCGGTCGGCGGCCTGCCGTGCTTGTACTCCTCACGCATCCGGGAGACGAGGAAGACCTCGTAGTCCATGGCCAGCCCGAACAGAATGCCTACCAGCAGCATGGGCAGGAAGCTGAGCACCGGGCCCGTCTGGCTGATGCCGAGCAGGTCGGACAGCCAGCCCCACTGGAAGACCGCGACCAGCGCTCCCAGGGAGGCGCCCAGGGAGAGCAGGAAGCCCAGCGCGGCCTTCAGCGGGACGGCGATGGCACGGAAGACGACGATCAGCAGCACCAGGGCCAGCCCCATGACCAGCAGGCAGTACAGGGGGAGGGCGGAGGACAGCTTGTCGGCCACGTCGATGTTCACCGCGGACGTGCCGGTGACGTTCAGGGTCGTGTCGGTGCGCTGCTCGATACCGCCGCGGGCCTCTCGGATCTCGGCCAGGAGCCCCTTGGTGGCCTCCGACTCGGGACCGCTTGAGGGAGTGACGTTGACCAGGGCGGCGTCACCGGAGGAGGCCGGTACGGGCGGGGAGACCGAGGACACGCCCGGAAGCTCCTTCACCTGCGAGGCGAGGTCGTTCGCCGCCGACAGGACGGCGGTCTGGTCCTGGCCCTGGGCGAGGACGACCAGGGTGCCGCTGTAGCCAGGGCCGAAGCCCTCGTCGATGAGTGTCTGAGCGCGGCCCGCAGAGCTGTGCGGGTCGACTTCCCCGCCCAGGCCGAGCCGGAGGTCGGCCGCCGGGGCAGCCATGACTCCGAGGCCGAGCAAGCACGTGACCATCACCAGCCAACGACGGCGCGCGACCAGGGACGCCCAACGCCGGCCCCGGCCCTGATGCCCCGGCGCAGCAGCCCGGAGCCGTGCTCGTTCGGTCGACCGGCGCAGTACGGGAACGGTGCTGGTGGCGATGTTGGCGCCGACGAGTCCGAGGACGGCCGGGAGCAGAGTGACCGCGATCAGGACGGACACCACGACGGTGGCGGCGGCGCCCAGGCCCATGACGGTGAGGAAGGGGATGTTCACGACAGCGAGCGCCGCCAGGGCGATCACGACGGTGGCCCCGGCGAAGACCACGGCCCCGCCGGCGGTGCCCGTCGCCAGTCCGGCCGATTCCTCGGGGTCCATACCCTCCCTGACCTGCGTCTGGTGGCGGGAGACGATGAAGAGCGCGTAGTCGATTCCCACCGCCAGGCCCAGCATCACGGCCAGGATGATCGAGGTGCTGTCCATCGTGATCACGCTGGTCATGGCCAGGAGTGACAGCACGCCGATGGCTACGCCGACCAGGGCGGTGGCCACCGGGATGATCGCGCCCCGCAGGGTGCGGAAGACGAGCACCAGGACACCCAGGGCGATCAGGACCCCGACGGCTTCCATGGGCCCGAGGACCTTGACCTCAGGCGCGAACGCGTCACCGCCCAGTTCCACGGTCAGCCCTGATCCGCGGCCCTCTTCGGCTGCCGCCTCGATCTCCTGCTTCGTGGCATCCGGGATGTCGTCAGCCTTCTCGGCGGCGAAGGTGATCTGCGCTATGCCGGTACGGCCGTCGGGCGAGACGGTGCCTGTCTCTGCGGAAGGGGCCGTAGCAGCTGCCACGCCGGGCGCTCGTCCCGCATCCCGGGTCAGGTCGGCGACGGCCTGCGCAGGGCCCCCCGCCGTGATCTTCTGACCGTCGGGTGCCCGGAAGACGATCTTGCCGGTCACCTGGCCGTCTCCGGACGGAAACTCCTTCTCCATCACGTCCAGGGTGCGCTGCGCCTCCGTGCCGGGGATGGAGGTGGACGAGCTGAACGGCTTCATCAGCCCCAGCGCGGCAACCCCCGCCACCAGCAGCACGGCGAGCCAAGCGCCGATGACGGGCCATTTGCGCCGATAGGCGAAACGGCCCAGGCGGTACAAGAATGTGGACACGCGAAAGACTCCCGGGATGTCAGAGAAGGGGGCGCACCCGGGTCGGAACGGCCAGCGCGCTACTGCCCCCGGATGCGGTGTGTACTCCACGCTAGGCCGCCGGCTCGCGGGCACTCGGCACAACGGGCCCCTGAGGCCGGTCTTCACATGGAACTCCCATGGAACACCGCAAGCCGATCGGACAAGCTAGATGAAGACCGACCCCTAGAAGCAGGCTGGCCTCATGCGAACAGGAAAGACACAGGGATGACGGAGCAGACCTCGGCGGACGCCGGTGCGCCCCCGGCACAGCACGGCCGGCTCCTGGTGGTCGACGACGAACCGGCGATCCTCGACACCGTCAGCCGCTTCCTGCGGTTCCTCGGCTACGAGGTCCGTACGGCCGCCACCGCCTCCGAGGCGCTCGCGATGGCCCGCGCCTTCCTGCCCGAGCTCATCCTGCTGGACGTGATGCTGCCCGACGGGGACGGCTTCGAGGTGATGCGGCGCCTGCGCCAGGACAAACTGCCCTTCGCCGTCGTCTTTCTGACCGCCCGCGGCACCCGCAAAGACCTGGTCAGGGGCCTGACCGCAGGCGGGGACGACTACATCACCAAACCGTTCGGGCTGGACGAGGTCGCCGCCCGTATCACCGCCGTGCTGCGTCGCACCCGGCAGCGGGACCACGGCAGCTCGGTGCTGCGGGTCGCCGACCTCGAACTCGACACGGTCACGTACGCCGTGCACCGCGCCGGGGTGCCACTGGATCTGTCTCCCACCGAGTTCCGCCTGCTCCGCTACCTGATGCTCCACCACGGGAGGGTCCTGTCACGGGCCCAGCTCCTGGACCACGTCTGGTCCTACGACTTCAACGGCGACGACACCGTCGTCGCCACCTACATCAGCTATCTGCGACGCAAGATCGACGCCCTGGGGCCCCCGTTGATCCACACCCAACGGGGCGTCGGCTACAGCCTTCGGGAGCCACGATGCTGAGGCGATCTGAGCAGAGGCCACTGCGCACCCGGCTCAGCGTGGTCGTCACCGCCCTGTGTGCCTGCGCCATGGCCGGCACCGCGTGCGCTTGGTTCAGTACGGACGGCGACCCCGCGGCCATCGTGATCGTCGAAGTGGCCGGGCTGCTTCTCGTGGCGACGGCCACCACCGCCGTCGTACGACGCGAACTACGGCCACTGGAGCACGCGGCAGCCACAGCCGACTCCATCGCCGCCGGAGATCTCTCACACCGGGTCACGGAGGCCGCCACCGCTCCCGCCACCGAAGTCGGCAGGCTGGCCGTGGCCCTGAACGGCATGCTCGACCAGATCGAGGCCGCACTCACCGCACGCGAGGCATCCGAGGACCGCATGCGCCAGTTCGTCGCGGACGCCTCTCACGAACTGCGCACCCCGTTGCAATCCCTGCGCGGCTATGCCGAGCTCTACCAGCACGGGGCCCTGCCGGACACCGCCGCGGTCGATACCGCCATGGACCGCATGGCCTCGGAGATCCAGCGTATGAGCCGGCTGGTCGAGTCCCTTCTCATGCTGGCGCGCTTCGACGAGGAGGAGGACGAAGCGGCACTGGAACCCGTCGATCTCAGCCGCGTGGTCGCCGAGTCCTGTCTGGATGCCGCAGCCGTGGAACCGGGCCGCCCGCGCAGCGTCCGTGTCCAGGAAGGCATCACCATTCTGGGTGACGAGGCTCAGCTCCGCAGCCTGGTGGCCAACCTTCTCGGCAACATCCGCATGCATACTGCCCCCGACGCCCCATGCGGCATCGAGTTGAGCGCCACCCGGGAGGCGGTGGTGCTCAGGGTCGAAGACCGCGGGCCGGGCATCCCCCCGGAATCCCAAGGGTATGTCTTCGACCGGTTCTACCGGGCGGACAAAGGACGCAGCCGTGCGGTCGGGGGCACCGGCCTGGGCCTCTCCATCGTCTCCGCTGTAGCCGAACTCCATCATGCGCAGGTACGGCTGGACAGCGTGCCCGGCCGCGGCACCCTGATCGAGATCGTCTTTCCGCCCGGCGGACGGAATGGGCTCCGGAGCCGCTGAGCAGCGGCGTCTGTGCGGCGGAGCTTCTACACGTGGCTACCGGGGTGGCGGGGCCGTGCTGTCCCGTATCGCGAGCCGGGTCGGGACGATGGTCGTGCCATGCTCCGGCGTGCTCTCCCGCACCTGGTGCAGAACACCCTCCACACAGCGGCGGCCCACCTCCGCGAAGTCCTGGTGGACGGTGGTCAGCGGAGGCTGAAAGGAACTGGCCTCGGAGATGTCGTCGAAGCCGACGACGGAAACGTCCTCGGGGACCTTGCGCCCGCGCTCGTTGAGGGCGCGCAGCAGGCCGAGCGCCATCTGGTCGTTGGCCGCGAACACGGCGGTGCAGTCGGCTTCGTCGGCGATGCGCAGACCCGCCCGGTAGCCGGACTCCGCCGACCAGTCCCCGCGTACGAGGGGCGGCGGTACGCGGCCCTCGTCCAGGAGCGCCGTGCGCCAGGCGTCCGAGCGGCGCTGGGCGGCGTACGACTCTTCAGGGCCTGCCAGGTGCCAGACGGTGCGATGCCCCAGGCCGAGGAGGTGGTTGACGGCATCACGGGCGCCGCCGGCCTGGTCGGTGTCGACAACCGTGTAACGGTCTCCGGCGTCGGAGTCCGCGACGACCACCTTCACATGGGGAGGCAAGGACAGCTTCGCCTTGTCCAGGAGGTGCACCTCCATGATGACGATGGCCGCGTCGATGGCGAGTTCGCCGAGGCGTGAGAAGGCGCCGCGCACCTCGTCCTGGGTGGGGACGGCGACCGGGAGGAGTGTGACCGCGTACCCCTCCTGCGCGGCCGAGGTGGCGATGGCTTCGAGGGTGCGGACGTTGCCCGTCGTGGCCAGGGTGAAAGTGATCACGCCGATGGTGCGGAACTCGCCTCGTTTGAGGGCCCGGGCGGCGCTGTTGGGGCGGTAGCCGAGTTCCTTCATCACGGCCAGGACCTGTTGGCGGGTCTCCTCGTTGACCCCCGGAAAACCGTTGGAGACACGGGAGACCGTCTGCGAGGAGACGCCCGCGGTCCGGGCGACGTCTGCCATGGACACGGTCCTGCGACGGCGCGGGGCACGATCCGCGTGCACCGGCCTCACAGGGCGTGTACCTGCCGCCGTGCGGTCTGCCTCTGTTCCGTCCACCGTCTCCCTCATCAGATGTCGCCTTTCATGAACGACCCTTGACCGCTCATCTGAGGGCAGTGTAGACATGCCGCCATCGAATGTTTACGTAAACATAACACCGGGGTGGCCAGTGGTCGAGCCGGGTCATCGGCCTGGGACGTTTGCGTAGAACTCCTTTTTTCGGTTTGGCGAAGGACTAGCGAGGGGCGCGAGATGGCGACGCTGCAACTGTCGACGGCCGCAGGGGGCCGTCCGGTCGGACCACCGGGGCGACGATCGCGTCACTCCTGGGCGGGCTGGGGGTTCATCGGGCCCTTCGTGCTGGTCTTCGTGCTCGTTTTCCTGGCGCCGCTGTTGTACTCGGTCTATCTGAGCCTGTACCGGACGCAGCTGGTCGGGGGCACCACCTTCGTGGGCCTCGACAACTATCAACAGGCCCTACAGGACGGCCAGTTCTGGGGCAGCGTCATCCGGGTCGGCCTGTTCCTGCTGATCCAGGTGCCGATCATGCTTGGCATCGCCCTGCTGGTCGCTCTGGCGATCGACAGCGGGCGCCTGTACGGCAAGGACTTCTTCCGGATCGCCGTGTTCCTGCCGTACGCCGTGCCCGCGGTCGTCGCGACCCTGATGTGGGGCTTCATGTACGGGCCGCGTTTCGGACTGATCGGGGACATCAACGATGCCTTCGGCACGCAGTTGCCCAACCCGCTCTCCTCGGACCTCATCCTGGCGTCGATCGGCAACATCGTCACCTGGGAGTTCATCGGCTACAACATGCTGATCTTCTACGCCGCGCTCCGTGTCATCCCGCACGCGCTCTACGAGGCGGCGGAGATCGACGGCGCGGGTCCGTGGCGCGTCATCTCGGCGATCAAGCTTCCGGCGATCCGAGGCGCCCTCGTCATCGCGACGATCTTCTCGATCATCGGCAGTTTCCAGCTCTTCAACGAGCCGGCGGTCCTCCAGAAGATCGCGCCGAACGCGATCACCACCGACTACACCCCGAACTACTACACGTACTCGCTGTCCTTCTCCGGTCAGCAGCACAACTACTCCGCGACCGTCGCCATCGTCATGGGCGTGATCACGATGGCCGTCGCCTATGTCGTCCAGTTGCGCGGCATGCGCAAGGGAGCGTGAGAGTGATGACGGTGAGCAGTGCTCGGGACACGGTGCCGCCGACTGCCGTGGCCCGGTCCATCAAGGTGCCGATGGCCGGCACCCCCCGACTTCGCCCACCGCGTCGACGGCAGCCCCGAGGCCGCGCGCGTCGCAGCGTTCTGCTGACCGCGCTCACCGGCGTCGTCGCGCTCTACGCTCTCGTACCGCTGGTGTGGCTGCTGATCAGTGCCACCAAGACGCAGCAGGGCCTGTCAGGTTCGTTCGGGCTGTGGTTCGACGGTGACCTCGCACTGTGGGACAACGTACGCCAGACCTTCACGTACCAGGACGGGGTATTCGGCCGCTGGCTGCTGAACACCTTGTTGTACGTGGTGGTGGGCGCCGGCGGCGCCACCTTCCTGGCCGTACTCGGCGGGTACGCCCTGGCCAAGTTCCAGTTTCCCGGCAAGCGCGCTGTGTTGGCCGTCGTCATCGGAGCAGTCGCCGTGCCCACCACGGCACTCGCCGTTCCCACGTTTCTCATGTTCAGCAAGATCGGGCTGACCGACACCCCGTGGGCTGTCATCATCCCCTCGCTCATCTCTCCCTTCGGCCTGTACCTGATGTGGGTGTTCGCCACCGAGGCGATCCCCACCGAACTGATGGAAGCTGCCCGGATCGACGGGGCGAGCGAGCTGCGCACCTTCTTCCAGGTCGCCCTGCCTCTGCTCGCCCCGGGCACGGTCACGGTGCTGCTGTTCACCACAGTCGCGACCTGGAACAACTACTTCCTTCCGCTGATCATGCTGAAGGACCCCGACTGGTACCCGCTCACCCTCGGCCTCGACGCCTGGAACAAGCAGGCGGCGACAGCCGGCGGTGAAGCCGTCTTCAACCTGGTCGTCACCGGCTCGCTCCTCACGATCGTGCCGCTGATCGCCGCCTTCCTGCTGCTCCAGAGGTACTGGCAGTCCGGACTCTCCGCCGGCAGCGTCAAGGAGTAGCCCGTGCCGGAGCGGCCCCCCGCGGCGCTCCTCGTCTTCCTTCCGTACGTAAGTCCTGTCGAACCACGAAGAAGTGGAAGTACCGTGATGTCCCAGCACTCCCGCCGTCTGCTGCGCGGCTTCGGTCTCGTCTGTGCCCTGGCCCTTGGAGCGACCGCCTGCGGCGGCTCCGACGACGGCTCCGCTCAGAGGAACCTAGGCGCCGCGGACCTCCAGGCCGCGCTGAAGAAGGGCGGCACCGTCACCGTGTGGGCGTGGGAACCCACACTCAAGCAGGTCGCCGCGGACTTCGAGAAGAAGTACCCCCAGGTGGACATCAAGCTGGTCAACGCGGGCACGGGCAACGACCAGTACAAGGGGTTGCAGAACGCCATATCGGCGAAGAAGGGGGTGCCCGATGTCGCACAGCTGGAGTACTACGCACTGGGGCAGTATGCGCTGACGAAGGAGATCACCGACCTCACGGCGTACGGCGCCGGCAAGCTGGAAGGCACCTACACCCCCGGCCCCTGGAACTCGGTGAAGTTCGACGACGGAGTCTACGGCCTGCCGATGGACTCCGGGCCCATGGCCCTCTTCTACAACAAGAAGGTCTTCGACAAGCACGGGATCGCGGTGCCCACGACATGGGACGAGTACGTCGAGGCCGGCCGCAAGCTGCACAAGGCCGATCCGAAGGCGTACATCACCAGCGACGTCGGCGACGCGGGTCTGACCACCAGCCTGCTGTGGCAGGCCGGCTCGCGCCCCTACAAGGTCGACGGCACGAAGGTCGGCATCGACTTCACCGACGCGGGCGCCGGGAAGTACACAGCCACCTGGCAGAAGCTGATCGACGAGAAGCTCCTCTCGCCTGTCGTCGGCTGGAGCGACGACTGGTACAAGGGCTTGGCAGACGGCACCATCGCCACTCTGCCCATCGGAGCCTGGATGCCCGCCAACTTCGCCTCCGGAGTGAAGGGCGCCGCGGGTGACTGGCGCGTTGCCCCGCTGCCGCAGTGGGAGAAGGGCCGGAGCACGAGTTCAGAGAACGGCGGCAGTTCGCTGGCTGTGCCCACTCTCGGCAAGAACAAGGAGCTGGCCTACGCCTTCGTCGAGTACGCGAACTCGGGCCCCGGCGTGCAGACCCGCATCAAGAACGGCGCATTCCCGGCGACGGCGAAGGACCTGAACTCCCAGGCGTTCCAGAACACCGAGTTCCCGTACTTCGGGGGCCAGAAGGCCAACAAGATCTTCGCCGACTCGGCGAAGGGCGTGCCGGCCGGGTGGAAGTACCTGCCGTACCAGGTGTACTCCAACTCGATCTTCAACGACACCGTCGGCAAGGCGTACGTCTCCGGCACCACGCTGCCCGAGGGCCTGAAGGCGTGGCAGGACAAGTCTCTCGATTACGGCGAGAAGCAAGGCTTCACCGTCCAGAAGTAGCACCTGAGGGCTCTCGATCCTCCCCTTCTTGACCACCAGCTCGTGGAAGGACCCGCATGACCTCCCCCCGCACCTCCCGAATCCCCTACCCGAAGGACGACGACGGAGCCCGGCGCCTCGTCTACGGCGCCGACTACAACCCCGAGCAGTGGCCGCGGGAGGTGTGGGCAGAGGACATCCGCCTGATGCGCCAGGCAGGCGTGAACCTCGTCTCGCTGGCGATCTTCTCCTGGGCGAGGCTGCAGCCCACCGAGGACACCTGGGATTTCGGGTGGCTCGACGAGGTGATGGACCTGCTCCACGCGGGCGGAATCGGTGTCGACCTCGCGACCGCCACGGCCTCACCGCCGCCGTGGCTCACCGCCGCGCACCCCGAGATCCTTCCGGTGACCGCCACCGGTGAGACCCTGTGGCCAGGCGCACGACAGCACTGGCGGCCCACCTCACCCGTCTTCCGCGAACACGCGCTGCGCCTGGTACGAGAGATGGCGACGCGCTATGCCGACCACCCGGCTCTCGTGGCCTGGCATGTCAACAACGAACTGGGCTGCCACAACATCTACGACTACTCCGACGATGCCGCGCACGCCTTCCGCGGCTGGCTGCGCCGCCGGTACACCACGCTTGACGCCCTCAATCACGCCTGGGGCACGAGTTTCTGGTCCCAGCGCTACAGCGACTGGGACCAGATCCTGCCGCCTCGCCTCGCTGCCTCTCATCCCAACCCGACGCAACAGCTCGATTTCAAACGCTTCTCCTCCGATGCCCTGAAAGACCATCTGCTCGCCGAGCGCGAAGTACTGACGGAGATCACCCCGAATACCCCCGTCACCAGCAACTTCATGGTGATGAGCGGGATCAAGGGCATGAATTACGCGGACTGGGCCGGTGCTGTCGATTTCGTGTCGAACGACCACTACACGGTCCTCGGCCCGCAAAACCGTGACGAGCTGTCCTTCTGCGCCAATCTGACCAGCGGCATCGCGGGGCACCGCCCGTGGTTTCTGATGGAGCACTCCACCAACGCCGTGAACTGGCAGCCCGTCAACCTGCCCAAGAAGCCCGGAGACCTGGGCCGCGACTCGCTGCTGCACGTGGCGCACGGCGCCGACGCCGTGTGCTTCTTCCAATGGCGCCAGTCCGCGGCAGGCGCGGAGAAATACCACTCGGCGATGGTGCCCCACGCCGGTGAGGACAGCGAACTCTTCCGCGACGTCGTCGCGTTGGGGCACACGCTGGATGTGCTGGCACCGCTTGCCGGGAGTGAACGTGAGCCCGCTCGCGTGGCGATCCTGTTCGACTGGGACTCCTGGTGGGCCAGCGAACAGGATTCCCACCCCACCTCCCTCCTCGACTACCACCGCGAGGCCCTCGACTGGTATTCGGCCCTGATGCGCCTGGGCATCCGCGCCGACGTGGTCCCCGCGCAGACGACCGACCTGAACCCGTACGACCTGGTGATCGCGCCCGTCCTGCATGTGGTGGCGCAGCCGCTCGCCAAGGAGCTCACCCGGTACGTCGAGGGCGGCGGCCACCTGGTCACCACCTACTTCTCCGCGATCGTGGACGAGAACGACCACGTCTGGCTCGGCGGCTATCCCGGCGCCTTGCGCGAACTGCTCGGCATTCGCATCGAGGAGTTCGGACCCCTGCTCGACGGCGACACCGTCGACCTCGACAACGACACGGCCGGCAGCCTGTGGACCGACCGCATCAGCGTCGATGCCACCGACGTGGAGACTCTGGTCCACTATCGCACCGGGACCTACGCGTCACGCCCGGCGGTCACCCGCCGCGCAACCGGCCGAGGAACGGCCGCGTACGTCTCCACCCGCCTCGGGGTCGACGGCCTGGCCGCTCTGCTGCCCCGGCTGCTAGCCCCGTCCGGCGTGGCGAGCGACCTGCCCGAGGCAGCGCGGGGCACGGTCGAACACGTCGTGCGCCGGGACAGCGACAGCCGCTATCTGTTCTTCGTGAACCGCGGTGACGCGCCGGCTCCCCTTCCTGGCCTGTCGGGGGAGGTGCTCATAGGGCCGTCGGCCGGTGACGGGTTCACCCTGCCGCCTGGGGGAACCGCCGTTCTGCGGCAGCCGAATCCGCAGGAACCGCTTCCGCCCGCCGATCGGAGTGCTTGAAGCCGTCCGCGGGCCGGAGCCGCCAGCTCGTCCACTGCCCGGTCGGCGGGCGGCGGCTCCGTTCGGCCGGCCCGGTACGGGGCGCAGCTTCATGGCTCTTCCCGGACACCGAATTAGCGAGAGCAAAAGGGCCCTGGTGTGTCACCCGGGCCCCTCTCGGCGTGCCGGGCGCGTGACCCAGGTGGGCCGTTGAGGGTTGGCCGTGCATGCCGGGCCGCGCCCGCCGGATGCCCCCGGGCGCGTCCGTCGGCATGCCCCGGGGCGCCCGAGAGGTACAAGCAGGCCCTGATGTCGTAGGTGATCAGAGTCCAACATGTTCCACCAGTTGTGCACGCCGAAGACGTCTCGATCGGCGGGGGTGCGACGTGTCCTCCCGGCAATGCGTCAAGCCGCTCTTGTGAGGGGGGCGCACCACCTCTTGCTGTCTGACGGCGCCTCTGGCGGCCGGCGGTCGAAGGGCGCTCGTGAGCCGGGTATGCGTGAGCCCTCACCGTGGCTGAGCAGGCGGCGAGGGATCGCCGGGCCGGGCTGGATCGTGGGCCGCACCGTCGAAGCGGACTGGCCCGCACGGAGCTGATGACCCGTTGGGCAAGGTGGCCCCTCACCTGCGAGGGGCCACCTGGATCGCGCAACAGTCAACAGATTCCCACAGGTTCGAGCGGAGAAGCTCTTGCCGCACCCATTGCGTGACCCCCCGCTGGTTGGCATCCTCCCTGTCATGTTTGCGTAAACATTTCGGGGGCCGTGTGTGCTGCTCGTTACGCCGACGGTGTCCCGGGTCCTACGCAGCCCCGTGTGGGACTTGCCGACTCCCGTAACGCACGCGGGAGTCGAAAGCTCTGGAGAGGACCTCGGTCCATCATGAGCAACGCAATGAGAGCCGCCGCAGCCTTCGCGGGTGCAGCCTTCCTCGGCACCATGCGCACAACGCCGACCCGGGACACGGCCGCCCCTGGTGAGGCGGCGAGTTCGAGCACTGTGGAACCGCGGCATCGCGGTGGCAAGGAGGAACTCGCATGAGAACCGCTCCTGGAATCAAGGCGAGGCGGAACTTGTCACGCGGCGCCGCCCCCTTCACGGGCGTAGCGCTCGCACTGGCGATGGTGGTCGCCCTCGCGCCTGCCGCCGTCGCGGCCGGCGGCGCGCCGGCGGCAGCCGCCGCCGACGACACGCTGACCGTCGACAACGCGACCGGACTGGCGTCCGACGGGAAGCCGATGGCGGGCCCGGGTCTCTACAACACCGATGTCGATGGCTACTACTACTCGATCGGCGCGACCCAGCTCGATGCCTCGGCAGGCGGTACCAGCCTGGCCCTCTACCGGGGCAAGGACTGGCGCAACAAGTCGCTGCTGAAGGTGGTCGCCGACGCCGACACGACGTACACCATGCCCGACGGTACGGTGACACATCCACTGGCCAACGCGAAGCTGGAGCGCATTGACTTCGAGCGCGCGCCGAGTGGCAAGTACGTCGTCTGGGTGCACTGGGAGCTCAAGGCCACCTACAGCGCTTCTCAGACGATGGCGCTGGTCGCCGACAAGCCCACCGGCCCTTACGAAGTCGTCGCGACACACGCACGTCCCGGAGCCAGTCTGAACGTCGGAGGCAAGGGCCAGGCGGGGTCGACCGACTTCAAGGACGCGATGGGCGACCGCGTCGGGCAGCTGCGCAAGGACTACGACACCGCAGGCAAGAGCGGTGCGTATGACGGGAGCGCCGAGGCCCCGACCACGGGCAGCGACTACCCGCCCCAGATCTCCACGTTTCCCAAGCCCACCGGTCCTCGCGGCAGTGGCTACGACCCGGACAAGCCCGCGCGCAACAGCGACGACCTGTACGGCTCCTCCGTACAGGAGGGCACCTGGTGGACCTTCAACTTCAACGACCTGCACGACGACATGACGCTCAAGGCCAGCGCCGTGCGCATGACGCCGTACGACCAGTCGGCCTACGAGGACGCCGAGGCCGCCGGGATCAACCCGAGCCCGGGCTCCTACATCGTGCGCTACCCCGCGGCGAAGTCCGACCCCATGAAGGCGGCCGGTATCGCGGCGAAGGGGTACGGCGGAGGCGCCGACGAGGCGTACGACCCGAACCCGGACGACGACACCACGCCGATCGTGGACGAGATGGACCGCTCGGCAGTCGCCAGTGAGACGTACACGTCGGTGGAGGACGACAGCGGCGCGCGCAAAGAGCTCGTCGCGCCCCAGATCGCGCCGCGCGTGGACGAGAACGCCGGTGTCAACAAGGGCAGCAAGTCGGTCGTCGCGAACGAGGGCGACCGCGCCTACGTGACCGCGGACATTGATGTCGACAAGTACCAGGTGCTGGTCACCACCGACGGCTCCGACCCCAGGACCAGCGACACGGCCTGGCAATGGGACAACCGCTACAAGGTGCCTGACATCTCGATCACCGACGGCCTGGTGCTCAAGGCGGTGTCCACCGACTTCGCCAGGACCCGATTCTCCGACGTCGCGACCACCAGCTTCTCCCTTGCCAAGGCGGGGAGTGAGGAGGCTGAGGACGTACCGGTGTTCGAGCCGGTAATGAACTTCAAGTCGGGCGACTGGCACAACAACGACGCCGGCCTCTTCGGCTACGGCGAACTGCGCGTCCTGTCGCCGACCTACAACGCCGAGGTCTACTACACGATGGACGGGGCCGACCCGGTACCGGCCCGCTACGGCCAGAACCTCGGCTTCGCCCTGCAGACGGAAGGCGAGGCCACCGAGCACACGCAGGCCGAGGTCGACAAGGCGACAACCGCCCTCACCACGGCGATCAAGAACCTGCGGGGCATCGGCGCGGAAGTAGCGGTCGACATCACCAAGCTGGCCCAGGCCATCGAGAACGGAGAGGCCAAGCTCGACGAATCCCACCGGTACACCAAGCAGTCCGTCAAGAGCCTCAAGAGCGCTGTCAAGGCGGGTAAGAAGGACCTCGCGGCCGCCGACGACCCCGAGACCACCCAGGCGCAGATCAACGCAGCCACCAAAGCCATCAGGAAGGCCATCACCGGCCTCGCACCGAGCAAGGCCACCGCTCCCGCCCTCAACCCGTCAGCACTCAGGAACGCCGTCGAACAGGCGTCGAAGGTGAACGCCGAGAGCTACACGGCGCGGTCCTGGAAGGTGTTCGAGAGCAAGCTCGACAACGCCAGGCGCATCGCCACCGCGCCCAGGACGCAGCAGCAGGTGACCGAGGCACTCGACCAACTCAGCCTGACAGCTGGTGAACTCGTCGCCCGGTCTCGCTGACGTCGCGTAGTCGCCCGGGCCGAGTGACGGAGCACCCGGCGCGCCGCAGGAGCCGTCGTGACCGCCACGGCACTCACCGAGTCGGCCGATCAGTGCTCCGCCGCACCAGCCCGGACAGGGCCTGCCCCGGGAACGGGGCAGGCCCTGTCGCGTCCTAGGCGGCTTCGTTTGGATCAGTTGGTCGTTGGTCCGGGTGTGCCGTTGACTGATGCGCAGTGGGCGCGGATCGAGCCGTTGCTCCCGGACCGGACGCCGAAGCGGGGTGGCCGCTGGCGTGACCATCGTGAGGTGATCGACGCGATCGCCTACAAGTTCCAGACCGGCACGCAGTCACGGGAACGGCCGATGGCGTGGTCGCCGGCCGCACCGTCGAGCGGTGCATCAACCGCCTGAAACAGTGGCGAGGCATCGCCACCCGCTACGAGAAGACCGCCACCATCTACCGGGCCGGACTCCACACCGCGGGCATCTTCCTCTGGTCCGCCCGATGATCCGAACGAAACTGCCCGGGCCCCCACCCAGCGCCACGCCAACGACCGAACGGGCCACCAGGCACGGCAAGCACCGTTGCAGCATTAGGTTTGTACCTAACGGCGGCTGCTGGAGGCGTACCGCGGCGGAGGCGGCGTACCGTACGGCCCGGCCGCGCCGGCGGCCGGGCCGCGTGGATTGTGCCGGACGTGTCGTCACCTCCTTTGAGCTGCGGGGGAGTTGATCGATCCCGGGCGGCCCTCCGGTGGTTCGGTGGTCTAGGTTTGGACCAGGTCGAGGAATTGTTCGCGCCCAGGAGGACTCCCTTGTCACAGAACGACGCCCCGCTCGCCGCCGCCGACGACGTCCGCGCGCGGATCGACACGAGCAAGCCGCACTCCGCCCGCTTCTGGAACTACTTCGTGGGCGGCAAGGACAACTACGAGATCGACCGCGAGACGGGCGACCAGATCAAGGAGATCTTCCCCGGCCTCGTGGACGTGGCGCGCACCAGCCGCCATTTCCTCGGCCGCGCCGTCCGGTACCTCACCGTCGAGCAGGGCATCCGCCAGTTCCTCGACATCGGCACCGGCCTGCCCACCGCCGACAACACCCACCAGGTCGCACAGCGGTACGCCCCGGACTCCCGGATCGTGTACGTCGACAGCGACCCGCTGGTCCTGGCCCACGCCCGCGCGCTGCTCACCAGCACGCCTGAGGGGAAGACGGCCTACCTGGACGCCGACCTCTACCGGCCGGAGGAGATCCTCAAGGCCGCCGAGTCCACGCTCGACCTGAGCCGGCCCGTGGCGCTGATGATCCTCAACACCCTCGGCCACGTCGAGCAGGCCGCCGAGGCGCGCGACCTGGTGAACCGGCTGATGGCGGGCCTGCCGTCCGGCAGCCACCTGGTGATCAGCGACTCCACCGCCACCAGCGACGGTATGATCGCCGCCTCCACCGCCTACAACAAGAGCGGCGCCGTCCCGTACCACGTGCGCGGCGTGGCCGAGATCGCCGGCTTCTTCGACGGGCTGGAGCTGGCGGAGCCAGGCATCGTCCAGGTCACCCGCTGGCGCCCCGAGGACGACGCCCCGCCGGAGGAGGCCGCCGCCGTCGACGCCTACGGCGGCGTGGCCCGCAAGGCCTGACACGCACCGCGTCCCCCGTCTCCGCCCAGCTGGGGAGACGGGGGACGCGGCAGAGGCCCGGCGCCGCGCGCCGGGTCAGGCGGTGATCGCCTCCACCAGGGACCAGATGGCCAGCCCCGCCATGCAGAGCCCGCCGATCCGCTGGACGGTCTTGAGCGGCACTCGCTGGGCGATGAACCTCCCGGCCAGCAGCGCCAGCGCCGACACCGACATGAGGGCGGCGGCGGCACCGATCGCGGTGGAGGGGGTGCCGTTGGTGGCCGCCAGATTGGCGGTGGTGATCTGGGTCAGGTCACCCCACTCGCTGATGAAGACGGCCATGAACGCGGTGGTGTAGACGGGCCAGAAGCCGGTGACGGTCTTCGCCGCACCGTCCTCGTCCTCCCCGTCGCCCCCGCTGCGCAGCAGCATGAAGGCGCCGAAGGCGAACAGCACGGCCGAGACCAGCCGGACGATCCAGTCGGGCAGCAGGCCGATGAGGCTGCCCGCGCCGACCGCGATGGCCACATGGACCAGGAACGCCGTGGAGGTGCCGAACCAGACGTAGAGCGGACGCATGCGGGTGCCCATGGCGAGCGACGCGAACATCGTCTTGTCCGGCAGCTCGGCGAGGAAGATCAGCCCGAAGGCAGTGACGAGCGCCAGGGGGTCGAGACTCATTCCGGGGGCCTTCTGTGCGGGGCCGGGCCCCGGATCGTCCCCGTGAGGTCCCGCAGGACCAGCGACGGGAGGACCGCTCGGCCCGGCACGACGGACCGCACCCGCTCTGCTGCGGGCACGGTTTCATGCCTTGGCCGAAGGTCTCGTCCACCGCCCGCCGGTCACGGCGCGAGCGGCCCGGCGGCCGGGCTGTCCGCGGTGGCGGACGGCCAGTATGTCGACCGGCGGTGTTGCGGGACTACTCCCCTTCGCTGCTCCCCACGGTACCCCACCCCGCTCCGCGGCCCGGAAGCCGCCCGGAACGCCCGTCTCAGGCCGGGAGTCCGCGGCTGAACAGGGTGTCCATCTTCTCCCGGAACTCGTGGCGGCGCTGCTTGCGGTGGTCGTGGCGGGCCTGCCGGACGGCCTCCTCGGCGGCCTTCTGCGCGGAGGCGACCTCCTCCTCGACCTGTTCCACGGGGACGGCCACGACCGTGCCGCCGAGCCGTCCCGCCAGATCGTCGGCGGCGGCCGGGGAGAACGCGGTGGCCTCGACCATCAGCAGGTTGGCGCCGTCGTCGACGTTCTTGCTGAGCACCGTCAGCGCGTCGTGGGCGTCCTCGGCCGTCTCCGTGTCGGCGGTCGCCTCGATGAGGGCGCCCAGGCCCCACCCGAAGAGCACCCCGACCGGGCCGCCGAGGATGCCGACCAGCGCGCCGATGGCGCCGCCGGTCAGGGTGGTCGTGCCCGCCTGCGGCTGGTAGTCCTCGGGCACGGCCTTGACCTCGGAGAAGGCGCGGTAGGTGGCGCTGGGGTCGGTGAAGGTGAAGAAGAGGACGTTGTCCGGTGGCTGGGTCATGGGAAGGCTCCGATCCGGTGCGACTGCGGGACCCGTCCGGCGGACCCGGCCGCCGGGGGTGCGGCGAGCGCCACGGCCATCCAAGCCGAACCGGATCAAGGGTGCGTCCGGGACGCCGTCCGACGGGTGGCGCACGACCGGCGGGTCCTCCCGGGCCACGGCTCAGCGGACCGTACCGGGAGGGTGCGCTCCCGGGGCGGCGGCTGCGGCGCGGGCCGGGCGCGGCCGAACGGGGGTCCGTGCCGTGCCCGGCGCGGTGTCAGCGCCCGGCGGTGCCCGGGCCGGGCTCAGTGAAGTCGCCGCTCATCGCGGCCGCCATCCGCAGGTAGGGGCGGGCCTCGTCGTCCCGGTTCTGGCGCTCCAGGGTCCGTCCGAGGAGCAGGGTGGCGTAACTCTCGACGGGGTCCCGCTCCAGCAGCACCCGCAGCTCCCGCTCCGCCCGGCCGAGCTGCGCGGAGTGGTAGTACGCCCGGGCCAGCAGCAGGCGGGCCGCCTGGTGCTCGGGCGCCTCCTCGACCAGGCCGTTCAGGATGCGGACGGCCGCCGGGTACTCCTTGGCCTCGAAGAACATCCGTGCCCGGTCCCAGCGGTCCGCGGGCGTTCCGAACTCGAAGTAGCTCTCGCTCACGCCTCTTCCTCCTCCCGGCCGTACGCCGCTCCTGGCACCGGTGCTGCCCGGAGCGCGGCCATCCCCGACAACGGCCCGAGGTGGTTGAACATTCCACAAAAGTTGGGGTGCCGACGCCGGATGCGGCCCCCGCCCGCCCGCGAGACGCTGAGGAGCAGACCCCGTACCGGATGGAGGCGGCCGTGGACCCCGAGCACGCCCTGGACCGGATCGCCTTCCTCCTGGAGCGCGCTCAGGAACCCACCTACCGCGTCCGCGCCTTCCGCACCGCCGCCGCGGTCCTGCGCGAACACGGGCTCGCCGAGATCCGCGACCGCGCCGCCGACGGCACGCTGGAGAAGCTGAAGGGGATCGGCCCGAAGACGGGCAAGGTCATCCGCCAGGCGCTGGACGGGGGGACCCCGGCCTACCTCGAAGCGCTGGAGGAGGAGGCCGCGAAGGCGCCGCTCGCCGAGGGCGGCGACGCCCTGTACGCCGCGCTGCGCGGCGACTGCCACCTGCACTCCGACTGGTCCGACGGCGGCAGCTCCATCGAGGAGATGGGTCGCGCCGCCCTCGCGCTGGGCCACGAGTGGGCCGTCCTCACCGACCACTCGCCCCGGCTCACCGTCGCCCACGGCCTCAGCGCCGACCGGCTGCGCCGCCAGCTCGACACCGTCGCCGCCCTGAACGAACAGTGGGCCCCCTTCCGCCTGCTCACCGGCATCGAGTGCGACATCCTCGACGACGGCACCCTCGACCAGGAACCCGAGCTGCTGGACCGGCTCGACCTGGTGGTCGCCTCCGTCCACTCCAAGCTGCGGATGGACGCCCCCGCCATGACCCGCCGGATGCTCGCCGCCGTCCGCAACCCCCGCACCGACGTCCTCGGCCACTGCACCGGCCGCCTCATCACCGGCCGCACCCGCCCCGAGTCCCACTTCGACGCCGACGCGGTCTTCGCCGCCTGCGCCGAGTCCGGCACCGCCGTCGAGATCAACAGCCGCCCTGAACGACTCGACCCCCCGCTCCGGCTGATCCGCGCCGCCCGCGACGCCGGAACCCTCTTCGCCGTCGACACCGACGCCCACGCCCCCGGCCAGCTCACCTGGCAGCGGCTGGGCTGCGCCCGGGCCGAGGAGTGCGGGATCCGTACCGAGGACGTGATCACGACGTGGCGGGCGGAGAAGCTGCTGGAGTGGACAGGGCGGGGCCGGTAGAGGGCCGTACGGGGCAGTGGAGGGACCTGCTGGGGAACCTCCACCCCGCGAGCGCCCGCCCAGCCATCCGGGCCCGGCCCACGACTCGTCCGGGGGCCACGGCGGCAGGCGTATGGGACGGCAGGCGTACGGGCGCGCGGCTACTGCCGCAGATGCCGCAAGCTCACGCCCGCCCGGCCTCCCGCCGGGCGGCGCCGGACGCTCCGCCACACCGCCCTGCACCCCGGCATCCTCAATCTCAGCCCCCTCGGCGCGGGGCCGGCAGCCCCCCGCCCCCACGCCCTCTGTTCCGCCGGACGGGCGTCGTTCCCGCTCCGCGGCTCCCCCAATGGAGGGGCCCGCCGACAGCCTCCCGGCCGAACGGGCACTGATCACCACCGGGCGGCGGGACCACCACCGCCTCCGCGTTCCCCAGGGCGTGGCCCCCCGGCCGGACCGCCACGGGAGCAACCGGTGAGCCGGAGGAGAGGACCGCCGTGGCCCGCACCCAAGACCCCCGGGCCGCCCGCGCTCCGGCCCACCCGGACGCCGGGCCCGGCCCCCGCCCGGGGGAGCCCGGTACCGGGCAGGCGGCCCTGTGCCCCGAGGCTCCCGGCGCCGACGCGGCCGACGGCCGCCCCGGGCGGCCCGCCCCGGCCACCCCTCACCCCGAAGTGGCCGCGGTCGACGCCGACATCGGCCGAGCCGTCGGCGCCCAGCTCGGCGAACTCCTCGCCGAACGGCTCCAGGAGGCCCGCGCCACCGACCCCGTCTCCGGCCGCGACATCGCCGAGCGGATCGCGCGGTTCACCGCCCTCGGCGGGCGCCGCATGCGTCCCGCCCTGCTGTGGTGGGCGCTGCGCGCCTGCGCCCTGCCCGACCACGGGCGGGCCCGGGCCGCCCTCAGGGTGGGGGCGGCCGTCGAACTCCTCCAGACCTGCGCACTCGTCCACGACGACGTCATGGACAGCTCACGGCTGCGCCGGGGCCGCCCGGCGCTGCACGTCTCGCTCGCCACCCAGTACGGGGCACGGAGCACGGACGTCTTCGCGGGCGCGGCGGCGGTCCTCGCCGGGGATCTCGCCCTCGCCTGGGCCGAGGACACCCTCGCCGAGACCGAACTGCCCGACCCGGTCCGGCGCCGGGTGCGGACGGTGTGGCGGGTGATGCGCGGCGAGATGGTCGCGGGCCAGTACCTCGACCTGCACGGCCAGGTCACCGCCGACCGCTCCGCGCTCCTCGCCCTGCGCACCGCCCGGCTCAAGAGCGCCCAGTACTCCGCCGCCCGGCCCCTGGAACTCGGCGCCGTCCTCGCGGGCGCCGACCCCCTGCTCACCCGGCGCCTCGCCGGGGCCGGAGCCCCGGCCGGGCTCGCCTTCCAGCTCCGCGACGACCTGCTGGGCGTCTACGGCGACCCGTCCCGCACCGGGAAACCGGCCGGGGACGACATCCGCGAGGGCAAACCGACCCTGCTGGTCGCCCTCGCCCACGCCCGGGCCACGGCGCGGGGCCGCCTCGCCGACGTGGCCGTCCTCGAATCGGCCCTCGGCGACCCGCGGCTCACCCCGGCCGGACTCGACGCCGTACGCGAGGTCCTGGAGGCGACCGGTGCCCGCGCCGCCGTCGAGGAGCGCATCGACCGGCTGGCCGCGCGTGCCCTGGCCCGCCTGGACAGCCTCGCGCTCGACCCGGTGGCCGGGGACCGGCTGCGCGGCCTGCTGCGGCTCGCCGCCGGGACCCACCCCGACGCCGCGCCACCCCACCCCGACCGAGAGGCAGGGCATGCGGACACTGCACGGCCCCACTGACCACGTAGTCGTCGTCGGCGCCGGGCTCGCGGGCCTGTCGGCTGCCCTCCACCTGCTCGGCGCCGGACGCCGCGTCACGCTCGTCGAACGTGCCGAGCAGCCCGGCGGCCGCGCCGGCCGCACCGACCTCGGCGGCTACCGGATCGACACCGGGCCGACCGTCCTCACCATGCCGCACCTGGTCGAGGAGGCGTTCGCCGCGGTCGGCGCCCGGATGGCCGACCACCTCCACCTCACCGAGCTGCACCCCGCCTACCGGGCCCACTTCTCCGACGGCAGCCGCCTCGACGTCCACACCCGGCCCGAGCCGATGGAGGAGGAGATCCGCCGCTTCGCCTCCGCCCGCGAGGCGGCCGGGTACCGGCGGCTGCGCACCTGGCTGGAGAAGCTGTACGCCCTGCAGATGCGCCGCTTCATCGACACCAACTTCGACTCCCCGCTCGCCCTGCTCACCCCCGACCTCGCCCGGCTGGCCGCGCTCGGCGGCTTCGGCCGGATGGACGCCCAGGTCGGCCGGTTCATCGGCGACGAGCGGCTGCGCCGCGTCTTCACCTTCCAGGCCCTCTACGCGGGCGTCCCCCCGGCCCGAGCGCTCGCCGCCTACGCGGTGATCGCCTACATGGACACCATGGCGGGCGTCCACTTCCCGCGCGGCGGCATGCACGCCCTGCCCCGCGCCATGGCCGGGGCCGCCACCGCCGCGGGCGCCGAGATCCACTACGGCCACACCGTCGAAGCCCTGGAGCGCACCGGCGAGCGGATCACCGCGGTCCGCACCGACCGCGCCCGCATCCCCTGCGACGCCGTCGTCCTCACCCCGGACCTGCCGACCACCTACCGCCTGCTCGGGCGCGCCCCTCGCCGCGCCGTCCCGCTGCGCCACTCCCCGTCGGCAGTGATCCTGCATGCCGGGACCGACCGCACCTGGCCCGCCCTCGGCCACCACACCCTCTCCTTCGGCCGCGCCTGGCACTCCACCTTCGACGAACTCACCCGCCTCGGCCGCCCGATGAGCGACCCCTCACTGCTCATCACCCGGCCCACCGCGACCGACCCGTCCCTCGCCCCCGCCGGACGCCACCTGCACTACGTCCTCGCGCCCTGCCCCAACACCGACATCGGCCCCGGCACCCAGGAGTGGACCGCCCTCGCCCCCGCCTACCGCGACCACCTCCTGCGCGTACTGGAGGAACGCGGACTCGACGGCATCGGCGCCGCCATCGAGACGCAGGCCCTGGTCACCCCCGTCGACTGGAGCGACCAGGGCCACGCCGCGGGCAGCCCGTTCTCCGCCGCCCACACCTTCGCCCAGACCGGCCCCTTCCGCCCCCGCAACCTGGTGCGCGGCACCGCCAACGCCGTCCTCGCGGGGTGCGGCACCACCCCCGGCGTCGGCGTCCCCACCGTTCTGGTCTCCGGCCGGCTCGCCGCCGCCCGCGTCACCGGACTGCCCGGCTCCGCGCCCCGCCGCCGCCCCGCCCCCGCCGCCGCGACCACCGGAGGTACCGCGTGAGTGCCCGCGAACTCGACGCCGCCCGGATCACCGACCCGGCCCTGCGCGCCGCCTACCGCACCTGCCGCGCCCTCAACGCCCGCCACGGCAGGACGTACTTCCTCGCCACCCGGCTGCTCCCGGTCGAGCGCAGGCCCGCCGTGCACAGCCTGTACGGCTTCGCCCGCCACGCCGACGACATCGTGGACGACCTCGGCTCCACGGCCACCACCGGGGAACGGGCCGCCGCCCTCGACCGGCTCGACCGGCGGCTGCACGCGGGGCTGCGCCACGGCACGAGCGAGGAACCGGTGGTGCACGCCCTCGCCGACACCGCCCGCCGCTACGCCATCGACCCTGGGCACTTCCACGACTTCATGGCCTCCATGCGCAGCGACCTCACCGTCACCGACTACCCGGACCTCGCCGCGCTCCGCCGCTACATGCACGGTTCCGCCGCCGTCATCGGCCTCCAGATGCTGCCGGTCCTCGGCACCGTCGTCCCCCGCGAGGAGGCAGCCCCGCACGCCGCCGCCCTCGGCGTCGCCTTCCAGCTCACCAACTTCCTCCGCGACGTCGGCGAGGACCTCGACCGGGGCCGCGTCTACCTGCCCGCCGACCTCCTCGCCGCCCACGGCGTCGACCGCGACCTGCTGCGGTGGAGCCGCGCCACCGGCCACCGCGACCCCCGCATCGCCCGCGCCCTGCGCGAGGCCGCCGCCGTCACCCGCGAGATCTACCACCAGGCGGCCCCCGGCATCGCCCTCCTCGACCCCGTCGCCCGCCCCTGCATCCGCACCGCCCACATCCTGTACGGCTCCATCCTCGACGCGGTCGCCGCCGACGGGTACGCCGCCGTCCACCGCAGATCGGCGGTGCCGCGCCGACGCCGCGCCGCGGTCGCCGCCGACGGCCTGACCCGTCTCGCCGCCGCCCGGCGCCGCCACCGCAGGACCCGCCCGGCTCGCACGCCGGGGGTGCCCGCGTGAGCGAGCGCACCACCCGCCGGAACCCCGTCCCGCTCCGCCTGCGCCATCACCCTGTCCCCTGGGACCGGATGCGCCCCACCTGGCGCGAGGCCCGCCCGCGGGTCATCGCCGCCGCGCTCGCCCGCGCCCAGGCCGCCCCCAGCGGCAACTGGTACGTCGTCGGCGCCTCCCGCGACCTGCCCGCCGACAGCCGACGCCCCCTCGGCCGCACCGTCGCCGGTACCGAGGTGGTCCTCTGGCGCGCCGCCGGCGGCACCCTCGTCGCGGGCCCGGGAGCCTGCCCGCACCTCGGCGCACCCCTGCGCGAGAGCCCGGTGCGGTGCGGCACCCTGGTCTGCCGCTGGCACGGACTGCCCCTGGACGGCGCCCCGTTCGCCGGGTGGCGCCCCTACCCCGCCCATGACGACGGCGTGCTGCTCTGGGTGCGGCTGGACGAGGCCGGCGGTGAGGCCCCGCTGGAGCGGCCGGTGCTCCCGGCGCGCCCCGCCCCCCGCACCGCTGTCGACGCCGTGTACACCGCCGTCGGCCGGTGCGAACCCGAGGACGTCGTGGCCAATCGGCTCGACCCCTGGCACGGGGCCTGGCTCCACCCGTACTCCTTCGTCGACCTGCGCGTCCTCGACGCGCCGGGCCCCGACGCCCGGGCCCCGGACGACGGGTTCACCGTCGAGGTGTCCTTCAAGGTGGCCGGCCGCGCCGTCGTCCCCGTCCAGGCCGTCTTCAGCGCGCCCGAACCCCGCACGGTCGTCATGCACATCACCCAGGGGGAGGGCGTCGGCTCGGTCGTGGAGACCCACGCGACGCCGCTCACCCCCGACGCCACGGGCCGCCCCCGCACCGCTGTAGTGGAGGCCGTCATCGCCGCCTCCGACCGGCCCGGCTTCACCGCCGCCCGCCTCGCCGCCCCGCTCCTGCGCCCCCTCATGCGCGCCACCGCCGCCCGCCTGTGGCGCGACGACCTCGCCTACGCCGAACGCCGGTGGGCGCTGCGCGCGGCGGGGCGGTTCCCGGGGTAGAGCCCCATGTTCAGGACGGGCCCTCGGAGGCCAGCGCCCCTCGCCCCCGCCTCAACTCCTCGTAGCGGGCCCGCATCGCGTCACTGGCGGCAGGGCCGGCGGTGAAGGCGTAGGCGTCGCTGTCGTCGAGGCGCTTGCCGGTCCGGGCGTCGACCACGACCGGTTCGACCTCCTCCCCGGTGGCGGTGTCGACCAGGATCATCGAGCGGTCCCGCGGGGCGAGGTGCCGGTTGCCCCAGGCGGCGAGCGCGACGACCACCGGCCGCAGGGAGCGGCCGCGCTCGGTGAGGACGTACTCGTGGCGGACCGGGTTGGTCTGGTACGGGCGCCGCTCCAGCAGGCCGTCGGCGACCAGGGTCTTGAGTCGCGAGGTGAGCATGCTGGTGGAGATGGACAGGCTCTGCTGGAACTGGTCGAAGCGCGTGTAGCCGTCGAAGGCGTCGTGCAGGATCAGCAGCGTCCACCACTCGCCGACGTGCTGCACCGTGGTCGACAACGGGCACTCGCGGTCCTCCAGCCTGATCCGGGTCGCCATGCCACATCCTCCAGTCACTGCTAAAGTGAAAGTCACTGGCTTCTATTTTAGCAGTCGGTCGTCGGCGCGTGCCGCCGGCGCCGTCCAGCCGACCCCCTGCGAGGCAGTCATGAGCGAACACCTGGCCACCATCGACGTGCCCGACGCCGTCAGGCGCTACCTCCGGGCGCACACCGCGCGCGACCTCCCCGTGGCCGCCGCCACCTTCACCCCCGACGCCACCGTCACCGACGACGGGAAGACCCACCAGGGACTCCCCGCCATCACCGACTGGCTCGGCCGGACCTCGACCGAGTACACGTACACCACCACCCTCGTCGGCGCCGAGCGCGACGGTGCGGACCGGTGCACGGTGGCCCAGCACCTCGAGGGCGACTTCCCCGGCGGCACCGTCGACCTGCACTACCGCTTCACCCTCGACCAGGGGCTGATCAGCCGCCTCGACATCGCTCCCTGAGGCGTCGCGCGCGGGGACGGCGCCGGCTTCCCGCCCGAGAGGGAGGTCCGCGTCAGCGCTCGCCCGGCGCCGGGTGACCGCGATGCCGGCCGGGCGCGAGGAGCCGCCGTGACGCCCTACGTCTCCCCGAGCCGTACCAGCCCCCGCAGCAGCGCCGAGCGCCCCCGGTCCGGCACCGTCCACAGCCGCTGGCCGCGCACGCCCCACCGCTGGAGCAGGGCGTTGGAGGCGAGGAAGCCGGAGGTCGCCGCGCGTTCCATCAGGGCGACGGGCAGCCCCGTGCGGACCAGGTCGCCCGCGACGACCACCGACGGGTCCGGGGTGCTGACGGTGGGCCGTGCCGCGTACCCGCCGACCGGGAAGTGCGGGCAGTCCTCGAACCAGAGGTCGCGCCGGTCCACCACCAGCGCGTCCCGCGTCTCCGGGTAGACCCTCGCCAGCTCCTCGGTGAGCCGCACCTGTCCGGCCTTGCGGTCGCACCCCGGCGCGGTGGCGTACGCGTGCAGCTCCACCACCGAGCCGCCGGTGCGGGCCGCCCAGCGCGCCGCCTCGCCCTCCCAGCGCTCCAGCACGCTCACGTTGTCCAGCGGCCCGTACCCGCTGGTCCCGAGGAAACCGGGGCGGTCGGCCGCGACCGGACGGTCCAGCCAGAGACGGCTCACCAGGAAGGGGGGCGCGGTCCGCAGCTCCGCCACCCGCCGCCGCCACCGCGCGTCGGCCAGGTCGGGCGAGGCGGCCGCCAGGCGGCGCAGCCCGCCGGTGTCCAGCGCCAGCACCACGGCGTCGACCGGCACCGTCTCCCGCCCCGCGGTCACCCGCAGCCGCCCGCCGCCCGACGGCTGCACCCGTTCCACCTCGGTCCCGGTGCGCAGCTCGGCACCGAGCCGGGTCAGGTAGGCGGCGAGCGGGTCCCACAGCGCCTGCGGGTAGGGCTCGTCGGGCACGTCGAAGAGCAGGCCCTCGGAGGAGCCGAGGAAGTAGATGTGGAACATCAACGCCAGCTCGGCGGCGGAGAGTTCGGCCGGGTCGACGAAGAAGCTCCGGGAGAACACCTCGAACGCCAGGTGCCGGGCCCGTTCGGGGAAGCCCACCCGGTCCAGGAACGCGGCGGCACTCACCCCGTCCAGCCGGGCGTACACCTCCGGCACCCGTACGTCGAGCAGCGGCAGCGCGGCCGCCGGGTTCATCCCCGCCAGGTCCCGTACCCCGAAGCTCGGGCTGAGCGCGGCGAAGCCGAGGGCGCTCAGCGGCGGGGTGCGCGGCACGCGGCGGAAGCTGTCGCGGCCGCCGTCGCGGCTCAGCAGCGGATAGTCGGGCAGACCGCGCAGCACGGAGAGGGACGGGTCGGCCCGGCGCAGCAGCCCCCGCAGGTTGTAGTACTGCCGGAAGAAGGCGTGGAACCCCCGGCTCATCGTCACCGCCGACCCGTCGGCCAGCGTGTCGGACCACCCCGCGAGCCGCCCGCCGAGCTGTTCCCCGCGCTCCAGCAGCGTGACCCGCACGCCCCGTTCGGCGAGGCCGGTGGCGGCGGCCAGCCCGGCGATCCCGCCACCGATCACCGCGACCCGCGGCGCGTCGGCGCCGCGCCAGGGGCGGCCCGGCGGTCCGGGCAGGGTCTCGGCCCGGCGGTCGCGGCCCCGGCGGGGCACCTCGTGGCGGGCGGAACGCGTGGTCATGGCTCTCCTCGGTGGGGCCGGGCGGCCGCCGGACGGCGGCGCAGGAAGGGGAGTTCGAGGGCGGTGCGGGTCATCGGCCCCCAGGGCACGTGGCGGCCCACGCCCAGGTCCTGGAGCGGTCCGGTGCCGCCGTCGAGGAAGGCCAGCACCCGCTCGGGCGGCAGCGCGGCGAAGAGCCGGGTGAAGAACGCGGCGCCGTCCACCCGGCCGCGGTCCAGGGCGCGCAGCAGCACCGCGTCCATCGCCCGCGACCGGCGCGAGTGGGGGAGTGGCGGGACCGGCGCCAGCCCCCGGTGGTACCGGTCGGCGACCGTGCGGGCCTGCCGCTGCACGGCGGCGAAGGTGTAGCCGGTGGACGGCCGGGTGGCGCCGCCCGCCGTGCCGACGCGGAAGACGCCCGGCGCGGTGGTGCGGGGGAAGAGCGCGTCGGTCATCGGGATGACGCCCTGCTCGACGGCGGTCACCTCGAACGCGCCGAGCCGCAGCACCTGTCCGGTGTAGCCGCGCAGCGCCGCGTCGTACCCGGCGTCGTCCAGCGGGGCCCGGGAGAACTCCGTGTACTCCACCAGCGCCTCCCGGGGACCGAGCGGCAGCACGTAGCCGAAGGAGAGGCCGTGCGCGGGCTGCGGGGTGCGGAAGTCCATCAGGTCGGCGCACCCGGCGTCGAAGCGCGGCCCGGCGGTGCGCACGAACCAGCCCCGGAAGTGCTGGAGCAGCGTGGTGCGGGCCGGGGGCAGCGCGGTCGGCGGCCGGGAGTCGAACACCCACCGCCCCCGCCGCCGGTACGGCCGCCCCGCCGCGTCCCGCCCCTCCACCACCACCCCGTCCGGCCCGCCCGCCACCCCGCTGACGGTGGCCGTCTCGCGGGCGAAGCCGCGCCGGTTCGCCAGCCCGGCGAGGACGAACTCCTCGAACACGTCGGAGCGCAGCATCTTGTACCGCAGCCCGCGCGGTACGCCCCCGGCCTCCCGCCCCGCCCGGTCACGGACCCGCAGCCGCTCCCAGGAGGCGCTGAGCACCGCGTCGTACGGGCCGTCGGGCGGGCCCCAGTGGCACCAGGTCCGCACGCCGGGGCGCAGCGGGCCGGGCGGTGCCTCCACCAGCAGCACCGACGGGCGCCGTGCGCCGGGCGGCGGCGCGCACAACCGGTGGGCGAGCGAGAGGCCCGCGGCGCCCGCGCCGACGATCACGATCTCCGCGTCCACCGCGCCCGTACCCCGCCCGTGCCGATGCCGATCCCTATGCCTGACGCTCAGCATCGTCGCCCTCCGCGCGCCCGCCGGACCGGAACACCGGCGGCGTGTCGCCCCTTCCGCCCGGCCGCACCGACCGGCGGTGACCGGCGGCGGCCCTGGCAGACTGACCCCCGTGAGGACGATGAGCATGGGCGCCAACCTTCCGGTCGACGCGGACCGGGTCAGGCTCGAACTCGGCCGCGCCGACGGCCCCGCGGTGAGCGCCGCCGCGCTGCTGCTGACCGGCGCCGGGCGGGTCCGCTCCGGCGCCGACCTCGTCGCCCGCGACCGGCCCGGCGCGCCCGGCGCCGCCGTCCGCCACCTCGGCACGCCGAAGGGCGGCGAGGCCGTCGAGGTCGACCTGGCGGCGCTGGCCGAGGGGACCGAGCGGGTGGCGCTCTGCGCCTGGACCGGCTCCGGCACCCTCGGCCAGGTGACCGGGCTCCACCTGCGGCTGGTCGACGCCGCGTCCGACACGGTGCTGGCCCGCTTCGACATGGCCCCCGACAGCGAGACGGCCCTGGTCGCCGGGGAGCTCTACCGCCGCGCCGGAGGCTGGCGGTTCCGCGCCGTCGGCCAGGGGTACGACCACGGTTTCGCGGGCCTCGCCGCCGACTTCGGCCTCACCCCCGCCCCCGAGCGCACCGCCACCGGCCGCCCCCGCCCCGGCCCGCCGGTCCCGGCCGCCCCCGCCAGGAAGCGGCACACCCGGGGCGAGGAACTCCTCCCCGCCGAGATGGGCGCACGCCTCTCCCTGCGCAAGCAGCAGGTCGCGACCAGCCTGCGCAAGGGCGGCCTCACCGGCGTCACCGCCCGGGTCATCCTCGTCCTGGACGCCTCCGCCTCGATGAGCGGCCTCTACGCCAAGGGCACCGTCGCCCGCGTCGCCGAGCGGACGGCCGCCGTCGCCGCCCTGCTCGACGACGACGGCACGATGCAGGCGTGGACCTTCGGCTCCCGCCCCGCCCGCCTCCCGGACCTGCTCGTCGGCGACCTGCCCGAATGGCTCCGGCTGCACGTCCGCGTCGGCCAGCTCGGTGCCATCGGCCGGAAGAAGCGCCCCAAGAGCCGCGCCGACGGCCAGGTCGACATGCGCACCGTCGGCATCCAGAACGAGGAGCAGAAGGTCATCGCCGACGTGCGCGCCTACGTCCGCGACCATCCGATCGCACTGCCGACCCTCGTGCTGTTCTTCTCCGACGGCGGTGTCTACCGCAGCAAGGAGATCGAACGCGAACTGCGCGCCGCCGCCGACGAACCGGTCTTCTGGCAGTTCGTGGGCCTCGGGCGCTCCCACTACGGCGTCCTGGAGTACTTCGACACGCTGCCCGGCCGCACCGTCGACAACGTCGGCTTCTTCGCCGTGGACGACATCGACCAGGTCGCCGACCCGGAGCTGTACGACCGGCTGCTCTCGGAGTTCCCGCTGTGGCTCGGCGCCGCGCGCGCCGCGGGCGTCCTGGGCTGACCGCTCACAGCGGCTCGGCCTCGACCCGCTCCTCGGGGTCGGTGACACCGCCCGGGCAGAGCCGGTCGGCGGACCACCCGGCCAGGCGCGCCCCGGCCGCGTAGGCGCTGTCGTAGAAGCGCAGGATCTCCGCGCGCGGGTCGGGCGCGGCGCGCACGTCGTCGTAGGGCAGCAGGGGCGAGGTGCGAGCCGCTGCTCTCCGTCCACCGCGCGGCCGCCGGCTCCAGCGGCTGCCGCTCCAGCCCGTCGGGCTCCGGCGCGGTGTACGCGTAGAAGGCGGGCTCCAGGAAGGCCCGTGCGGCCCGCATCCGCGGGCGAGGTGCGCGTACCGCGTTCGCGCGCTGTGGTGGCCGTCCGCCGCCCGCTGCCGCAGGCTCGGGTCACCGCCCGCCGCGAAAGGGACCTGAACCATGCCCTCCGGTACCGCCCCCCGCTACGACGATCTGAGCGCCCTTTACCTCAACTGCACGCTCAAGCCCGCACCCGAGACCAGCAACACCGAGGGCCTGATCGAACGCAGTACCGCGGTGATGCGCGCGGGCGGGGTGCGGACCGAGGTGGTCCCCCCCCCGTCGACCTGGACCTCGCCGTCGGCGTCCAGCCCGACATGACCGAGCACGGCGCGGCCACCGACGCCTGGCCGGACCTCTACGCCAAGGTGATGGCGGCCGACATCCTGGTGCTCTGCGGCCCGATCTGGCTCGGCGACAACAGCTCCGTGATGAAGCACGTCATCGAGCGGCTCTACTCCTGCTCGGCCGAACTGAACGACGCCGGGCAGTCCGCCTACCACGGGCGCGTCGGGGGCTGCCTGATCACAGGCAACGAGGACGGCCTCAAGCACTGTGCCATGAACATCCTCTACAACCTCCAGCACATCGGCATCGCCGTCCCGCCGCAGGCCGACGCGGGGTGGATCGGCGAGGCGGCCCGGGACCCAGCTACCTCGAACCGGGCTCGGGCGGCCCCGAGAACGACTTCACCAACCGGAACACCACTTTCGCCGCCTGGAACCTCATGCATCTCGCCGCCCTCCTCAAGCGGGCCGGCGGCATCCCCGCGTACGGCAGCCAGCGCCCCGAGTGGGACGCCGGCTGCCGCTTCGACGCAGCCGACCCGGAGCACCGGAGCTGAGGCAGGGGCACGCGGTCACCGCCCCGGGTAGGGGAGCAGCGCCATCTCCCGGGCGTTGCGGACGGCGCGGGCGAGCTGCCGCTGCTGCTGGGCGGTGACCCGGGTGATCCGGCGGGCGCGGATCTTGCCGCGGTCCGAGAGGAACCTCCGCAGCAGGTCGGTGTCCTTGTAGTCGATGTAGGTGATGCCCGCCGCGATCAGCGGGTTGGGGCGGGACTTGACCGGCTTCCGGCCGGTGTCGGTACGACGTGCCACGGCACGCTCCTCAGGGGTCGAAGGGGATCGAAGGGGGTCGAAGGGGGATGACAGGGGCCCGCGCCTCAGCGGACCGGGTCGAGGAACCGGGCGAACGGGTCGGGGAGTTCGCGCCACAGCTCGCGTCCCGCCCGGTACTCGGCCTCGGTCAGCAGGCAGGAGTCCAGCAGCCGGACCAGGCCGTCGCTGTCCAGGCCGGGGGAGGTGAAGACCAGGTGCTGGCAGCGGTCGCCGTGCGCCGGGTGCCAGTCCAGCGCGGCCGCGGCCCGGCGGACCGGGGGCACCATCTCCCAGGCCGCGTCCGGCAGCGCCGCCAGCCACGGCCCGGCCTCCTCGACGCAGAGCGCGCCCCCCGCGCAGTCCCAGACCAGTAGCGTGTCCGGCCGGTCGGCGAGCCAGAACCGGCCCCGGCTGCGGGCCGCGGCGCAGGCCAGATCCTCCAGCGCCGCGTACAGCCGGGCGGGATGGAAGGGCCGGTCGCGGTGCCACACCGTGGTCGCGACACCCGCCTCGTCGGCCTCCTGCGGCAGCAGGGCGCAGGCGGGGTGCTGGGCGACGGAGGCCGCCTCGGGGTCGAACCCGTCGAAGACGGCCTGCGCCAACTCCCCTCGGCCGACCGCAAGGTGGCGTGCCGTTGGGTGGAGCTGGGCCAGCAGGGCGCGGTCCTCGTCGTCGGCCTCCTCGCTCTCGGCGACGGCGAGCACGGGCGCGTACTCCAGCTGGCGCGCCCAGGTGTCGGCGACGGTCCGCTGGTCGCTTCGGGCCGCCGCCAGCCCCGAGTCGGCGAGGTCGTCGCCGTTGCCGAGGCAGGGCAGGACCAGCGCGGGGTCGACGGCGGTCAGGACGGCGGTCAGCGTCAGCTCCTCACCCCCGTGCGCCGCGACGACCTCGGCCATCGCCTGCGGCTCGACCGAGTCCCACAGCTCCACCACCGCGAGCCGGGTGAGCCCGTCCCCGGCGAGCCGCCGCAGTTCGGGGACGAGGTCCTCCCGCAGGGCGCAGCAGGCGCAGTCGTTGACGAGCGGGGTGTCGCCCGCCCCCAGCTCGCCGGAGCGGTCGCGCACGGTGCGCCGGACCGTCCCCGAGGCGGCCGTGGAGAGGTCGTGATGGAGGGCGACGCTCCCCTCGACGGTACGCAGCAGCTCTTCGACGGCCTCGCGGCGGGCGTCGGCGTGCAGCCCGGCGACGATCGCGACGGGCAGGCCCTCGCGGTGTGCGCCGTTCACCGGTCCTCCCGCCGTCCGTAGCGGCGTTCGAACTGCTCGACGCGGCCCGCGGTGTCCAGGACCCGCGCCTTGCCGGTGTAGAAGGGGTGGCTCCGGGAGGAGATCTCGACGTCGACCACCGGGTAGGTGCGGCCGTCCTTCCACTCGACGGTGCGGTCGCTGGTGAGGGTGGAGCGGGTGAGGAAGGCGAAGCCGGCCGCCCGGTCGCGGAAGACGACGGGGCGGTAGGCCGGGTGGATTCCGGGCTTCATCGGGTGTCCTTTCGGAAGAGGTCGCAGAGGGCAGGGGGCGGGGGCGGCGGTCAGCGTTCCTCGCGGAAGTCGACGTGCCGCCGGGCGACGGGGTCGTACTTGCGCAGGACCAGCCGGTCGGGGTCGTTGCGGCGGTTCTTGCGGGTGACGTAGGTGAATCCGGTGCCGGCGGTGGAGCGGAGCTTGACCACCGGGCGTACTTCGTTGCGAGCCATGCGGGCTAGTATATGGAAACGGTTTTCATCTCCAAATCGGGGAACCGCTCCAGAGAGGCAGGTCACACCCGTGTCCGCACACTGCCAACTCACCGGCGCCCGGCCCGGCTTCGGCAACTCCATCTCGCACTCGCACCGGCGCACCTCGCGCCGCTTCGACCCCAACATCCAGCGCAGGCGCTACTGGCTGCCCAGTGAGGGCCGCACCGTCCGGCTCACCCTCAGCGCGAGGGCGGTCAAGACGATCGACGCGATCGGGATCGAGGCGGCCGTCGCCCGCATCCGCGCCCGGGGAGGGAAGGTCTGATGGCCAAGCGCAGCAAGATCGCCCGGAACGAGCACCGGAAGACGGTCGTCCAGCGGTACGCCGCCCGCCGCGCCGAACTGAAGGAGGTCATCCGGCGCCCGTCCACCACCGACGCCGCACGCCGTGAGGCGCTGGCCGAGTTGCGCCGCCAGCCGCGCGACGCCAGCCCGACCCGCGTCCGGAACCGGGACAGCGTCGACGGCCGCCCCCGGGGCCATCTGCGCAAGTTCGGCCTCTCCCGGGTGCGGATGCGCGAACAGGCCCACGCGGGATTCCTCCCCGGCGTCACCAAGTCGTCCTGGTGAGCTGAACCGGTGGCCGCGCCCCGCGTGAGGACGGGCCCGGCCACCGCCACCGCCTCGCCCGCCGGCGTCCCTCTCCGGCCGGGCGCAGCCTGGAGGAAGGGCGCCCGCCCCGCCGCCGGGCGGCCCGCCGTTCCGGCGCCGACCGAGCGAGGAGCGTACCGATGGCTGACCAACCCATCCCCGGCAACGATCCGCAGGCCGCCCCGAGCGGTCCGGGCTGCGCCGACTGCCTTGCCGGAGACGGCCCCGGCTGGTGGTTCCACCTGCGGCGCTGCGCCGCCTGCGGGAACATCGGCTGCTGTGACTCCTCGCCCTCCCAGCACGGCACGAAGCACTCCGAGGCGGCGGGCCATCCCTTCGTCGCCAGCTACGAACCGGGCGAAAACTGGTACTACGACAACGAGACGCAGCGCATCTGCGACCGGCCGCAACTCGCCCGGCCCACCTCGCACCCGGCCGACCAGCCCGTACCCGGCCCGGCGGGAGCGGTGCCGGAGGACTGGCCCAAGCGGTTGAACCGAGCGGAGACCGGCCCAAGGCGGTCGCCCATGGCCGGTTCGCCGCTCACGCGCCGGGGGAACCCGGCGGCCCGGGCCGCGTGACCGCCAGGACCGCCATGTCGTCGTGGAGCCGCCCGCCGGTCCACGCCGTGACCTCGGCGACCAGGGTGTCCACCAGCTCCTGCGGCTCGGCGAAGGAGCGCCCGGCCAGACCGGTGGCCGGGTCGTGGAACACCCCGTGCCGGTCGCGGGCCTCGGTGACACCGTCCGTGGTCAGCAGCAAGGACGCCCCGGGCGGCAGCGGGAACGCCTCCGGCTCGGCGTCGTCCGGGCCGGGCAGTCCCGCGCCCAGCGGCGTACCGGGAGCCGTCCGGATCAGCGGGACCACCCGCCCTTCCGCCACCAGGTAGGGCGGCAGGTGACCGCGGCTGAGCAGGACGACCTGTTCGCTGCCGGGCGGGACCTTCGCGAGCAGCGCCGTGGTGAACCCCTCGCCGAAGGCGTCGAATCCGCGCCCTTGGTGAAGGCGGACGGTGCGGGTTCCCCGGCGGACGCTCCGAAGAGCCTGCCGGACCCTCGGGAACAAGCCATCCGGTCCTGCGCCCCGACCGGGGGCGCTGCCGCCGGTCAGGCGGGTCGGGCGTCCTTCCGCTTCGGTGGCCGCCTGGGGAGGTGACGGCCGTGCCGAGGTGTGGAGTAGACCAAAAATCACACCAGCCCCGAGGTCCTCCGCATCCTCCGTGATAGGTCTAGTCCTGTTGGCGGAGACCGCCGTGCCGGTGCCGCTCGCGCTCTCGGACGACGTCCCACCCGGGCGGCGCCGCGACAGACAGGACTGCCCGTGATCGATGTCTTGGTGTGCGTCCGTGCCGAGGACGCCGTACTCGAATTCCTCTCCGTGCTGAGCCGGGAGCCGCGCGACGAGGCGGTGGTCCTCCTCGCCGATCCCGCCCTCACCGTCACCCTGCCCTCCGGTACGGGGACGGCCGGGCGACTGGCCCTGCTCGCCCCGCACGTACGGCCCGCCGAGGACCCGCCGCGTTCCCGCCCCGGGGGCCACGATGTCGCCGCGCGGATCCGGAAAGCGGCCGCGGGGCGCGAAGTCCTGGTCTGGACGCATTCCCCCGCCGACAACCGGGAGGCGCGCGCCCGGCTGGGGCGGGACACCGCCCGCGCCGCGCACGGCCTACCGGTCCGCCACGCGGTCGGGTATTCGCCGTACCTCCAGGTCGTCAGCGACGAGGACGTACCGCTCACCCCTGAACTCGTCGCGATCAAGAGGGAGTTCGTCAACCTCCACTGCTCGGCCCTGCTCTCCTCCGACTCCCCGCAGTACCGCGTCGACACCTCGCGCGTCCCCGCCTCGGAGCGCTTCTTCCGCTCCCGCCCCGACGAAGCGGTCCGGCTGTACGCGCTCCTGGCCAGCCTGGGGGAGGACGCCGCCGAGGTCGACGACCCGTGGGAGTTCGCCGCCTCGCCCTACGAACGCGCCCGGCTGGACACCACCCTCGCCTGGATCGGCCGCCACTGCCCCGCCGGAACGGCACCGCTGGTCGAGGTCGGCGCCTGTGAGGGTGCCCTGACCCGCCGCCTCCTCGCGGCCGGCCACCAGGTGCACGCCACCGAACCCAACGACCGCTTCCGGCGCCGCCTGAGTACCGCCCTCGCCGGGGTCGAGCGGCTCGCCGTCTCGGCGGCCGGGCTGAAGGAACTGGCCGACGGTGCGGGCCCACGCGGCCCCCACCTGCTGATCGAGATGCTCTACTACGGCCAGGACCCCGCCCTGATCGACCGGCTCCCCGCCGACCTCGTCCTCCTCGCTCTCGAACCGGAGGCGCTGCGGACCACCCTCCGGCCCTGGCTCGCCGCATCCCCGCACTGGGAGGTGGCCGAGGAGACGGTCCTGGTGGCGCCCCGCGTCGAAGCGGTCTGCGGCGGCCGCGCCTACCTCACCAAACGCGGCAGCCACGGCCTGCTCCTACGCCGGACCGGCCCCGCGGCCCCGACAGCCGCCTCCCGCTGACGGGGTATGACCGTGCACACGCATCGCGCCCCCGCCCCGGCCGGCCCCGCAGGCCAGCCCTCCTTCGACGCCTGTGTCGGCCTCGGCTACCACTGCGAGACCACGTACCAGCTCCGCCGGATCACCGGTGTCGAGCGCGCCCACTTCTTCGACTGGCTCGACCTCGACCTGGACGCCGTCACCGAAGCCGTGGACGGAGGCTTCCGCGACGTGCTGCGTACCGGCGCGGTCGAGCCCTTCAGCGACGGGCTGTGCGCGCTGGACCGGGGGAGCGACATCCGCTTCTTCCACGAGTTCACCCCCAGCGACGGCGAACACCTCACCCAGAGCGACATCGACGCCCAACTACCTCGTGTCCAAGCAAAGTTCGCGGCGCTCGCCCGGCGCTGGCACCAGCTGGCCGCCTCCCCGGCGCACGTGCTCCACGTCCACCTCGACGCCTTCGACGAGGCGACCGCCGACGACGTGCGGCGGCTGCGCGCCGTCCTCGCCGCCGCCCACCCCGGTCACCGCTCCACCCTTCTGTGGCTGCGCCGGACCGCCCCCGCCGACGCCGAAGCCCTGCCACCCGGCATCCTCCCGCGCACGGTCGCCGGAGCCCCCGGGCGGTGGGAGGGCGACGACCACGCCTGGGACGCCGCCTTCGCCGACCTGCGCGTGCCCCGTCCGCGCCCCGCCCTCCCCGAAGCAGGTGACGCATGACCCAGCCCTGGCGCACCGTCGTCCTCTCGCCCCACTTCGACGACGCGGCCCTCTCCGTCGCGGGCCTCGTCCGGCGGCTGCCTCGCCCGCTGACCGTGGTCACCGTCTTCGGCGGACCACCACCCGACGGCGCCCCCGTCTCCTGGTGGGACGCCACCTGCGGCTTCTCCTCGGCCGGTGAGGCGTACGCCTGCCGCCGCGCCGAGGACGCCCGCGCCTGCGCCCTGCTGGACGCGGAGCAGACCCTGCTGCCCGACCCCGACGGCCCTTACGGCACCGACGGACCGCTGACCGGCCTGGACTCCCTGCTGTCCGGACTCGGCGCCGACACCACGGTCCTGGTGCCGCTCGGCACCAACCAGCCGGACCACGAGCGGGTCCGCCACCAGGCCCTGGCCGCCCTCGACCGGCCCGGCGCACCCCGCACCCTCGTCTACGCCGACCTGCCCTACACCGGCCACCTCCCCGAGTGGGCGACCGACGGCGCCTCGGCCGCGCTGGCGGCCAGCCAGAAGTGGGGCCTCGCCTACCAGGAGCTGACACGCCACCACCACTGCGCCGTCGCCCACGACCTGCGGCTGGACGACGAGGAATGGGCCGCCAAACGCGCCGCCGTGCTCTGCCACGGCTCCCAGCTCGCCCCGCTCGCCTCCGACCACGGCAACCTGGTGGCCCGCTCGGGCCCGCTGCGCGCCGAACTTGCCTGGTCGCTCACCGGACGCCCGGCCCCCGGCGCGTAGAGAGGCACGCCCCGCCCGGCTACGCCCGCCCCGGTGCCGAGGTCCCGCTGTGGGGGCGGCCGGGGCAGGCCGCGACCAGGTGGTCGTGGAGGGAGGCGAGGGCTCCTTCGGCGCCGAGGCGTGGACGGCCACCCCCTCGCTGGTCCTCGACCGGGACACCCTCACCGCCACCACCGACCCCGATCAGCAACTCGTCATCTGGACGGCAGAGCCCGGGTCCGCCACCGAGGAGGGGCTGCGGTTCCTCGCCTCCTGAGCGGCCCAGAGCACCGCGCGGACCGGACGGGCTGTCGCGGAAGGCGGCTGAGCCACCGCCCGGCGCGCGAACCGGGCGCGCGAGCCCGCCGGGTTCGGGGACGCCGCCCGCGATCCTGCGCGATCATCGAGGGGCGCCCCCCACGGCACCGACTCCGGAGGACCCGATGACCCCGCCCTCGGCCACACCGCCTCCCGCGATCCGCTGGATCTACGCCTTCGCCGACCGGCCCCAGCCGACGGAGGAAGCCGTCCGCACCTTCTGGGCGGCCGTCACCGGCACCGCACTCTCCCCTCTGCGCGGGGAGGGCGGGGAGTTCGTCACCTTCCTGCCGCCCGGCAACGCCGACCCCTGCGTCAAGCACCAGTCGGTGGCCGGCGGGCCCGGCGGAACACACGTGGACCTGTGCGTCGAGGACGTCTTGGCCTTCGTCCGGCACGCCCGACAGGCGGGCGCCGCCGTGGAGTTCGAGGAGCCGGGCCTCAGCGTGCTGCGCTCGCCCGCCGGGCTCGGCTTCTGCGTCGTGCCGTGGGCCGGGGAGCGTACGCCGCCCCCGGTGGTCGAGGACGAGCGGCTGGACCAGGTCTGCCTCGACGTCGGCCCCGCCGCGTACGAACGGGAACTCGCCTTCTGGGCCGAGCTGACCGGCTGGCGGCCGGAGCTCAGCACCCAGCCGGAGTTCTACCGGCTCCGGCCGCCCCTCGGCCTCCCCGTGCGGTTCCTCGTCCAACGGCTCGACGACGAGCAGCCCGCCCACGCCCATCTCGACCTGGCGGTACTGGACCCCGCGTCGGCCCGGGTGCGGCACGAGGCGCTCGGCGCGCGGTTCGTGGCCGAGGGGAAGGAATGGATCGTCATGCGCGACCCGTCGGGTGTGCTCTACTGCCTCACCGACCGGGACCCGCGCGTCCCGACCGGCGGCGAGGAGCAGGCGGGCGGGGCCTGCGGCGCTTCCGGCTGCTGAGCGGGCCCCGACCGACGAACGCCTCCCCCCACGGCCTGTCCGGCCGTGGGGGAGACGCGGGTGTGCTACGGCTTCGGAGGCGTCGTCGTCGGCGCGGAGGACGGCCGGTCCGCCCGGGGTGCGGGCGGCGTGGACCGTACGGGCGCCAGGACGGCGATCGCGGTGCAGACCAGGCCCGCCTCCACCCGCCACCGCCCCGCGAACCCGGTCAGCGGATCGCCGGACGTGGTGTGGCCGGGCACCAGCAACCGCGCCTCGAAGGTGCCAGCCGACCCCGGTCCGGGACCGAACACGAGGTCGGCCTCCTCGAAGCCCAGCCAGCGCCCGGTCAGCGGGAACCACGCCTTGTAGACGCTCTCCTTGGCGCTGAACAGCAGCCGGTCCCAATGGACTTCGGGCCGCTCGCGGCGCAGTGCCGCGAGCCGCTCGCGCTCCGTCGGCAGCGCGACCGTGTCGAGGACGCCCTCGGGGAGCGCGTCGTGGGGCTCGGCGTCGACGCCCACGGACCGGAACTCCGAGGCCCGGCCGACCACCGCCGCCCGGTAGCCGGCGCAGTGCGTCATGCTGCCGACCACCCCGGACGGCCACCGCGGCGCCCCCCGCTCGCCCGGCACCAACGGGGCCGGGGGCAAGCCCAGTTCGGCCATGGCACGCCGGGCGCAGTGGCGCACCGTGGTGAACTCCGCCCGCCGCTTCTCCACGGCCCGGGCGACGACCGGCTCCTCCTCCGGGAAGAGCGTGGCGTCCGGCACGTCCTCGCGGGTCTCCACGACGCTCAGCCCCTCGGGCAGGATCGTCTCCAGCATGTCAGCGCTCCGCTCGCGGGTCACTCTGGTCGGCGGTCGATGCCATCACTGCTCTCTTCCCGTCGCCGGAAGCCCCCCCCGAGCCCCCGTGTGCGCGGGTGAGAATACCCTGCGGCGCCCCGCCGCACCTGGCGCGGCCCTGGCCGGGAGCCGGTCACGCCGGGGCGGGGAGGATCGTGCGCAGGCGTCCCGGCGGCGTCGGGCGGCGCCGCCACTCGCGCGGGTAGCCGACCGACACCTCCTCGAAGCGCACCCCGTCGTGCCGCGTGGTCCGCGGTATGTGGAGATGGCCGTAAACCATCACCGCCGCCTCGTACCTCAGGTGCCAGTCGGCGGTGAGTTCCGTGCCGCACCACTGGGCGAACTCCGGGTACCGCAGGATCCGGGTGGGCTCGCGCACCAGCGGATAGTGGTTCACCAGGACGGTCGGCCGTCCCTCGCGCTCGGCGTCGAGCCGGCGCCGCGTCAGCGCGACACGGGCCCGGCACCAGTCGTCCCGGCCCGGGTACGGGTCCGGGTGCAGCAGCATCTCGTCGGTGCAGACCACCCCGGTGTCGTACGCGTACGCCAGCGCCTGTTCCTTGGTGTGCGTCCCCTCCGGGCGCCAGGTGTGGTCGTAGCCGAGGAAGAGGGGGACGATCAGGGTGGAGCTCCCGTCGGCGCCCTCCCAGACCGGGTACGGGTCCTCCGGCGTCACCACGCCGAGGCGGCGGCAGAGGGCGACCAGATGCTGGTAGCGCGCCTCGCCGCGGAGCTGCACGGTGTCGCCGCGCGGGGTCCACAGCTCGTGGTTGCCGGGCGTCCAGATCACCTTGGCGAAGCGGCGGGTGAGGAGGCGGAGCGTCCACTCCACGTCGCGGACGAGCTCGCCGATGTCACCGGCGACCAGCAGCCAGTCGCCGTCCCCTTCCGGGCGGAGCCCTTCGACGATCTCGCGGTTCTCCGCGTACCCGATGTGGAGATCACTGACAGCGAGCAGCCGACGGCTCCCGGACATCCGCACACCTACGCCTTTCCCCCGGGCATGCCGCCCCCCGGCGCCCGACCGGCTACGAGCCTACGGACGGGAGGCGGCGGCGCACACCCCCGTCACGACCCGGCCCGCCGCCCCCCGGCCCGCGGCACCTTCGTGCACCGGAACCACCGCGGGCCCGACCAGCCCGTCGGCCGCGGCCGGGACGCGGCGGACGGACGGCCCCTGACGCGCGGCCGGTCCGCCCACGCGTCAGCCTGTCCGCTCGGCGCCTACCAGTCGTGCAGGGTGCCGTCCTGGAGGCGGTTGACGGGCAGGTACGCCGCCTCGTACGGGTGGGCGGCGGCGAGCTCCTCGTCGAGGCGGACGCCGAGGCCGGGGGCGTCGCCGGGGTGGAGGTGGCCGTCGGTGAAGGTGTAGGCGTGCGGGAAGACCTCGTGGGTGAGCGGGGTGTGGCCGGAGTACTCCTGGATGCCGAAGTTGTGGACGGCCAGGTCCAGGTGGAGGGCGGCAGCCATGCCGACGGGGGAGATGTCCTCGGGCCCGTGGATGGCGGACTTGACCTGGTACTGGGCGGCGAAGTCGAAGAGCTTGCGGAGCGGGGTGATGCCGCCGAAGTGGGTGACGGCGGAGCGGGCGTAGTCGATGAGCTGCTCGGTGATGAGGGTCTGGTAGTCGTGGACGGTGTTGAACACCTCGCCGACCGCCAGCGGAGTGGTGGTGTGGCGGCGCACGAGGCGCAGCGCCTCCTGGTTCTCCGCCGGGGTGCAGTCCTCCAGCCAGAACGGCCGGTAGGGCTCCAGGTCCTTGCCGAGGCGGGCCGCCTGGATGGGCGTGAGCCGGTGGTGGGCGTCGTGCAGGAGGGGCAGCTCGGGGCCGAACTCGCAGCGGACGGCGTCGAAGACGGCCGGCAGGTGGCGCAGGTAGGCGTCGGTGTCCCAGTCCTCCACGAGCGGGCGGGCCTGCTGGTGCAGGACGGCCGTGCCGCCGCTGTCGGTGGTGTGGACGCCGTAGACCGCCCGCAGACCCGGGATGCCGGTCTGGACGCGGACCGCCGGGTACCCCTCGGCGAGCCGCGCGCGGACGGAGTCGAGGAGTTCGGGGATGTCGCGGCCGTTGGCGTGGCCGTAGGTGCCGATCCGGTCGCGGCTGGCCCCGCCCAGGAGCTGGTACAGGGGGAGACCGGCGGCCTGGGCCTTGATGTCCCACAGGGCCACGTCGACGGCGGCGACGGCGGCCATGGTGACCGGGCCGCGCCGCCAGTACGCGCCTCTGTACAGGTACTGCCAGGTGTCCTCGATGCGGTGCGGGTCCACCCCGGTCAGCAGCGGCGCGACGTGGTCCGACAGGTAACTGGCGACGGCGAGTTCGCGTCCGTTGAGGGTGGCGTCCCCGAGGCCCGTCAGACCGTCGTCGGTCGTCAGCTTGAGCGTGACGAAGTTGCGTCCGGGGCTGGTGACGACGACCTTCGCGTCGACGATCTTCATGCGGTGGGTGCTCTTTCCGTGTGGGGCGGGGGAGGTGGTCAGCCCTTGGTGGCGCCGGAGGTGAGTCCGGCGATCAGGTACTTCTGGCCCAGCAGGGCGGCGAGGAGGACGGGCAGGGTGATCAGGGTCGTGGCGGCCATGAGTCCGCCCCAGTCGGTGCTGGCGTAGGAGATGAAGTTGAAGAGGGTCACGGGGACGGTCTGTGTGGTGTCGTCGGCGAAGACCAGGGCGAACATGAAGTTGTTCCAGCTGAAGACGAAGGCCAGCAGGGAGGCCGTCGCCGTGCCCGGCGCGGCGAGGGGCAGCGTGATGCGCCAGAAGGCGCCGAACGCGCTGACCCCGTCTACCTGCGCCGCCTCCTCCAGCTCCACCGGCAGACCGGCGAAGAAGCTGATCATGATCCACATGATCAGCGGCACGGAGACGAACATGTGGCTCAGCACGAGCGCGGTGTACGAGCCGACCAGCCCCATCTGCGCGAACAGGTAGTACCAGGGCACCAGCAGGGAGATCGCCGGGACGATGCGGGCGACGAGAATCACCGAGGCCGTACGGTGCATCGCGAAGCGGCCCACGGCCCAGGCGGCCGGGACGGCGATCACCGCGGACAGCACGGTGGACACCACCCCGACCAGCAGCGAGTTGCCCATCGAGCGGACGATCTGCCCGGCCTCGAAGACGGAGCGGAAGTTCTCCAGCGTCGGGGTGAACCACAGGCCCACCGACGGGTCGGTCACCTGCACGTTCGTCTTGAACGCGGCGGCGAACATCCACACCATCGGCAGGGCGAAGACGAGCACCGTCAGGACGACGGCGAGCGCGCGGGCGGCGGAGGCGGCCCGGCGGCGCCGGTCGCGGACCGCGGCGGTGGAGGGCACGGGGCCGGTTGCAGTGGTCATGCGTTCTTCCCTCCGCCACGGCGGCGCATGAGGACGACGACACCGATGATGAACAGCGTGAACAGCACCAGGACGGCCGCGGCGAGGCCGTACTCCTGGTAGTCGAAGGTGAGGCCGTAGGCGTAGACGTTGAGCGTCTCGACCTCGAAGTCGGAGCCGCCGCCCGGCCCCTTCGTCGCGTACAGCAGGTCGAAGGTCTTGAGCGCGTCCACGGCGCGCAGGACCAGGGCGGTGGCCAGCGTGGGCGCGAGCATGGGAAGGACGACGTACCGGAACCGCTGCCAGGGGCCCGCGCCGTCGACGAGGGCGGCCTCCTCCGGCTCCTGGGGCAGGGTGGTCAGGCCGGCGAGGAGCAGCAGCGTCATCATCGGCGTCCACTGCCAGACGTCGATCAGCATGAGGGTGGGCAGCGACTGCCCGACCGAGCCGAGGAACTCCTGGCGGGGCAGGCCGATCGAGGCCAGCAGGTGGTTGGCGATGCCGTTGGTCGGGTCCAGGATCAGCAGCCACAGGATGCCGATCGCCACGGGCGCCGCCAGCAGCGGCACGATCAGGACGGTGCGCACCCAGCGCATGCCGCGGAAGGGCTTGCGCAGCAGCATCGCCAGCGCCAGCCCGAGCACGGTCTCCAGCAGCACGGCCCCGACGGTGAAGGTGACGGTGCGTCCGACGGCCGGCCAGAACCGCCGGGTGTCGCCGAGCGCGTCGGTGAAGTTGGTCAGCCCGGTGTACTCCTTGCCCGCGTTCACCGCGCCGAAGGCGTCGCTGACGCTCAGGTCGGCGGTGAAGACCAGCGGAAAGATGATCATGGCGCCGACGAACAGCAGGGCCGGAGCGAGCATCGCCCACTTCAGCCGCCGGTTGGCCTGCTCGAAGGTGCGGGTGCGCCGCGGCGGGACCGGGCGGGGCGCCCGGGCGGCGTCGGCCGGGGCCGGGGCGAGTCCGGTGGTGCTCATCAGGATTCCTTGTGGCGGTTGTCGCGGACGAGGAAGTCGGCGAACTCGGCGTCGGCGTCCCGCGCGGCGGGGGCGACGGGCTCGCCCAGGATGCCCGCGACGAGTGGGCGGCCGATGATGTCCCGGGCCCGGCCCACCTGGAGGACGCGGGGCCGGTCGTAGCCGAGCCCGCGCCGGGCGTTGACCCGCATCGCCTCGGCCAGTTCGGCGGGGAACTTCCGCAGGGACCGCGGGTCCGACCAGACCGAGGCGCGCGCCCCGGGTATTCCCGCCTCCTGGAGCGTGCGGGACTGCTCCACCCCGGCGGCCCACCGGATGAACTGCCAGGCGTCGTCGCGCAGCAGCGAGAACTGGTTGATGCCCAGACTCCAGGAGGGGATGTTGTGCGGCCGCGCCCCGGCGGGACCCGCCGGGAACGGGGCGAACCCCACCGACTCCCGCACCTGCCGGGTGGCCACCTTCGGGTCCAGGAAGCTGCTGTAGATGGCGTCGGCGTCGATGTAGAAGGCCGCCTTGCCCTGCGCGAAGATCGGCATGGCCTGCTCCAGGCTCATGTTGGTCGACCCCGGTGGTCCGGTACGGCCCAGCAGCCGCCCGTAGTACGCGTACGCGGCGAGCGCCTCCCGGCTGCCGATGCCCGAGGCGCCGTCGACGATGAAGTCACCGCCGTACGAGTAGAGGAAGCTCGACCACTGCGAGACGGCGCCGCTGCGCTGGCCGCGCCCGACGAAGCCGTACCGGCCGCGGCCGCGGTCGGCCGCCTCCAGCGAGGCGGCCATCAGCGCGTCGAGCGTGCGCGGGACGCCGCCCAGGTCGGCGGCGAGATCCTTGCGGTAGTAGAGGACCGGGCGTTCCGTGACGACGGGGACGCTGAGCACCTGGCCCTTGGTGGCCGAGGCGGCGCGGGGGGCCTTCTGGAAGTCGGACCAGTCGAACTCCGCGTCGCCCTCGACGCGGTCGGTCAGGTCGACCAGCCAGCCGTTGTGCGCGAACAGCGTCTGCTCCTGCAAGGCGCGCACCATCATGACGTCCACGTCGGAACCGGACGCGTTGAGCTTGACGTTGTAGCTGCTCGCGAGCTGGTCCGCCGTCAGCAGGGTCATGGAGACCCGCCGCCCGACGAGTTCCTCGAACTCCCCGAGCCGCCGCTTGACCGCCTGCGACCACACGTGGTTGATGGCCATGATCCGCAGCGGGGTGTTGGCCGACGGCCTGCCCCCTCCCGGTCCGCAGGCGCCGAGTGCCGTGGTGCCGACCGCCGCCGCCGAAACGGCGGCGAGCCGGCCGAAGGAGCGCCGACTCAGTGGGTGGCTGCTCGTGGACATCGCCGTCCCTTGCCTCTCTGCACGAACGTACGCGACCCTCCGGACCACGTGGTCCAACTGGTAGGACCAGTTGGGTCGGGCTGAACGTAACAGGAGGAAACATCGATGCAACACCCCTCAGAGCGAGAATCTCGCCGATCGGACGGCGACGAGAGGCCGGCAGGACGCCGCCGGAAGCCCGCCCGGCGGTGCCGGGGAGGGGTGGCCGGATGCGCCGGGTCTTGCCAGGGGCGGGGGTGAGCCCCGCGCGGCCTACGCCCTGCCGCCCTGCTCCAGCAGTGTCTCGATGTGGTTGCGCGCCATGAGGTCCACCTGCACGTCCAGGTCGGCCCCGTAGGTCAGCAGCCCCAGCCTCAGATGCTCGCGCATCCGCAGGGAGGCCAGGTCCCCGTCGCGCGCCTCCAGCGCCTCGAAGATCTCCGGGTGGTGCGGCACGCCCGGCTTGCCGATCGACGGGTCGGAGTTGGAGCGCAGCATCAGCTCGAACATCATCCCGCTGATCGACGAGAGCATGATCCGCAGCACGGGGTTCTTGCTCGCCACGGCGATGGCGTCGTGGAAGGCGAGGTCCGCGCGCGCCTTGTCGACCACGTCGCTCGCCTGCTCCAGGGCGTCCCGCGTCGCGCGAAGCGCCGCGATGTCGTCGTCGGTGGCCCGCTCCGCGGCCAGCCGCACCATCTCCGTCTCCATCGGGATCCGCGCCTCGATGAGCTGGCGCACGGTGGGCCGCCCCGCCCGGTACAGCGCGTCGTAGTCCCGCGCCCGCCCGGATGCCTGCTCGCGGACGAACGACCCGCGGCCCGGCGCCACCTCGATCAGGTGCTGGGCCTCCAGCCGCCGCAGCACCTCCCGGACGACGCCCCGGCTGGCCTCGAACTCGGTGGCCAGCTCCCGCTCCGACGGCAGTTTCTGGCCCACCGCGAAACGGCCCGACCGGATGTCGTGCTCCAACTGCCGCGCGATCCGCTCCTTCAGCAGCCCGTGCTGAGCCGGACCGAGCGGCGGGCGGGGCGAGGACGGAGAGTGACCGGAGGACCGCATGGCCGCAATCCTACTGGCAGGAGACGGGGAGGCCAGGGGCGCGGGCGGGCGGCGGACAGGCGTGACGAAGAAAGCGGGGCTTCGTTGAGCACGGGTCGGCTCTGAGCGGAAAGGCGATCCGATATGCGGCAGTTCCCCTTGGAGACGCTCGATGTGGCCCCTGGCAGGCTCATCGAATGGCAGCTCCGCTCGACGGACGCGCCGGGCGGCGGCGGGCCCGAGGCCGCCCGGCGGGCCTCCTTCAACCAGGACAAGCACTTCACGGCCGCCGAGCAGAGCCGGGATGCGGACGACCAGGTGGCGTCCTGGATCGCGGTGACCTTCGAACTGCCCGGCCCACTGGACCAGGCGGCCCTGGAGGAGGCGCTGCTCTCCTTCGTACGCCGCCACGAGGTGCTGCGGTGCGCGTTCCAGCGGCTGGCCGGTGATCTCTCGTGCGCGTCGTACGACCCCGGCGGACTGACCCTGGACGCGGCGGAACTGGGCGAGTTCACCACCACGGAGGCGGTACGCGGCTTCCTGGCCGCCCGGTTCCGCGCCACCATCGACACCCTGGCGTGGCCCCTGTTCACGATGGGCGCCGTGGTCCGCGACGCCTGCAGCACCGTGTACCTGGCCTTCGACCACATCGTCTGCGACGGCGTTTCGATGCCCAACGTGGCCCACGACATCGCCCACGCCTACGCCGCCGCCCTCTCCGGCGACGAGCCGGAACTGCCCCGAACCGGCAGCTACCTGGACTTCGCCGACACCCAGCGGAACCGCTTCCTCACCCTGGCCGCCGACGACCGACGCCTCGACCACTGGCGGGCCTTCACGGAGCGCACCGGCGCCTTCTTCCCGCCGTTCCCGCTGGACCTCGGGGTCGAGACGGGGCGGCTGTACCCGATCGTCAACGGCGCCTGCACCCTGCTGGACGCGGCGGGGACGGCGGCGTTCGACCAGGCGTGCCGGGACGCGGGCGGCAAGCCCTTCATGGGCGTCATGGCCGCGCTCGCCCGCTGCCTGCGGGAGGCCGGCGGGCCGGACGTCTACCGCGCGCTGATGCCCGTCAGCGAACGGGGCGACGGGCCCTGGCGGCACGCCGTCGGCTGGTTCGTCAACACGATGCCCATCGAGTTCCCGGTCCGGGCGGGCATGGAGCTGCCCGACCTCATGGCCGGGGCGAGAGCCGCCTTCGCGGAGATGATCCGCCACATCGACGTGCCCTTCGTGCGGGCGTGGGAACTGCTGGCCCCCGAGCACTTCGCCGCGACCTCGTGGCCGTACCCGGTGAACTTCTTCTCCTACATCGACATGCGCCGGTGCCCCGGCGCCGCCCACCACGGCGTGTGGCGGCCCACCACCCACGTCTGGTCGTCCCGTGCCAACGGCGCCTGCCTCTGGTTCCAGCGCGACGAGGAGGGACTGCACATGAACGTCATCCACGTCGACACCCCGCAGGCCCGCCGGACCATGGCCACCCTGGAGCAGGGCCTGCGCCGGACGGTGCGGGAGATCGCGGGCACCGGCCCGGCGCGCCGCCCCCCGGTGGCGACCCTGCGGCAGCAGGCCGGCATGGCCCCGGCGGGCGTCGGCCGGTAGCGGACGGCCGAAGGGCCCGGTTCCTGGGTGGCGACCGCCACCCAGGAAC